>NZ_JAIHBA010000002.1:0-222435 GCF_019718735.1 Pseudomonas sp. RIT778 | reverse complement strand
TCCTTATCGGCGCTTTAGGTAGAAAGGGCGGGACGAGAAGTCTCCCACGGTCCGTACTGGCTAGAGTCGGAATCGAGCTTTTAGTCCCGCCCACCCCTTCAAGTCTAAACATACAAGCGAGCTTGCTACATGGGGGCGATCCAGCGAACGATAACGCGGTCCTCAGACCGCGTCGGTTTTGGCCTTCAGATTGCGCGCATACCACGGCCGCTTCGGCACTCGCCGGAACAATCCTTCCAGCTTCTTCTCATCCGAACCGAACACGATTCGCAGCGCCAGCTTCATGACTTCCGGATCCATCTCGACCGACTTGCCGACCTGCAACCCCGGCGTAGTGCTGCAACCGTGAGTCGTCGGGCCAAGCCACGGGTCAGCGACTTCGACCCAACGCCCAGGCGCAAACCATTTCACACCATTGACTTCAAGCCGCGTGACCTGACCCGGATGGAAACGCTCGTGGGCGCGGAACCAGTCTTCCACGCGGTCATCGATCCAGCCGTGGAAATGCCAGAACACCGGGTTCACATGAGATGAAAACGGATCGCCGAGGAAGTCGTTTTCCGGGGCGAACCAGCGTGCGGCAAAATCGTCCAGATCCCGGGCCAGCGGCACCGGCTGACCGTTGGACGGATCGCGCGGCACCGAAGCCCAGCGCATGTGCAGCCAGTCGTGCAGCCCCAGTTCGACTTCGGAGCCGAACTGACCGAGGGTCATCTTCGACAGATACTGTGGATCGCGGTACTGCGACTCCCAGACCTCGAAGTTGCTCTGATAGGTCTCGGCGGTCTTGATGTCGCTGACCCACTGGCTGAATTCATCGTCGCCATCGGCCAGCCACGTCGGCGGCAGCGCGGTGCCGTCGTGGTTATCGAAATAGCGGGCAAAACCCTGACGGTCGCGCACCAGTTCCGGCTGCGGCAGCGGAAAGAACTCCCACGACGGCAGATCCTGCAGCGAGCGCGCCGTCCCGAGCATGTGCCGGTGCATGAAAAAGAAATCGATGCCCGAACCGTTGCGATCCTTGCGCGGACCACGGGCATCACGCTCCTGATCCCGAGGGCCGGGCTGCCAGCCGAGGCCGCGCAAGGCGTTGCGCTTGTCCTCGGACAGCGTGTGCCATTTGTCCCGCGTCGCGTGCCACACCTGGTGGAACAGTCGATGCTCGGGTGACACCAGCCAGGCCAGCAAAGGCGCATTGAGCGGCGTGCGCTGGCGGGCTTCGGGGAACAGGCATTTGACCGCGATGAAGCGGTGATCCTGCGCCGGCAAGGCCAGCGCGCGATCGAGGCGCTGGACACTGCCACTGAGGGTGCCGCTGCCGGCGTTGCCGAAATCCGCCCAGACCTCGTCGAGGGTCATGTTCAGTTCGTAGTCGACGCTGCCGCCGGTGCCCAGCAGGCGCCAGCTGAGCTTCGAAGCCTCGGCCCCGGCAAGATCGCAGAGTATTCGGTAACGAGGGGTGTCGGCAGAGCGCAGACGCTCCGGCGTATCGAGAAAACCGCACACGCCCCGGCCTTTCTGACCGATGTCGATGAACACTTCCAGGCCCTGGGCCGGCAAGCCGTCCAGGCCCGCATCACGCCCGACGAAGCGGATCTTCCAGACCCCGCGCAACGCATTCGCCAGGCGTTGCCCGGCCACGTCGGCGACATCGAAAGACGCCTCACCGGGGGTGATCGTCGGGTCGGGCTTCGTCCATTCGCGATGCCCGAAATAAGCTGCAGGTACGGCAGCGCCGGTCAGCGCCAGGCCTGCCATGAACCATCGTCGAGAAATCCTCATTGCCCTACCTGTGTTCAGCCCTGAAGCAGGCTTTATCCAAGCTAGAACGTTTGCTGAGCGAACAAATTTAAGCGCCCTCGGGGCGGACTAATTTTCTCCCGCGCCCGCTCGTTCTTCCCAGATAGCAAAGGCCTCTGTGCCTGCACCTCGACGGCGAACCTGACTGAGATGGCAATGACAAAACCACGTTCGAAAAAGGCTCTTTACATCGGCCTGCCGCTGGCCCTGGCGATCAGCGCCGGCGCCGGTTTCGCGGTCTGGGATATCTGGTTCAAGGACAATCCCGGCTACCCTCGCAAAGTCATGCAGCAGGCCGAAGAGCTGCACGAACACATGCTCTCGTTCGACAGCCACATCACCATCACCCAGAACTTCGGCACCACCGGCCACGAAGTCGACAAGGACGGCAGCGACCAGTTCGACCTGGTCAAGGCCAATCGCGGACGCCTGTCCGGCGCGGCACTGACGATCTTCGGCTGGCCGGAAATCTGGAACGGCGCCAATGCCCCGCACAAGCCCACCGCCGGCTTCGTCGACGAGGCGCGCAACCAGCAGGAAATCCGCTACAAGATCATTTCCGGCATGGTCCGCGACTTCCCCAACCAGGTCGGCATCGCCTACACCGCCGACGACTTCCGGCGCCTGCACGGCGAAGGCAAGTTCGCGATCTTCATCAGCATGCTCAACGCCTACCCGCTGGGCCACGACCTGAACCTGCTGGACCTGTGGACGGCGCGCGGCATGCGCATGTTCGGCTTCAGTTACATCGGCAACAACGACTGGGCCGACTCGTCGCGCCCGCTGCCGTTCTTCAATGATTCGCCGGACGCCCTCGACGGTCTTTCGGACCTGGGCAAGCAAGCGGTGAAACGCCTGAACGACCTGGGCGTGATCATCGACGTGTCGCAGATGTCGACCAAGGCCCTGGAGCAAGTCGCGCAACTGAGCCGCACCCCGCTGGTGGCGTCGCACTCGGCGCCGCGCGCCATGGTCGATATCCCGCGCAACCTCAGCGACAAGGAAATGCAGCTGATCAAGAACAGCGGTGGCGTGGTGCAGATCGTCGGCTTCTCGCAATACCTGCGCCCACTGACCCAGGGCACTCAGGACAAGCTGAATGAACTGCGCAAACGCTACGACCTGCCGCCGCTGCCGAACCTGGCCATGGCCTTGATGCCGGGCGATCCGATCATCTCGGCGTGGTCGGAGCAGAAGTTCGGCGAATACGCCGGCCAGCTCTACGCGATCCTCGAAGGCGAACCCAAGGCCAGCCTCAAGGATCTGGGCGACGCCATCGATTACACGGTCAGAAAGATCGGTATCGACCACGTCGGCATCAGCTCGGACTTCAACGAAGGTGGCGGCGTCAAAGGCTGGGAGAACGTCGGCGAGATCCGCAACGTGACCGCTGAACTGCTGTCGCGCGGTTACACCGAAGCCGATATCGCCAAGCTCTGGGGCGGCAATTTCCTGCGGGTCTGGGACCAGGTGGAAAAATCCGCCAAACCGGCACTGGCCACTGCCCGGGAAGCCGCCAAGCCATGAGCAACCGTCGTGACTTTCTCAAGCAGGCCGGGATCCTCGCCGCCGCATTGCCATTGGGTGCGAGCCTGCCGAACATCGCCAACGCTTCGACCGCCGCCTCGCTGCCACGCAACAAGTGGGCGCAGTTGCAGCAATTGTTCGATCAGGATCCGGCGTGGCTGCACTTCTCCAACTTCCTGATCACCACCCACCCGCGCCCGGTGCGCGAGGCGATCGAAATGCACCGCGCCGCCCTCGACAAGAACCCCGGGCTGGCGATGGACTGGGACCACGGCGTCACCGAAAAACGCGAGGAAGCCGTGCGCGTGCTGGCCGGCCAATACGTGCAGGCCGATGCCCGGCAGATTGCGCTCACCGGCAGCACCACCGAAGGCCTGGCGATGATTTACGGCGGCGTGCAGGTGCGCGCCGATCAGGAAATCCTCACCACGGCCCACGAGCATTACGCAACGCACACCATCCTCGAACTGCGCACCCAGCGTGACGGCACCAAGGTGCGCAAGATCCGTCTGTTCAAGGATCCTTACCGGATCAGCAAGGATGAACTGCTGGCCAATATCGACCGCAGCATCCGCCCGGAAACCCGCGTGCTGGGCATGTGCTGGGTGCATTCGGGCAGCGGCGTGAAACTGCCGCTCGCCGACATCGGTGCGCTGGTCGACAAACACAACCGCGGGCGCAGCGAAGCCGACCGCATCATCTATGTGGTGGACGGCGTGCACGGTTTCGGCGTGGAAGACGTGAGCTTCCCGGCCATGAACTGCGACTTCTTCATCGCCGGCACCCACAAATGGATGTTCGGCCCGCGCGGCACCGGGATCGTGGTCAGCCGCACGCCGGAAGTGAAATACGTCACGCCGATCATTCCAACCTTTTCCGAGGCCGAGCATTTCTCCACCACCATGACCCCGGGCGGCTATCACGCTTTCGAACACCGCTGGGCGCTGACCGAGGCGTTCAAGTTGCACCTGCAACTGGGCAAGGCCGACGTGCAGGCACGCATTCATGAGCTCAACAGCTACCTGAAAAAACGCCTGCTGCAACGCCCGCAGATCGAGCTGGTCACGCCTTTGAGCCCTGAGTTTTCCGCCGGCTTCACCTTCTTCCGGGTCACTGGCAAGAACAGCGACAAGATCGCCGCGCACCTGATGGCCAACAAAGTCGTGGCCGACGCCGTCGAGCGCGATGTCGGGCCAGTGATCCGCACCGCGCCGGGCCTGCTCAACGACGAAGCCCAGATCGACCGCCTGCTGGCCGTGCTGGATCAGGCGCTGTGAGCCGAACCTTTTTCCTTTTGACGAGACTCGAAATGAACAGTGAACTGCCTCGTTTTGCTTTGAAAAGCCTGTCGGCGCTGACGCTCGCCGCCCTCGCCGCTTGCCTGCTGCCGACCACCGCCCAGGCCGCCACCCCGCCGGCACCGGGCAAGGTGTTCAAGGACTGCAAGGACTGTCCGGAAATGGTCGTGCTGCCCACCGGCACCTTCACCATGGGCACGCCAGAAGATGAAGTCGGCCGTGAGCCCGACGAAGGCCCGATGCACCCGGTGACGTTCGCCAAGCCGCTGGCGATCAGCCGTTTCCAGGTGCTCAAGGGCGAATGGTTTGCCTACCTCAAGGACACCGGTTACGTCATGCCCGATGGCGATACCCGCCCGGGCCGCGCGTGCAAGGCCGGGATCCCGGATTACGCCGGCAGCGACCCGCGCAAGCAGTACACCGACAAGCACCCGGCAGTGTGCATGGACTTCGCCGAGGCCAACGCGTACGTGGCCTGGCTGTCGAAAAAGACCGGCAAGCAATATCGGCTGGTGAGTGAGTCCCTGCGCGAATACGCCGCCCGTGGCGGCACCACCGGGCCGTTCCCGTTCCCGTTCGATGAGGGCAAGGAATACAGCATCGCCAAGCACGCCAATACCTACGGTGCGGCCGACGGCTACAACTTCACCGCGCCGGCCGGCAGCTTCCCGCCCAACGCCTTCGGTGTGTACGACATGCACGGCAACGTCTACGAATGGACCGCCGATTGCTACAACGAAAACTACGAAGGCGCGCCGAGTGACGGCAGTGCGTGGGAGACCGGCAAGTGCCAGTTCAAGCGCATTCGCGGCAACGACTGGGGCGAAGCGCCGGTGTTCTCCCGCTCCGGCAACCGCAATGCGCTGGTGCCGACCGAGCGTGGCGACTGGATCGGTTTTCGCGTGGCGCGCGACCTCTAACCGCGAGCACCGCAGCGGCACCCGCCGCTCGCTCGTCGCTTGAGTCCTCGATAAACCCGCGGGCGGCTAAATCGCTGCCCGCGGGTTTCGTCTTTTAACCAGCCCTACCCTTGAACCAATGCCTTGACCGGCACCAAAAGCGGAAACCTCCATGACCACAAAATCGCGCGGAGCCATCAGTGAAGTCCTCGGCCTGCTCAAGCCTTACCGGGTCGTCGTGGCGCTGTCGATCCTGCTCGGCATGCTCGGTGGCGTCAGCGTCACCGCCCTGCTGGCGACCATCAACAAAGCCCTGAACGGCGCCGGCAGCCCTTCGGCCACGGTATTGGCGACGTTTGCCGGCCTCTGCGCCTTTGCCCTGTTGACCTCGATTCTGTCGGACATCGGCACCAACCACGTCGGCCAGCACATCATTGCCGGGCTGCGTAAATCCCTGGGTGAAAAGGTCCTGCTGGCGCCCATCGAACAAATTGAACGGTTCCGCAGCCACCGCCTGATTCCGGTGCTGACCCACGACGTCGACACGGTCAGCGATTTCGCCTTTTCCTTCGCGCCGCTGGCCATCGCCTTTACCGTGACGCTCGGTTGCCTGGGCTATCTGGCGTTCCTGTCGCTGCCGATGTTCATCCTGCTGCTGGTGGCCCTGGTGGTCGGTATCGCGGTGCAATACGTCGCCCGCAACAAAGGCATCAAAGGCTTCGAAACCGCTCGCGAAGCCGAAGATGAGCTGCAAAAGCACTACAGCGCGATTGCCGCCGGCGCCAAGGAGTTGCGCATTCATCGGCCGCGTCGCCAGCGCATGTTCAGCCAGCGCATCGAAGGCACCGCCGATTTCATCTGCCGGACCCACATTCGTTCGGTCAACATTTTCGTGATAGCCAAGACGTTCGGCTCGATGCTGTTTTTCGTGGTCATCGGCCTGGTGCTGGCCCTGCAGTCATTGTGGCTGGGCACTGACAAAGCGGTGCTCAGCGGTTTCGTGCTGGTGCTGCTGTACATGAAAGGCCCGCTGGAATACCTGATCACCACCCTGCCGGTGATCAGCCGCGCGAACATCGCGTTCAAGCGCATCAACGATCTGGCCGAGCAATTTTCCTCGCCGGAGCCGCACCTGCTGTTGAGCGAATCCGCGCCGGTGAGCAAAACCCCGGTCCAGCAGCTGCAAATGCACAACGTGCATTACGCCTTTCCCCCGGTCAAAGGCAGCGCCGCCTTCGAACTGGGCCCGGTCAATCTGAACATCGCTCAGGGCGACATCGTGTTCATCGTCGGCGAGAACGGCGGCGGCAAGACCACCCTGATCAAACTGCTGCTGGGGCTGTATGCGCCACAGCGCGGTGAAGTCCTGCTCAACGGTCAGGTGGTCGATGCCCGGGCCCGCGATGACTACCGCCAGCTGTTCACCACGATTTTTGCCGACTACTACCTGTTCGATGAGCTGGTTCAGGGCGATCAACAGGTCCCTGCCGATGCCGGCCGGTATCTGGAGCGCCTGGAAATCGCGCACAAGGTGAGCATTCAGGACGGCGTGTTCAGCACCACCGATCTGTCCACCGGCCAGCGCAAGCGTCTGGCCCTGATCAACGCCTGGCTGGAGGAACGTCCGGTGCTGGTGTTCGACGAATGGGCCGCCGACCAGGACCCGGCGTTCCGGCGGATCTTCTACACCGAGTTGCTGCCGGAACTGAAACAGATGGGCAAGACCATCATCGTGATCTCCCACGACGACCGCTATTTCGACGTCGCCGATCAACTGGTGCGCATGGAGGGTGGCCGGGTCGTCACCCACAAAAAGCCCCTCGAAACCGCCTGAGCGAAAGCGCTCTTTCAGCCGACAGCGCCTGTGCGCTGTCGGCCTTCTACCTGAATGTTTATCGCCGTGGACCCGACTGTCGGCAACGCCGTCAGCGACCACGGCGCTGCCAACCACGAGAGACCGATGAACGACTTACTCGATGATGAAGTGCTGGCGCTGCTGATGGCTGATGCCGGCGTGCAACTTCAAGGCATCCCGGCCCGCCCCCACCCGGTCCCGGCGCCGCTCTCCTTCGCCCAGCAACGCTTGTGGTTCGTGCAACAGCTGACGCCCGACAGTGCCGCCTACAACCTGCCCCGTGCCGTGCGCCTGAACGGCGTTGTGCAAGCCCGGCATCTGCAAGCGGCGCTGAACAAAGTCATCGCACGCCACGACGTGCTGCGCAGCGCGATCGTCGAGATCGACGGCGTGGCGATGCAGGTCGTCGATGAACAAGCGACACTCGAACTGGCCTTCGAAGACCTGCGCCACCTGAGCGCCGAAACACGCGACCCCGAACTTGCCCGACGCATCGCCGTCGAGGCCGGTCTGCCCTTCGATCTGAAAACCGCGCCGCTGATGCGCGCGACGCTGCTGCAGACCGCCGACACTGAACACCTGCTGCTGATGAACATGCACCACATCGCCTCCGATGCCTGGTCCAACGCCATTCTCATGCAGGACCTGATGCAGGCCTATGAACAGGTCGTGGCGGGCGATTCGTCGCCGCTGCGCCGACCGGCCATCCAGTACGCCGACTACGCCAACTGGCAACGCGGCGAATACCTCGACAGCGCCGCGTGTGCCGCCAGTGCCGACTATTGGCGCAACTACCTCGGGCAGACCCTGCCGCCGCTGGAACTGCCGACCGACTTTCCTCGTCACGAGCAGCAGACCCACCCGGCCGGCAAACACGACTTCAGCCTGCCGACGGCACTGACACAGAATTTGAACCGCTTCTGCCAACAGTGGGGACTGACGCCGTTTGTGGTGGCGCTCGGTGCCTGGCAACTGCTGCTGAGCCGCTACAGCAACCAGCAGGACTTCACGGTCGGCGTGCCGAATGCGAGCCGCAATCGCAGCGAAACCCAGGAGCTGGTGGGCTTTTTTGTCAGCGCCCAGGTCTACCGCGTGCGCATCGATCCACAGCTGCCGTGCCAGGATTTTCTCCAGCGCCTGCGCCGCGAAACCCTCGCCGCGCTGGATCATGCCGACTACCCGCTGGAGCTGAGCTTCGACGACCTGCAACTGCGGGCGAACGGACAGATCAATCCGTTGTTTCAAACGCTGTTCAACTGGCGCACCGAGGCCTCCGGCGAGGGTCCGCTGATGTTGGGCGACCTGGCGCTGGACTTCCTCCCGGCGGACACGACCCAGGCCAAATTCGACCTGTCGCTGGACATCGCCTATTCGCTGGAGCGCATCGACGCCAGCCTCGAATACAGCCGCGACCTCTACACGCCCGCGACCCTCGAACGCCTGGCCGGTCAGTGGCAGAACCTGCTGCACGCGATCACCGAAGATCCGCGCTGCGCGTTGAGCGAACTGCCGCTGCTGAGCCGCGATGAACGCCACGTGCAGCTCGAACAATGGAACCCGCCCGCCTCGGCCTTGCCCGACGAAGGCGTGCACCAGTTGTTCGAGCGTCAGGCGCTGGCCACACCGGACGCGGTGGCACTGATCGTCAATGACCTGCACGTGAGTTATGCCCGGCTCAATTCGGCGGCCAATCGACTGGCGAACACCCTGGTCGCGTGCGCCGTCGGCCCCGAAGTCCGCGTGGGCATCGCCGTCGAGCGCTCGGCGCACATGATCATCAGCCTGCTGGCGGTGCTCAAGGCCGGCGGGGTCTATGTCCCGCTCGACCCCGACTACCCGCAGGAACGCCTGGCCTGGATGATCGAGGACAGCGGCCTGGATGTATTGCTGGCGCAGGATTCGCTGCTTGAGCGCCTGCCGTCGCCGTCATCGGTCAAGGTGGTGTGCGTCGATGAGGTTGATCCGCTCGATGACCAACCTGTCGACAACCCGCCCTGCCGCACTTTCGCCAGCAATCTGGCGTACGTGATGTTCACCTCGGGCTCCACCGGTCGCCCGAAAGGCGTGGGCATCACTCACGGCGCCCTGACCCGTCACGCACAAATCGGTCGGGAGTTCCACGGTCTGACGCCTGCCGACCGTTTGCTGCAATACGGCACGTTCAATTTCGATGCGTTTGTCGATCAGCTCTACCCGGCGCTGATCTGCGGCGCTTCGGTGGTGCTGCGCGGGCAGGACATCTGGGACAGCGAAACCTGGTATCAGCAGCTGCTGGAGAAAAAATTCACCGTCAGCGAACTGACCACGACGTACTGGAACTTGCTGGCCAAGGACTTCGCGGCCGCCGGCCCACGGGACTACGGATCGCTGCGTCAGGTGGTGGTCGGCGGCGAAGCCATGCCACCGGAAGCGGTCGCGGCCTGGGGCCAGGCCGGTCTCGGCCACGTGCGATTGCTCAATGTCTACGGCCCGACGGAAGCGACCGTCGACTCCACGCTGCTCGATTGCAGCGACTACGTCACCGGGCGCATTCCCCTGCCCAAAGCCATGCCGATTGGTCGACCGCTGGCCGGTCGTGCCGTGTACCTGCTCGACAGCGGCGGTCAGCCGGTGCCCGTCGGCACCGTGGGCGAACTGATGATTGCCGGCGAGCTGCTCGCGCGGGGCTATTTCAATCGACCGGAGCTGACCGCCGAACGCTTCATCCCGGACCCGTTCAGCAACCGGGGCGGACGCCTCTATCGCACCGGCGATCTGGCCCGCTATGGCGCCGACGGCGTGATCGAATATGTCGGGCGCCTCGACCACCAGGTGAAAATTCGCGGCTTCCGCATCGAGCTCGGCGAAATCGAGTCCTGCCTGCTGCAGTGGCCAGCCGTACGTGAGGCCGTGGTCGTCGCCCACGAAGGCGCGACCGGCACGCAGTTGATCGGCTATGTCGTGCCGCATGCGAGCGAGCCACCCGAGGACGAACTGCGCGAAGCCCTCAAGGCAGAATTGAAGGTGCGCCTGCCCAACTACATGATCCCTGCTCACCTGGTGGTGCTGAGTGCATTGCCACTGAGCCCCAACGGCAAACTGGATCGCAAAGCCCTGCCACTGCCCGATCTGCATCAGGCACACCGGCCGTTCCGTGCGCCGCAAACGCCCCTCGAAACAGCACTGGCCGAACTCTGGCAAGAGGCGCTGCATGTCGAGCGTGTGAGCCTGGACGACAATTTCTTCGAGCTGGGCGGCCATTCGATTCTGGCCATTCAGTTCATTTCCGCCTTGAACGCGCGCCTGGGGATCAAACTGGCCCTGCAACAAATGCTCGCGCACCCCACGGTCGAAGTGCTGGCCCGGTTCATCGGCATGGAACATCAACAGCAGGTGCAATGCGTGGTCGAGCTGACCGGCGCCACGTCAACCGCTACACCGCTGTTCTGTCTGCACCCGAGCGGCGGCATCGTCTTCTGTTATCAGCCGCTGGCCAAGCGTCTGAGCAAGCACGCTCGCACCTTCGGCATCATGCACAAAGGCTTCGCCGACAAGGACGCCAGCACCCAGACCTGGCCCGAGATGATTGCCGAATACACCGAACAGATTGTCGAAAAGCACCCCGACGGCCCCTATCGCCTGATGGGCTGGTCGCTGGGTGGCGCGATCGCCATGGACGTGGCCGCTGCACTGGAGCGCCAGGGCAAACAGGTGACGTTTCTGGGTCTGGTCGACACCACCCTGCCGGAAAGCATCTTCCCTGCGGATCTGCCACGCAAACCGCTGGAGGAAGACAACCCCGAGTACCTCAGCGCAGACAACGAACTGTCCGTTGCCGTGGAAATGTTCAGCCTGATGTTTGCCCATCTGGAAGAGCCTGCGGCGCGTTACATCGCCGAGAACCCGACAACCAGCCTCAAGGCCTTTTATCAGTGGGCCAGCCAGCAGGCCGCCACCGACGAACAGGAAATGATCGCCACGCTGGAGGCCATCAAACAGGAAATCATGAACGCCCAGGCGTTCGACATCCACGAGCGGCTGGTCAAGAGTTTCGATGCGTTCTCGCTGCCAACCCTCAAGGTCAAGGCCAGCTGCTGGTGGTCGTTGCAGCACAAGACCCTGGAGCAAGTGCTGCACTCGGAGCAGGTCCTGCGCCAGTACAACCTCAGTGGGCAGTTGCAAGGTTCCGTCCATTCGCCATTGCCGCACCGCAGCATGATCTATGGCGAAAGCCTGCTGGACTCGTTTGAATCCGTGCTCCTCGCCTGCGAGGGCGTGACGCGGGACTGACCCTTCGGCAACACAAAAAACGCAGACGCCTCGGCCTCTGCGTTTTTTCATGCCTGCTGTTTTGTTCGGGTGTGCTTTGTTTCAGCAAGGTGCCGGCGAGAAACTCCGGGCATAAAAAAACCGGCCCACCCTCCTTGTTCAGGAGCGTGGGCCGGTTCGGCACCCGGTCAGTGCATCAGAACTGCGGGGTGTACTTCACGGAGAACATCACGTTGCGTGGGTCACCGAAGTTGTTGTTACCACTGAGCTGGTTGTACGCCGCGTTGACGTACTTCTTGTCGAACAGGTTATTCGCGTTGACCGCCAGGCTGATCTCCGGTGTCAGCTGGTAAGCGACACGGCCGTTCCACACGGTGTAACCCGCCACCTCGTAAGAGCCTTCGTAGCCCAGGGTGTGGTTTTGAGTGGTGAAACCAAGCCCGGTGCTCAGACGGTTCAAATCACCGGTGAACTGGTAGTTGCCCCACACACGCAGCATGTGTTTCGGTGTCCAGGTGCTGAACGTGCGACCTTCCATGTCAGGATCGTCGAGGTACTTGGTGGTGTTGTAGGTGTAACCGGCAAACAGTTGCAGGTTGTCGGTCACAGCACCACTGATCTCGGCGTCCAGACCCTGGCTGCGCACTTTGCCCGCCGCCGTGGAGCAGTACCAGCCGTCACATTCCATGCCGCCGGAAACATCATCGACCGCACGGTTTTTCTGGTCGTAGCGGAACAGCGCCAGGGAGGTGTTAACCCGGCCGTCCATCAGCTCGCCCTTGAGGCCGATTTCGTAGTTGCTGCCGATGATCGGCTTGAGCATCGTGCCGTTGGCATCGCGCACGGTCTGCGGCTGGAACACGTCGGTGTAGCTGGCATACACCGCCCACTCGCGACTCAGGTCGTAGACGATACCGGCGTAAGGGGTGACTTCACCGGTTTCGTTGGTTTTGCTCGGGTCGGCAGCGACGTATTCATCGCTGAAGGCAGCGCGGTTCTTGGACTTGTAGCTGTAGTCATACCAGCTGACGCGCGAACCCAGCACCAGCGTCAGGTCGTCGACCGGTTTGACGCGCCAGGTGCCATACAGACCTTTCTGACGAATATCGTACTTGCTGTCGGTGGCACGGCCGCCGGCGGTGTTGAGCAGACTGTCGTAGCTGATGTCCGGACGATCGTTATTGACGTTGAAGATCGTGTCGGTGGCGTTGTTGTTGAAGGTACGGGCGAGCTGGTCATCCGTCTCCAGCTGGGAGTAGTTGCCGCCGATCATGACTTCCTGCTGCATCGACAAGGCTTCGAACTTGCCGGTGAGGTTCATGTCGAGACCGACCTTGGTGGAGTCGAAGTCGGTGATGAAATCGGCGTACTGAATACCGCTGCCGTCAGGCTTGAGACCGGCACCGGAGCTTTGCAGACGCTGGCTTTTCGACTCGTTGGTTTCGGTCATCTGCACGGCACCGACCTTGAACGCCCAGTCGTCGTTGAAACGGTGTTCGAGGTCAGCGTAAAGGGTGGTGACGTTGATCTGCGAGTGGTTCCATTTGGCACCGCCGTAGGTCGAACGCGAAACGTCCGGCATTCTGCCGTCGGCGTAACGCGGCAGGCCACGGATCATCGGACGCGACTCGGCCTCGGTGCGGCTGACCGCCAGGCCCAGGGTGGTGTCGTCACTCAGGTCGAAGTCCAGCGAGCCGTACAGCGAGTGGGTCTTGCTCCATTCGTAGTCGACGAAGGAATCGCTCTGGTCTTCATCGGCAACGAGACGGCCACGGATAGTGCCGGCCTGGTTCAGCGGGCCGCCCGCGTCCAGTTGCAGGCCGTAGTGATCCCACGAGCCGGCCTTGCCGGTGATGCTCACGGTCGGTGCCGCCTGACCGCGTTTGCGCACCAGGTTGATGGCACCGCCAGGACTGCCGGTCCCTTGCAACAGGCCGGATGCACCGCGCAGGATTTCCAGACGGTCGAAGAAGATCAGGTCCTGGGTCGCCCAGTTGCCCAGCGAGTAGTTGTTACGTGGAATCGGCACGCCGTCGTACTGCCAGTCGTCGATCTGGAAACCGCGCGAAGAGATGATGATGCCCTTGCCGACGCCCTGCAGGCCGACGATGCCGGTGGTCTGGTTCAGCGCGTCCTTGAGGTCGACCAGGTCCTGATCGTCCATCTGCTTGCGGGTCATCACGGTGACCGACTGCGGAATTTCCTTGAGGGTGTGAGTGCCCTTGCCGATCGTGACGGCGTTGGAGGTGTACGAGTTGCTGCCTTCGGTGGTTGCCCCGACCTGTTGCGCACTGATGTTGGTCGCGCCCAGTTCCAGACCCTGTGTGGCCGTGCCGCGCACCAGCATCAGGGTGTTGCCCTCGATGCTGTAACGCACGCCGGTGCCGCGGAGCAATTCGGCGATGGCCGCCTGCGGGCTCATCTTGCCGCTGACCGCGTGGCTCTTGAGTCCGGCCATGTCGTCAGCGTTGTAGATCACTTGCTGGTTGGTCTGCTGACCGAACGCCTGCAATGCCTGCGGCAGCGATTGGGCCGGGATGTTGATGCTGACGTCTTCAGCCATCACTTGAGCGCTGAGCGGCAATACGCAGACCAGCCCCAGACCGGTCAACACTCGGCGCGAACGCAGGCCGCGGGACATGACGAGTGCCTTGAACAGAGGTTTCAACTCATGAATTGCTGACATCGTGCTCTCTATTATTGGTAGAAGTGGAAATCCATTGGGCCGAAGGGCCCGCCGCTGTCTGCACAAGTGAGCCGCGCACTCGATGGCCCTCGGGCGATCTGTCAGTGCGCGGTCGACCGGCCCCTCCCCGGGCACGGTCATCTGGCTGGACAACGGCGAAATTTTTCGCTGAACAAATCCGGTGACCTGGCTGCCCTGCCCGACCCAATTTGCCCACATACCTTAGTAAGACGCAGCACCTCCAAAAAACCGGAATGAGTTTATTTATCATTAGCGCGAAAAGTTAAAAAAAAGGCCGACGCTGTTGGGCGACGGCCTTTTGTTTCATGCCATGTCAGCTGCCTTGCGCAGCCTTGGCGGCTTGCAGCTGCCGCGCCTGCTCGGCCAGGCGGGCCTTTTCCTCGGGGCTCATCGCGTCCATGCGCAGGCGTACCTGGGCCATTTTCTCCAACTGGCCCGGGGTGCTTTCCACCGCCCGCAACGCCATTGCAAGCGATGCCACGGTCGGATGATCGAAGACCAGCCCCGGATGAACTTCGCACTGCAGCAACTTGCGAATCCCGGCCACCAGCTTGATCACCAGCAACGAATGGCCACCGGCGGCAAAGAAGTCACGATCAACCCCCAGCCGCTCGAGCCCGAGCAACTGCGCCATGCGCGAAGCCAGCAATTGCTCGAGTGCATCGCGCGGCGCGACACCTTCGTCATCCGCCGCCCTGCCCGCCAGTTGCTGCAATGCCTTGCGGTCGATCTTGCCGTTGGCCAACCGTGGGAAACGGTCGATCAATTGCAGATGCTGCGGCACCATCACGCCGGGCAGACGAGCGCTCAGTTCGGCGCGTGTAGCGTCCAGCAAGCCCGCCGACAGGCCCTGATGCGCGACGACAAAGGCCAGCAATCCCTGCTCGGCCGACGCGGCCGGCAGCACCAGCGCTTCGGCCACCGGCGCAAGGCGCAGCAGCTCGGCTTCGATCTCCGCCAGTTCAATGCGGAAGCCACGCACCTTGACCTGCTGATCGCGCCGACCGTGCAACTGAATGCCGCCGTCCACGCGATAGCGCGCCAGGTCGCCGCAGCGATACAGACGCTGCGCCGGATCAAACGGGCTCTGGATGAACGTCTGCTCATCAGCTTCGGCATTCAGGTAGCCACGGCACAACTGCGCACCACCCAGGTACAACTCGCCCAGCACACCGGCCGGCGCCAGACGCAACTGCGCGTCCAGCACGTAAACCTGGTTGTTGCCCAACACCTGAGTCAGCGCCGAACAATCGCCGGCAGCGCCGTGCAGATCCAGCGGATGAACCATGACCCCGACCGTCGCTTCGGTAGGACCGTAGTGGTTGAACACCCGGCAGTCGCTGCGCAACCGCGCAATGCGCTCGATCAGGGTCGGGGCAATCGGCTCGCCGCCGAGCACCAGGGTGCGCGGCAAGGTTGCCCGCTCGCTGTCGAGCAGCGCGGCGAGGTGCGACGGCACGATCTTCAGGCAGTCGATCTGCTGCTGTTGCAGGTACTCGGCGAACAGCGCGCCGTCCTGCATCTGCTCATCGCTGGCAACGTGCAGCGTGGCCCCGTTGAACAACGCACCGAACAACGCGGTGTTGCCCAGGTCCGCCGCCACCGTCGAACTGAAACCGACGTTGCGGCACTGTTCCAGCCCCAGCGCCTGGCTGGCCTGAGCCGTGTAGTTCAGCAGTTGCCGATGCTCGATCACCACGCCTTTCGGCACACCGGTGGAGCCGGAGGTAAACAGTACATACGCGATGTCGTGGCCTTGGGTGGCGAGCGCCGGCAATGCTGCACTCGACTGGCTGACATCTGCCAGGGTCAACGCCTTGTGCGGCTGCCCCTGCCAGGCCGGCAGATGCGCGGCGTCGGTCAGCAACAGTGCGGCGCCAGCCTGTTCCAGCATCAAGGCCTGACGTGCCTGCGGCCATTGCACATCCAGCGGCAGATAGGCCGCACCGATGCGCCAGCTCGCCAGCATGACGATCACCAGATCCGCCGAGCGCGGCAGCGCCAGCGCGACAATCGAACCTTCACCCAGCCCCTGCGCCTTGAGACCTTGCGCGACGCTGTCCACGCGGACTTGCAACTGGCCGTAGCTCAATGACTGCCCGGCGTCGGTCAGGGCAATCGCATCCGGGGTGCGCAGCATCAGATCGGCGATGCGCTGCGGCAGAAAACGGCTGTCGGCCAATGGCTGCGCTGATGGATTGATGGCCAGCAAACGCTGCTCTTCGGCATGACCGAGCAAGTTGAGCTGCGCCAGCGGGGTGTGCGGGGCGGCCCGGATCGAATCCAGCAGAACGCCGAACTGCTCCAGCACCACGCTCGCGGCTGCCGGCGAATAACGCGAGCTCGCGTACCGCAGTTCCACCGCCGCCGGTTGCTGTGCGTCGTCCAGTTGCACCTGCAACAAGCATTCAAAGGCATCGGGCTGCACCGGCAAGGCATCCGACATCGTCCAGCGCAAACCGCCGCTGTTACCGCTGCGACCGGCCTGGCCGAGGGTAAAGCCGTAGACCGGCCGCGCCGCATCCGGTGCCAGATCCGGGGTCCAGTATTCCTGCCAGGTGCGATGTTCTTCGAGGCGCGCGGCCAGTTCCACCAGCCAGTCGCTGAAGGCCGCACCGGCCGGCAACGACACCGACAGCGGCAAGGTTTTCTCGAAAACCCCCACGGCGCTGGCGAAGTATTCATAGTCGCTGCGGCTGTCGTGGCGTACACCGACCAGCACCTGCTCAAGCCCGCTCAAGCGGCCCAGCAACACCCACCACGCACCTTGCAACAACGTGGCGACAGGCTGGCCGAGCTGCTCGGCCAGGGCCTGCAAACCTGCGCGTTGCGCCGGTTGCAGCACCAGTGACAGGCGCGAGTCGGCGCCGGCCGTCGTCTGGCTGACGCTGCGGGCGGCCAGCCAGGGCGTGGCGATGTCGACCTGGGCACCTTGCAGCAGTTGCTGCCAATAAGCCCGCGCCGTGCTCGCGTCTTCGTCGAGCACCACTTCGCTGCGCCATTCCAGGTATTGGCTGAACTCGCCCGGCGCCTCATCTTCGGCAGACTCGGCACCGGCGTAGGCTTGCTGCACCTGCTCCAGCAGCAGATGCAGCGATTGCGCATCGGCACTGTGGCGAGCGATACCGATCAGGCACTGCCATTGCTGCGGCGCCAGTCGATACAGCATCGCCTGAACACCCGCCGATTCGCCGACCACAAAAGCGCGGCCCATCGATTCGTCGATCTGCGCCTGAATGTCCTCGGCACCCTGCTCGGCCGCCTGAATCGTCAGCGGAAAACGGGCGACCGGGATCGCGCTCTGACGCAGGCCGTGGAAACCGGCGACCTTGCTCAATTGCGCCAGCAACATCGGCTGTTGCGCCAGCAGCGTATCGAAAGCGGCCTGCAGGCGTTGCGGATCGAGGTCGCCCTCCAGGGTCACACTCAACCAGCGCAAGGCCTCACCGCAGGTCGCCGTGTTCGACAGTTGCTCCAGCAGCGCCTGTTGCTCGGGCGTCAGGGCGAATCCGCTTTCCTGCGTGTCCATCATGACTTCGTTCATGCTCCGGTTTCCTCGGTGTTCACTGCGCCCGGGGCGGTTTGCCCGGCGGCCGGCGCACGTTCAAGACTGCTGTGGTCGTACATGTCGCCCATCGCCACGACAATCTTGCGCGGCCCCTCGAACGGGTCACGGGCATGGGCCACGAGCATGTTGTCGAGCAGGATCGCGTCGCCTTTCTGCCAGTCGAAACGCACGGCGCACTCTTCGTACAGATCGCCGATGCGCTGCATCACTTCGTCTTCGATCGGGGTGCCGTCGCCGTAGTACACGTGACGCGGCATGCGCTCGGGCCCGAACATCGACAACAGGTCCTCACGCACATCCGGCTCCAGCCAGTAGATGTGGTGCAACTGCACCTGATTGAAGAACGACTTGGCGCCCGTGATCGGGTGACGAATGATCGCCGGCCCCGGTGTGCGGGTTTGCAGTTCGTTGTTCTCCAGCCAGCGCCACTCGATGCCGCCGGCCCGGCAACGGGCTTCGACTTCGGCGCGGACTTCGGTCTTGAAGAAGTGCTGCCACGACACATCGAGGTTGTCGGTGAACGTGCGCACGTACAGCAGGCCCTTGGACTCGAACTTGTCACGCAGGTCGGCCGGCAGTTTTTCGTACATCAACCGGCAATCCACCACCGGCGTCGCACCGCCCACCGGTGCGGCCACCTCGCAATAGAACATCTGCTTGCGCGGCCAGCGGTCCTGGTGGGAGCTCTCGTTGTGGAACAGGATCATCTTGCGTTCCGGGTACGGCGTTGAGCGGTAGGTGTTCTTGCCGCCCTCCTTCTTCGGCAGGTCGCCGTACTGGCCGTACAGGCCCGGCTGAATCGCTTCGGCGAACGCCTCGAAACCCTGAATGCCATCGAGTTCAAAACCGCGGAACAGGATGCCGGCGTGGGTGGCGAGTTTTTCTTCGATCAGCGGCCGGTTGTTCTTGATCCATTCGATCAAGTCCAGTTGCGGCTCGTTCGGCTCCACCAGCAGCGGGAATGGCTGGGGTGCCGCGATCAGCGATTCACGTACCGGGGCCGGGCGAACCTTGGCCACCGGGGCGGCGCCGCGCTTGAGGAACTTGCCCAGTTTGTCGGCCTTGGGTCCGGGCGCAGCGGGTTTGGCGGCCACTGCGAAATTGTCGACTGGCATGCTGATAGCTCCCAATTGAATGTCCTGATCAGCGACGATCTGTTCCAACAGGGCTATCCAGGCCTTCACCAGGTACTGAATGCGCTCGTGTCCGAACAAGGTTGTGGCGAATTGCCAATTACCCAGCAATTGCCCTTCTTCTTCGTCAACGAACAATGCCATGTCGAATTTAGAATGGGTCTGCAACGCCGCCAGCGGTTCAACGCTCAAGCCACCCATCGATTGCGTGCGCCCCGGCAGGTTGTTCATCACGAACAAGACCTGCACCAGCGGGTTCATGCCCTTGTGACGCGGCACGCCACAGCTTTCGACGATCATGTCCAGCGGCAGGTCCTGATGCTCCAGCGCACCGAGCAGGTTGTCCTGCGTGCGGGCCAGGAAGTCCGAGAACGCGCTGTGCGCCTCGAAGCGCGAACGCAGAGGCAACACGTTGACGAAGAAGCCGATCAGACGTTCCAGCGCCGGCTGCTCACGCCCGGCAACGTCCGCGCCGACCAGCACATCGTCACCGCCGCTGAACTGATGCAACAGCACCTGGAACGACGCCAGCAGCGTGCTGTACAGCGTCACCCCGGCGTCGGTGGAGACCTTGCGCAAGCCCTGGCTCAGATCCGCCGGCAGACGGAACTGCACGGCATCGCCGTCGTACGACGCCACCGCCCCGCGCGGCTTGTCCAGTGGCAGGTTCAGCTGCCCGCTGTAACCGTCGAGCCGGTCTTTCCAGTAAGCCGCCTGCTGACCGAGAACGCCTGCGCGCTCCAGTTTCTGTTGCCACAGGGCGAAGTCCGAGTACTGCACGTCCAGCGCCGGCAACGGCGTGTGGTCGCCCGCCTTGCTCAGCTCGTAGATTTGCACCAGCTCGTTGACCAGCACGCCCATCGACCAGCCGTCGGAGATGATGTGGTGCATCGAGAACAGCAGCACATGCTCGGTCGGCGAGAGGTGCAGGATGCGCCCGCGCCACAGCGGCGCCTGCTCCAGGTCGATCGGCGTGTGCGCATTGTCCAGCACCGCCTGCGCCACCTGCTCTTCCTGGGCACTGCGCGACAGACCGGACAGATCGAGCACCGGAAAATCGACGTCGACCTGCTCGGCGATCAAGGCGATCGGATCACCTTCATCGTCCTGGGAATACGCGGTACGCAGCACCTCATGACGGCGCACCACTTCGGCGAAGCTGCTGATGAACCGCTCGGTCGACAGCTCGCCGCGCAAGCGCAAAGCCAGCGGCATGCCGTACGCCGAACTGCCGCCGGACAACTGCTCGGCGACCCACAAGCGGCGCTGCACCAGCGACAACGGTGCCGTCGACTTGGCGCCAAAGGCCTTGAGCGGCAAGGCCTGGCTGCCAGCGTCGGTAGCCGTCGGCGCCTGAGCCTGACTCATCCACGCCGCCAGATCCTTGAGGCGCGGATGGTTGAACAGATCCCGCAGACCCAGCGTGCCGGTGGTCAACTGGCGCAAACGCGACACCGCCTGCGTGGCCAGCAACGAATGCCCGCCCAGCTCGAAGAAGTGGTCTTCGCGGCTTACCTGATCGAGTTCCAGCACGTTCTGCCAGATCGCTGCGATCTGCTGTTCCAGCTCACCGATCGGTGCCACAAAGTCTCCGGCCGAAACCACACTCTCGACACTCGGCAAGGCCTTGCGATCGATCTTGCCGTTCGGCGTCAGCGGCAGGCTGGCGAGGAACAACAGGTGCGCCGGGATCATATAGTCCGGCAGGTTCGCCTTGAGCTGCGTCTTCAAGTCTTCGCGCAGCAAGGTTTGCGCGGCGGCATCGGCGTTCGCCACGGCCGCGTCGTCCATCACCACGTACGCCACCAGTTGATGGCTGGAAGCGATCGGTTGCGCGACCACGAGTGCCTGGCTGACACGCTCGATCTGCAACAGACGGGCTTCGATTTCACCCAGCTCGATACGGAAACCGCGCACCTTCACCTGATGGTCGATACGCCCCACGTACTGCAAGGTGCCGTCGGCCTGATAACGGGTCAGGTCGCCGGTGCGGTACATGCGCTCGCCATGGCCGGCGAACGGGTTGGGCACAAACTTCTCGGCGGTCATCGCCGCCCGGCCCAGATAGCCTCGGCTGAGGCCGGCACCGGCCAGGTAAAGCTCGGCCGACACGCCCAGTGGCGCCGGTTGCAGATCGCCGCCCAGCACGTAACTGGCGGTGCGCGCCATCGCCCGGCCGATGTTGGCCGTGCCACCCGCCTCACGACGGGTCCAGGTGGAATAAACGGTGTCTTCCGACGGGCCGTACAGGTCGATGACGTCTTCGATACTCGCCTGTTTGTAAAGCAGGTCCACCAGATTCTGCTTCAGCGCTTCGCCGCACAGGTTGATAAGCCGCACACCCGCCGGAATGTCGCCGGCGTCCTGCAAGGCATTGATCGCCGACGGCACGGTATTGATCAGGCGCACCTGATCGCGGGCCGGCAGTTGCGGCAGTTCAAGGGCATTGCGGGCGATGATCAGCGAGCCGCCATTGGCCAGAGTGACAAAAAGCTCCCACACCGACAGGTCGAAACACACCGAGGTCGAAGCCAGCACGCCTTGAATGTCATCGCGGCTGTAAGTGTTTTTCGACCAGTCGCTCAGCGCCATCACGTTGCTGTGGGTGATCGAAACGCCCTTCGGCTTGCCGGTGGAACCGGAGGTGTAGATCACGTAAGCGAGATTGTCCGCGCACACGTCCGTGACCGGCGCAATTGCACTGTTGGCCGACAGGTCGAGTTGATCCAGAAGCAACACTTGCGTATCGCCACCGACCGTCAGAATCGCAGCCACCTCGGTTTCAGTCAGCAGCACCCGGGCGCGGCTGTCTTCGAGCATGTAAGCGACGCGATCCGCCGGGTAATCAGGGTCCAGTGGCACGTAGGTGCCGCCGGCCTTGAGCACCGCCAGCAGCGCCACCAACAGTTGATCGGAACGCTGCATGGCCACGCCGACCCGCACTTCCGGGCCGACCCCGCAATCGATCAAACGGTGAGCCAGGCGATTGGCCCGGGTGTCGATGTCGGCATAAGTGAACGACTGATGACCGAAGGTCACGGCCAGCGCGTGCGGCTGGGCAGCCACCTGACGTTCGATGGCCTGGTGAATGCACAGCGCTTCGAGGGGGTTGGCCTCGACCGGATTCCAGTCATGCACGATCCGTTGCTCGTCCGCCGCTTCCAGCAGGTTCCATTCGCCCAGGCAGCCTTCGGCGCCGAGGTCGAGGCGCGTCAGAAGCTGTTGCAGCTGTGCGGCCAACTTGACCACGGTCTCGGCGGCAAAGCTTGTGCGCTGATAGCTGAAATGCACGGTCAGTTGCTGGTCGAGGTTGACCATCAACGTCAGCGGATAGTTGGTCTGCTCGTAGCGGTCGACCTCGCCGAAGCGCAAGTCATCCGATGCGGCCTGTTGCAAGGCTTCGGCAATCGGGTAGTTCTCGAACACCAGAATGTTGTCGAACAACGCCTCCCCGCTCTGCCCGGCCCAGCGCTGAATGTCGAACAGCGGCGTATGTTCCTGCTCGCGCAGCAACAGATTCTGCGCCTGCACCTGTTGCAGCCATTGCGACAACGGCTGCTCGGCACGGGGGCTGGCGATGATCGGCAAGGTGTTGATGAACAGGCCGATCTGGCCTTCGACGCCGCTCAACTGCGCCGGACGACCCGACACTGTGGCACCGAAAGCCACCGTGTCCTGCCCGGTGTAGCGCTGCAACAGCAACAGCCACGCAGCCTGCACCAAGGTATTGACCGTGACCTTTTGCACGCGGGCAAAACGGTTGAGTTCAGCGGTCGCGCGACTGTCGAGCGTGAGCAGGTGCTCGCCCTGACCTGCCACCGAGCTGTCCACGCTGTGCGGCACCGCATCGGCCAGATAGGTCGGCATGTCGAAGTCGGCCAGTTGGCCCTTCCAGAAGTGCTCCGTGACCTGCGCGTCCTGCTGCGCCAGCCACTGGATGTAATCGCGATAGCGCCCGGCACCGCTCACCGGCGCCTGGCCGTGGTAGCGCTGCAGGACTTCGCCGAGCAACTGCGAGTTGCTCCAGCCGTCCATCAGAATGTGGTGCGAGGTGTAAATCAGATGGAAGCGCTCGGCTGCCACCCGCACCACCACCAACCGCAGCAACGGCGCGGCGTGCAGGTCAAAACCCTGCTGACGCTGCGCACGTTCCAGCTCGCTCAGGGCCTGTTCCAGGTCGCTGCGCTCACGCCAGTCGAGCACGCTGAACGGCACCTGCAACCCCTTGTGCACCACTTGCAGCGCATGGGGCAGATCACCTTCCCAGACGAAACCGCTGCGCAGCACGTCATGGCTGTCCATCGCCGCTTGCCAGGCCTCGCGGAAACGCTCGACCTGCAAACCGTCCACGGCCACGCACATCTGGTTGATGTAATCGCCCGACTGCTGCGCGTAGAGGGTGTGGAACAACATGCCCTGCTGCATCGGCGACAGTGGATAAATGTCTTCGACCAGACGCGGCGCAGTCGGCAAACCGTCGAGCTGAGCCTGAGTCAGACCCGCCAGCGGGAAGTCCGACGGGGTCAGGCCTTCCACGCCCGGCGTCAGGCAGTGGCCAATCAGCGCGGCGAGCTCATCGGCGTAGTCGCGGGCCAGCGCTTCAATGGTGGCGCTGTCGAAGCGTTCTTCGCTGAACGTCCAGCCGACGCTCAACTCACCGCCATACACCTGACCGTTGAGGGTCAGCCAGTTGCCCAGCGGCGCGTCCGGGCTTTGTTCCAGGCCGGCATTGTCCGGGGCCGGCGCGAACAGCGCGCCGTCATCGGCTTCGAAGCTGCCGTCGAATTGACCGAGGTAGTTGAAGGTGATGCGCGGAGTCGGCAACACCTTCAGGCTGCTTTGCGCGTCGGCATCACCGAGGTGACGCAGCGCGCCGAAACCGATGCCCTTGTTCGGGATCGAGCGCAGTTGTTCCTTGATCCGCTTGATCGAGTCGCCCGCGCCTTCGGCCGGGGTCACACGCACCGGGAACAGGCTGGTGAACCAGCCCACGGTGCGGGTCAGGTCGACGCCGTCGAACAGCTCTTCGCGACCATGCCCTTCCAGTTGAATTAGCGTCGACGGCTGCCCGCTCCAGCGCCCGATCACTCGGGCCAACGCGGTCAGCAACAGGTCGTTGACCTGGGTGCGGTAGGCCGCCGGGGCTTCTTGCAACAGCTGCCGGGTCAGCTCCGCGCTGAGGCGAGTCTGCACGGTTTGCGCCAGACGATTCTGCTGGCCGGCGTCGAGACGCTTGCACGGCAGATCGGTGCTGACGTCGCTCAGGCACGCCTGCCAGTACGCCCGTTCTTCCTGCAATGCCGGGCTGTTGGCATAGCGCTGCAAGTGTTCGCTCCAGTCCTTGAAGGCACTGGTCTTGGCCGGCAGGCTCAGGGCCTGCCCGTTGCTGGCTTGCTGATACGCGGTTTGCAGGTCTTCCAGCAGAATCCGCCACGACACGCCGTCCACCGCCAGGTGATGAATCACCAGCAACAGGCGTTGGCTGCCATCGGCCAGATTCGCCAGCACCGCACGCAGCAACGGGCCGTTTTGCAGGTCGAGGCTGCGCTGGGCGCGGTTGCCCAAAGCTTCAAGATCCGCGATGTCGGCAATGGTTTCCTGCCAAAGCAGGTCTTGCGACAAGGCGTCGACCGCCAGATGTTCGGCCTGCCAGACGTTGCCCTGCTGGCTGAAACTCAGGCGCAAGGCATCGTGATGGATGACCAGCGCGCGCAACGCTTGCTCGACCTTTTCGGCCACCAGCGGCTGACGCGGTTTGAGCAGCACCGACTGGTTCCAGTGGTGACGCTCGGGGATTTCGTCCTCAAAGAAATGTTGCTGGATCGGCAGCAGCAACGCCGGGCCGGTGACCGGTTGCTGATCGATGGTCGACTCGCTGTCGCCGATCTGCGCGACCAGCGCCAGACGCTGCACGGTCTGGTGCTGAAACAGGTCTTTGGGATTCAGACGGATACCGGCCTGACGGGCGCGGCTGACCACTTGAATCGAGATGATCGAATCGCCGCCCAGCTCGAAGAAATTGTCGTTCAGACCGACTTGCGGCAGCTTCAGCACGTCCTGCCAGATCTCGGCCAGACGCTGTTCCAGTTCGCTTTGCGGTGCCTGATACGCCTGCTGCGCCTGACTCGCATCCGGCGACGGCAAGGCACTGCGATTGAGTTTTCCGTTGGCGGTCAGCGGCAATTGTTCGAGCAACAGCAAGTGCGCCGGGATCATGTGATCCGGCAGGTTTTCCTTGAGCGCGGCCCGCACGCTGTCACGCCACTGGCCCTGTTCGGCAGCGTCAGCATCGAGCAATGCAGCGTCGCTCGGCACCAGGTACGCCACCAGTTGCTGACCACTGAGGCCCGGTTGCGCCAGCACCACGGTCTGACGCACGGCGGACTGTTCGAGCAGCTGCGCTTCGATCTCGCCGAGCTCGATACGGAAGCCGCGAATCTTCACCTGATGGTCGATCCGGCCGATGTATTCGATCACGCCGTCGGCGCGATAACGCGCCAGGTCACCGGTGCGGTACAGACGACCGCCATCGGCAGCAAACGGATCGGGAATGAAGCGCAGCGTGGTCAGGTCCGGACGGTTCAGATAACCCCGGGCCAGACCGGCACGACCAACGTATAGCTCACCGATGCAACCCTTGGCCACCGGGTTCAGGTCGCCGTCGAGCAAGTACCAGGACAAGTCCGGAATCGGCTCGCCGATCGGGCTGCTGGCATCGCGTTGCAGGTCGGCCAGCGAGATCGGCCGGTAGGTCACGTGGACCGTGGTTTCGGTGATGCCGTACATGTTGATCAGTTGCGGGGCCTGATCGCCGAAGCGCTCGAACCATGGGCGCAGGCTCTTGACCTCCAGCGCCTCGCCGCCGAACACCACGTAACGCAGGGCCGGTTGCGCCGCCGCATGTTCCGGGGCGCACGCCACTTGCATCAGTTGCTTGAACGCCGACGGCGTCTGGTTGAGGACGGTGATCCCTTCACGGCAAAGCAAAGCGTAGAAATCGTCCGGCGAACGGCTGGTCTCGTACGGCACCACCACCAGTTTGCCGCCGTACAGCAGCGCACCGAAGATCTCCCAGACCGAGAAGTCGAACGCGTAGGAATGGAACAGGCTCCAGACATCCTGCGGGCCGAAATCGAACCAGGCATCGGTGGCCTTGAACAGGCGCAGCACGTTGTGATGGGCGAGCAAGGTGCCTTTCGGCTGACCGGTGGAACCGGAGGTGTAGATCACGTAAGCCAGGTTGTCCGGGCTCATGGACACCTGCGGGTTGCTGTCGCTGTAGCCTTCGAGGCCGTCGCGTTCCTGATCGAGGATCACGCTGCGCACCGAATCCGGCACCGGCAGACGGCCGAGCAGATGACTCTGGGTCAGCAGCAAAGCGATGCCGCTGTCGCCGATCATGTAGGCCAGACGATCTTCCGGATAGGTCGGATCAAGCGGCACATAGGCGCCGCCGGCCTTGAGGATCGCTAGAAGGCCGACGAGCATTTCCAGGCTGCGCTCCACCGCCAGACCGACGCGTACGTCCGGCCCGACACCGCTGGCAATCAACTTGTGGGCCAACTGGTTGGCGCGGCTGTTGAGCTCGCCGTAGCTCAGGGCCTTCTCGCCGTAAGTCACGGCCACCGCTTGCGGCGCACGCGCAGCCTGCGCCTCGATCAGTTGATGCAGGCACGCCTCGCTCGGGAAATCGGCCACGGCCGGGTTCCATTGCAACAGCGTTGCCTGACGTTCAGCCGCGTCATGCAACGGCAGCTCGGCGATGCGCTGGGCGCAATCGGCGACGATGCCGTGCAGCAGATGGGTCCAGTGCTGCGCCAGACGTTCCATGGTGACCGCGTCGAACAGGTCGGTGGCGTAAGTCAGTTCGGCCCAGACGTTGTCCGCCGATTCGAACGTGTCGAGGGCCAGGTCGAACTGCGCGGTGTGCGAGACCCAGCTCAGGCCTTCGATCTCGATCTTCGGCAAACGCGTCGCGCCTTTGGCCTGACGGGCCTGGCTCTGGTGGTTGTGCAGCACCTGGAACAGCGGGCTGTGGCTCAGGCTGCGTTCCGGTTGCAGCGCATCGACCAGTTGCTCGAACGGCAGGTCTTGATGGGCCTGAGCACCGAGCACGGTGTTTTTCACTTGCTGCAACAGGCTGCGGAACGTCTGCTGGCTGTCGAACTCGGCCTTCAGCACTTGAGTGTTGACGAAGAAGCCGATCAGGCCTTCGGTCTCGACCCGGTTACGGTTGGCCACCGGCACGCCGACACGAATGTCGGCCTGGCCGCTGTAGCGGTGCAGCAGGGTCTGGAACGACGCCAGCAGCAGCGCGAACAGAGTGACGTTTTCCCGTTGTGCTACCTGTTTCAGGCCGGCGGCCAGTTCGGCGCTCAGCGGGATATCCTGACGCGCGCCCCGGTAGCTTTGCTCCGGCGGACGCGGACGGTCGGTCGGCAGCTCCAGCAACGGCTGGTCGCCGTCGCCCAGTTGCGCGGTCCAGTAACTCAGTTGACGCTCGCGCTCACCGGCGTCCATCCACTGGCGCTGCCACACGGCGTAGTCGGCGTACTGCACCGGCAATGCCGGCAATTGCGCAGTCTTGCCTTCGCTGTGCGCGGCATACAACGCCACCAGCTCGTTGACCATGATGCCCATCGACCAGCCATCGGAGACGATGTGGTGCAAGGTGATGATCAGTGCGTGGTCATCGGCGGCCAGACGCAGCAGCTTGACCCGCAGCAGCGGACCTTTCTGCAAGTCGAACAGGTGCAGGGTTTCGGCCGCGACCAAGGCTTGCAGCGCGGAGTCGTCCAACTGGCGGTCGATGGTTTCGACGGCGATGTTCAGCGCTGCGTGAGCCTGGATTACTTGCAGGGTCTGGCCCTGATCTTCGACAAAGCAGGTGCGCAGGGATTCGTGGCGGGCAATCAGCGCATCGAAGCTGCGCTGCAACGCCGGCAGGTCCAGTTCACCGCGCAGGCGCAGTGCGGCTGGCACGTGGTAAGCGGTGCTGATCGGCTCCAGTTGCCAGAGGAACCACTGACGCTCCTGAGCGTAGGACAGCGTCAACGGTTGCAGACGCGGCAACGCCACAATCGGCGGCTCTTGATGTGCCTGCTCGACGCCGAGGGCGGCGACGAAATCCACCAGCGTGCTGTGTTCGAACAGGGTACGCAGCGGCACCTGCACGTTGAGTGCCTGACGCACTCGCGAAACGACCTGGGTTACCAGCAGCGAATGGCCGCCGAGTTCAAAGAAGTTGTCGCCAAGCCCCACCTGCTCCAGTTTCAGCACCGCTTGCCAGATTTCGGCGACGGTGTGCTGGGTGGCGGTCTGCGGCGCGATGTAGGTCGACTGCAACTGGCTGGCGTCGGGCGCCGGCAAGGCCTTGCGGTCGACTTTGCCGTTGGGGGTCAGCGGCAGTTGCGCGAGGAACAGCAAGTGCGCCGGCACCATGTATTCCGGCAACTCAGCCTTGAGGCTGGTCTTGAGCGCAGCGCGCAACGCGGCTTCGCCATCGGCATCCAGCACCTCGCCGGACGCTGGCACCACGTAGCCCACCAGTTGCGGGCCGGTCGGGCCGTCCTGAGCGACGACCACGGTTTCACGCACGCTTTCGAGCGCCAGCAGGCGCGCTTCGATTTCGCCCAGCTCGATGCGGAAACCACGGATTTTCACCTGATGGTCGATCCGCCCGATGTATTCGATCACGCCTTCGGCGCGGTAACGGGTCAGGTCGCCGGTGCGATACAGACGCTCGCCGGTGGACGAGAACGGATCCGGCACAAAGCGTTCGGCGGTCAGCGCAGGACGCTGGAAATAACCCCGCGCCAGGCCATCGCCACCGATCAGCAGCTCGCCCGGCGCGCCGAGCGGATTGAGCTCCAGATCGCTGCCGAGAATGTATAGCGCGGTGTTGTCGATCGGTTTGCCAAGGAATGGACGGCTGTTGTCCACGCTCAGCGGATGCAGCGCCGACCAGATCGTGGTTTCGGTCGGGCCATAGAGATTCCAGACCTTCAGCGAGCGCGCCAGCATGCGTTGCGCCAGTTCCTGGGGCAGCGCTTCACCGCCACACAGGAACGTGCGGCCGTCGAGAATCGCAGCGTGTTCGTTGTCCAGCAGCATGCGCCAGCTCGAAGGCGTGGCTTGCAGCATGGTCACGCCGTGGCGGTCGATCAGTTCGAGCACCGCTTGCGGATCCTGATGCACGTCCTTGCCGGTCAGCACCACGGCGGCGCCGGCCAGCAGCGGGCCGTAGATTTCCAGGCCGAAAATATCGAACGAGAAGGTGGTCAGCGACAGCATGCGATCCGCCGCAGCGATGCCCGGTTGCTCGACCATGCTCGCGACGAAGTTGCTCAGGGCTGCGTGGCGGACCATCACGCCTTTAGGCTTGCCGGTCGAGCCGGAGGTGTAAATCGTGTAGGCCAGATGCTCGCCGTTCACGGCCACGTCAGGCGCGGTGGTCGGGTACGCCGCCAGCCAGTCCTGCGGTTGATCCAGCAACACCGTGGCAAGGCTGGCCGGGATCGGCAGCAGCGTCTGCAAGTGCGACTGGGTCAGCAGCAATTCAATGCCGCTGTCCTCGATCATGTAGGCCAGACGGTCTTCCGGATACGCCGGGTCCAGCGGCACGTAGGCGCCGCCGGCCTTGAGGATCGCCAGCAGGCCGACGATCATTTCCACACTGCGCTCGACCGCGATGCCGACCAGTCGATCCGGGCCGACGCCCAGCTCGATCAGCTTGTGCGCAAGCTGGTTGGCGCGCGCATTCAACTGCCCGTAAGTCAGCTGGTCTTCGCCGATGATCAGCGCGGTGGCGTCAGGCGTTTTCTCGGCCTGCAGGGCGATGCGTTGCTGCACGCACGGCGCCGGCGCGGCGTGATCGACCACGCGTTTCCAGTCTTGCAACAGCACTTGATGTTCGGTGGTTTCCAGCAGCGGCAGTTCGCCGACACGCTGATTCGCCGCGGCGACGATGCCGTGCAGCAGGTTCAGCCAGTGGCGCGCCAGACGCTCGATGGTTTCGGGCTTGAACAGGTCGGTGGCGTAAGTCAGTTCCGCCGCCACGCCTTCGCTGGATTCGTAGGTGCCGAGGGTCAGGTCGAACTGCGCGGTGCGGCCTTCCCAGACGATGTCCTCGACACTCAGTTGCGGCAGTTGCACCTGGCTCTGACGCTGGGTCTGGTCGTTGACCGCCTGGTGGTTGTACATCACCTGGAACACCGGGCTGTGGCTCAGGCTGCGTTCCGGTTGCAGGGCTTCGATCAGTTGCTCGAACGGCAGATCCTGATGGGCCTGGGCCGCCATCGCCGATTGCTTGACCTGGGCCAGCAATTGATTGAACGGCAGTTGCCCGTGGACGTCCGCGCTCAGCACCTGGGTGTTGACGAAGAAGCCGATCAAACCTTCGGTTTCCACCCGGTTGCGGTTGGCGGTCGGCACGCCGACGCGGATCTGCGACTGCCCACTGTAGCGGTGCAGCAAGGCCTGGAACGACGCCAGCAGCACCATGAACAGACTCGCGCCTTCGCGCTGGGCCAGTTGTTTGAGGGCATCGCCCAGTGCGGTCGGCAGGTTCAGATCGAGGCGCGCGCCACGGAAGCTTTGCACCGCCGGGCGCGGATGATCGATCGGCAACTCCAGCACCGGTTGCTCGCCGCCGAGGGTGTCGATCCAGTATTTCAGCTGCCGTTCACGCTCGCCGGCCTCCAGCCAGTGGCGCTGCCAGATCGCGTAGTCGGCGTATTGCACATCCAGCGGCGGCAGGCTCAGGGACTGACCGCTGGTGTCGGCGGCGTAATGCTTGATCAGCTCGCCGACCAGCACTTGCATCGACCAGCCATCGGAGATGATGTGGTGCTGGATCAGCGCCAGCACGTGATCGTCTTCGCCGACCTTGAGCAACGACACCCGCAGCAACGGGCCCTGTTGCAGATTGAACGGACGCGCGGTTTCGTTCTCGACGAAAGCCTTGATCGCAGCGTCGGCGTCCAGTCCCGGCGCCAGCGTTTCGACCGAGATGCTCAACGGCATCTGCGCGTGAACCTTCTGGCAGAAGGTTTCACCTTGCTCGACGAACGTGGTGCGCAGGCTTTCGTGGCGGGCGACCACGGCGTTGAAACTGCGCTCCAGCGCCGCGACATCCAGCCGGCCCTTCAACCGCAGGGCGCTGGGAATGTGATAGGCGGTGCTGTGCGGGTCCATCTGCCACAGGAACAACTGGCGTTCCTGGGCGTAGGACAGCGGGATCGCCTCGAAGCTTGAGCGAGTTTCCGGAATCGGCAGGTTGGCCGGCGAGACGCCCTCTTCGAGCATCTTTTCCAGGTAGAGCTTACGTTTGTCCAGCGGCAGAGTGATAAAGCGCTTGGCAATCCTCAAAGCAACACTCGTGTCCATCAGAACTCCTCCATATCGTCAAGCAGGGCTTCCAGCTTGTTCAGTTTCTGTTCGTTGATTGCCCCGCCTCCTGTATTGAGGTGAGCGACAAAGTCGCTCAGGACGGGGTGCTGGAATAGCAGTTGCGGCGTCAGCGTCAGGCCCAGTTCCAGGGCGATGCGCGACACGACATTGACCGCCAGCAGCGAGTGCCCGCCGAGTTCGAAGAAGTGATCGTTCAGACCGATGCGTTCCACGGTGAGCACTTGCTGCCAGATTGCCGCGACCTGTTGCTCAAGCTCCGATTGCGGCGCGACATACGCGGCCTGCATCTGGCTGGCATCCACCGCCGGCAGCGCCTTGCGGTCGAGCTTGCCGTTGGGGGTCAGGGGCAACTGCTCAAGGAACAGCAGGTGCGCGGGAATCATGTAGTCAGGTAACGAAGACTTGAGGCCAGTCTTTAGTCCGTCGCGCAGTTGGCGCTGCGCTTCACCGTCGTACACGTCCAGTTGTGGAGCGACCACGTAGGCCACCAGTTGCGCGCCACCCTCGGCCTCTACGGCCAGCACGGCCGCCTCGCTGATGCCCGGTTGCGCCAGCAGCCGCGCTTCGATTTCGCCCAGTTCGATCCGGAAACCACGAATTTTCACCTGATGGTCGATCCGGCCCATGTACTCCAGCTCACCGTCCTCGCGCTGACGAATCAGGTCGCCGGTGCGGTAGAGACGCTCGCCGTTGCGGGCGAACGGGTTGGGCACAAACTTCTCGGCGGTCATCGCCGCTTTGCCCAGGTAACCGCGCGTGACACCGGCACCGGACAGGTACAGCTCGGCCGACACGCCGTGCGGCACCGCTTGCAGATCGGCATCGAGCAAGTGGCTGGCGGAGTGATCCAGCGCCCGGCCGATGCGCGCCTGACCACCAGTGGTGCGGCGGGTCCAGGTCGAATAAGTGGTGTCTTCCGACGGGCCGTACAGGTCGTAGACATGCTCGACCGTCGACTGCTGATAAAGCACGTCCACCAGCCCTTGCTTGAGCGGTTCGCCCGCCAGGTTAATGATCCGCACACCCGGCGGAATCTGCCCGGCGCGCTGCAACGCGTTGATCGCCGACGGCACGGTATTGATCAGGCGCACCTGATCGCGGGCCGGCAGCTGCGGCAGTTCCAGCGCGTTGCGGGCGATGATCAGCGAGCCGCCGTTGGCCAGGGTCACAAACAGCTCCCACACCGACAGGTCGAAACACACCGAGGTCGAGGCCAGCACGCCTTGAATGTCTTCGCGGCGGTAGACCTTGGCCGACCAGTCGATCAGCGCCATGACGTTGCGATGGGCAATCGCCACGCCTTTCGGCTTGCCGGTGGAACCGGAGGTGTAGATCACGTAGGCGAGGTTGTCCGGGGTCACGGCGGTTTGCGGTGCCTGAGCCGGATAGCCGTCCAGCGCGATCTGATCCAGCAACAACACTTGAGTCTCGGACGGCACGGTCAACGTGGCAGCCAGTTCCTGTTCGGTCAGCAGCACTCGTGCGCGGCTGTCTTCGAGCATGTAGGCCACGCGGTCGGCCGGGTAATCCGGGTCCAGCGGCACGTAGGCGCCACCGGCCTTGAGCACCGCCAGCAGTGCAATCAGCAGTTGCTCGGAACGCGGCAACGCCACGCCCACCCGCACTTCCGGGCCGACGCCGAGTTCGATCAACTTGTGCGCCAGACGGTTGGCGCGCGCGTCCAGTTCGGCGTAGGTCAGTTGCGTGTCGGCGAAGGTCACGGCCAGTGCATCCGGGGTCGCGGCGACCTGATGGGCGATGCTCTGGTGGATGCACAGTTCGGTGACGAAATCGGTGTGAACCGGCGCCGTCTCGATCAGTTGCAATTCGCTGAGCAAACGCTCGCCCGCCTCGGTCACCTGCTCAAGCAAACGCTGCAAGTGCGCGCCCAGTTGCGCCACACCGACGTCGGCAAAACGGTCGCGCTGGTAGCTGAAGTGCACCGACAGCTCGGCGCCCAGATGCACCAGCAGGGTCAGCGGATAGTTGGTCTGTTCGTGGTTCTCCACCGGACCGAATCGCAGGCCTTGTGGCGCGCCTTGCTCCAATGCCTCGGCGATCGGGTAGTTCTCGAACACCATCAAGCTGTCGAACAGCGCGTCACCGCCCTGCCCGGCCCAGCGCTGGATCTGCGCCAGCGGCGTGTGCTCGAACTCGCGCAGCGCCAGGTTCTGCGCCTGCACGCCTTGCAGCCAGCTGGCCAGGCTCTGCTGCGCTTGTGGCGCGGCGATCACCGGCAAGGTGTTGATGAACAGACCGACCTGCTGCTCAGCCCCCGGCAGATCCGCCGGACGCCCGGCGACGGTGGCGCCGAACGCCACGCAATCCTTGCCGGTGTAGCGCTGCAACAGCAGCAGCCATGCGGCTTGCACCAGGGTGTTGACGGTAACTTTCGAGGCCCGGGCAAACTCGCCCAGACGCTGAGTCAGGCCGGCGTCCAGCACCTGGAAATGATCGCCATAACCGACGCTCGGCAGACCGGCATTCGGCCGTGCGATGGCATCGGCCAGACGCGTCGGCTCTTGCAGATTGCCCAGCGCCGCCAGCCAGTAGGCTTCGGCGGTCGCAGCGTCCTGACGCTGCAGCCAGGCGATGTAATCGCGGTAACGCCCGGTCGGACGCGGCACCGCTTCGCCGCTGTAATGCTGCAACACTTCGCCGAGCAACTGCGCGCTGCTCCAGCCATCCATCAGGATGTGATGGTTGGTGTAGATCAGGTGATGACGATCCGCAGCCGTGCGCACCAACACCAGACGCAACAACGGTGCGCGGGTCAGATCCAGGCCTTGGGCACGTTCTTCATCGGCAAGTTTTTTCAGCGCGGCTTCCAGGTCAGTCTGGCCATTCCAGTCGAGTACGCGGAACGGCACTTCGAGCTGACGCTGCACCACTTGCACCGGCTGCTCCAGATCGCCCTGCCAGACAAAACCGGTGCGCAGGATGTCATGGGCATCCACCACCGCTTGCCACGCGGCGCGGAAACGCTGCGGGTCGACGCCATCGACGTCCAGACGCATCTGGTTGATGTAGTCGCCGTTGCCGTGTTCGAGCAAGGTGTGGAACAGCATGCCCTGCTGCATCGGCGACAGCGGGTAGATGTCGTCGATGGTCTGCGGCTGTGGCGCCAGTACGTCGAGCTGGGCCTGGGTCAGGGTCGCCAGCGGGAAGTCCGACGGGGTCACGCCACGGTTGGCGCTGTCGCAGCAATGGGCGATCAGCGCAGTCAGCTCTTGCAGGTAATCGTCGGCCAGACGCTGGATGGTCGCCGGTTCGAACATCTCGCGGCTGAAGGTCCAACTCAGGTCCAACTCACCGTTGAACACCTTGCCGTCGAGGGCCAGCGGACTGCCCAGCGGGCCTTGCATATTCACTTCTTCGCCGCCGGATTCGCTGGTCGGCACGAACAGCGCTTCATCGCCGGCATCGAAACTGCCGTCGAACTGGCCCAGATAGTTGAAGGTCAGGCGCGGCGTCGGCAGCGCTTGCAGGGTGGCCCGGGCGTGATCATCGCCCAGGTGCGCCAGCGCACCGAAACCGATGCCTTTGTTCGGGATCGCCCGCAGCTGTTCCTTGATCTGTTTCAGCGAGGCGCCGAGGTCGGCGGTCGGGGTCAGTTTTGCCGGGAACAGGCTGGTGAACCAGCCCACGGTGCGGGTCAGGTCGACGTGATCGAACAGGTCTTCACGACCGTGCCCTTCCAGTTGCACCAGCACATTGTCGTCACCGGTCCAGCGCACCATCACCCGCGCCAGGGCGGTCAGCAGCAAATCATTGACCTGGGTGCGATAGGCCGCCGGGGCCTCTTGCAGCAGTTGACGGGTCAGGGTCTTGTCCAGCGGCGTGCGGATCGCCAGTGCCTGGCAATGTTGCTGACCGCCCTGCGGGTTGTCGCATGGCAACGCGTTGGATGCGGCCTGCAGCTGTTGCTGCCAGAAGCCCAGTTCGGCTTGCAGCGGCGCGCTGCCGGCGTAGTCCTGCAACGCTTCGGTCCAGGCTTTCACGGCGCTGGTCTTGGCTGGCAGTTGCACCGCCGCCCCCGACTGGATCTGCCGATAAGCGCTTTGCAGGTCTTCGAACAGAATCCGCCACGACACGCCATCCACCACCAGGTGATGAACCGCCAGCAACAGGCGCTGGCTGCCATCAGCCAGGTTCGCCAGCACCGCGCGGATCAGCGAACCGCCGCTCAGTTGCAGGCTGCGCTGGGCCTGATTGCCGAGCACTTCGAGTGCCGCCAGATCGGCGACCTCGACTTGCCACAGCACGGTTTCGCCGGCCTGGGTTTCGACGTCGCGGTACTGCGCCGTCCAGCCTTGCGTTTGCTCGGCAAAGTCCAGGCGCAGGCTGTCGTGATGCACGACCAGCGCGTCCAGTGCCTGCTCAAGCACAACCGCATCCAACGGCTGAGCGGTCTTGAGCATCACCGACTGGTTCCAGTGATGACGGTCGGGAATCGGCTGGGCGAAGAACCACTGATGAATCGGCAGCAGCGCCGTTTCGCCAGTTACGGGTTGCTGATCGATCTGTTGCACAGGCTCGCCGGTCTGCACCACATTGGCCAGCGCCTGAATGGTCTGGTGCTGGAACAGGTCTTTCGGGGTGAAGCGCAACCCGGCCTGACGGGCGCGGCTGACCACCTGGATCGAGATGATCGAATCGCCACCCAGCTCGAAGAAATTGTCGGTCAGGCCGACGCGCTCCAGCTTCAGCACGTCCTGCCAGATCGTTGCCAGTTGCTGCTCCATTGCGCTTTGCGGCGCCACGTAGGTTTGCTGCAACTGACTGACGTCAGGCTTCGGCAGGTTCTTGCGATCAAGCTTGCCGTTCGGCGTCAGCGGCATGCGCTCAAGGGTCAGCACGTAGGCCGGGACCATATGCGCCGGCAAGCTGGCCTTGAGTTGCGCCCGCAGTTGCTCGGCGAAATCCGCCTGTTGCGAGTCGCCGACCACGTACGCCACCAGCCGTTTGCTGCCAGCGCTTTCCTGGGCCACGACCACCGCTTCGCGCACGCCGTCGAGGGCTTGCAGGCTGGCTTCGATCTCGCCCAGTTCGATACGGAAACCACGGATCTTCACCTGGTTGTCGATGCGCTCCAGGTAGTCGAAAGTGCCGTCGGCGCGCTGGCGCACCAGGTCGCCGGTGCGGTACAGCACGCCACCGGTTGTGCTGAACGGGTCCGCGACAAAGCGCTCGGCGGTCATCGCCGGACGATTCAGGTAACCACGGGCCACGCCGCTGCCACCCAGATACAGCTCGCCGGCCATGCCTTGCGGCAGCAGGTTCAGATCGGCGTCGAGCACGTAGGCGCTGCGGTCGCCGATGCGGCTGCCGATCGGCGCATAGGCGGCGCCGCACGGCACATCGCGACCGGCCTTCCAGATCAGCGGCGTGACCACGGTTTCGGTCGGGCCGTAGCCGTTGATGATGTATTCCGGATTCAGCGCACGCTTGACCCGTTCGAAACTCGCATTCGGCACCGCATCGCCGCCGAAGCAGTAGATGCGCACCTGCGGCGGATTGCCCACGCGTTCGGCATGTTCGGCCAGTTGTTGCAGGTACACCGGCGGGAACGCGACCACGGTCACACCGTGCTCGATCATCGCGTTGTAGGTCTGCTCCGGCGTCCACAGGCTGTCGTCGCGGATCAGCAGCGAGCCGCCGTGAGTCAGGCTGGTCAGCCAGCGTTCATGGGCGCCGTCGAAGGCGAACGACATGAAATGGAATTCGCAATCGCTGTCGCGCATTTCATAGCGCTCACCGATGGCCAGGCAGTGCATCGCCAGCGGCCCGTGGGTGACGCTGACGCCTTTCGGATTACCGGTGGAACCGGAGGTGTAGATCACGTAGGCCAGATTGTCCGGATCGATCGTCACCACCGGCGCCTGCGCCGAATGGCGGCTGAGGTCGAGGCGATCCAGTTCCAGCACGCTCATGGCGTCGTCGATCGGCAGTTGCGCCGACACACGGGAATCGGTCAGCAGCAGCGCCAGACCGGAGTCCTGCATCAGGTACGCCAGACGCTCGCGCGGGTAGCTGGTGTCCAGCGGCACATAGGCGCCGCCGGCCTTGAGCACCGCCAGCAAGGCAACGATCAGCCCTTCACCGCGCGGCATCGCCACGCCGACCCGAACTTCGGCGCGCACGCCACGGGCCACCAGCTCATGGGCCAGACGGTTGGCCCGGGCATCCAGTTCGCCGTAGCTGTAATGCTTGCCATCGAAGATGACCGCCGTGCGATCCGGCTGCTGCGCGGCCAAGCGGGCATAGCGCTGGTGCACGGCAATATCGGTCGGGTACGCCTGCGGATGGTTCTGCGCCTGTTGCCGCGCATGTTCGTCAGCCGTGGCCAAAGCGATTTCACCGAGACGACGTTCGGCGGATTCGGCGAACTGTTCCAGCAGATGCAGCAGTTGCGCGCTCAGGCGTTCGACGGTGGCGACACTGAAATGCGCCTGGTCGAAGCTCATGTGCAGCGCCAGGGTTTCGCCCAGCGTCACGCCGAGGGTCAGCGGATAGTGGGTCTGATCCTGGTTGGCAACTTCGCCGAACACCACGCCCTGGGCGGTGCCGTGTTGCAGCGCTTCGGAAATCGGGAAGTTCTCGAACACCAGCAGCGTGTCGAACAGCGACTCGCCACCCTGCCCGGCCCAGCGCTGAATGCTCGCCAGCGGCGTGTGTTCGAACTCGCGCAGCGACAGGTTCTGCGCCTGCACCGCCGCCAGCCAAGCGGCCACAGTCTGGTCCGGACGACTGCCGGCGATCACCGGCAAGGTGTTGATGAACAGACCGACCTGCTGCTCGATCCCCACCAGTTCCGCCGGACGCCCGGCCACCGTGGTGCCGAACGCCACGCAGGCACTGCCGGTGTAGCGCTGCAACAGCAACAGCCACGCGGCTTGCACCAGGGTGTTGACGGTGACTTTTTGCTCACGGGCAAACGCATTCAAACGACGGGTGCGCGACGCATCGAGGTCGTAGTGCTTGAGCAGATGACCGACTTCACTGCGCACCTCGCCACCGCCAGCAGCGGCCTGCGCCAGCACGGTCGGCTCGTGGAAATCCGCCAGTTGTTGCAGCCAGAACGCTTCGCTGACCGCCGCGTCCTGACGTTGCAGCCACTGGATGTAATCCGAGTAGCGGCTGACCGGACGCGGTGGTTGCTGGCCGGCGTAACGTTGCAGGACTTCGCCGAGCATCTGCGCGCTGCTCCAGCCGTCCATCAGGATGTGATGGTTGGTGAAGATCAGGTGATGACGCTGGTCGCTGATGCGAATCAGGGTCACGCGCAGCAGCCCGGCCTGGGTCAGGTCGAAACCTTCGGCCAGATCGGCGGAGGTGAAATCCTTGAGGGCTTGGGCGATGTCGCTGCGCTCGCGCCAGTCGAGCAGCGTGTACGGCAGCGCCAGTTGGCGATGGATGATTTGCAGTTGTTCCTGCAATTCGCCCTGCCAGATAAAGCCGCTGCGCAGAATGTCGTGAGCGTCCATGGTCGCTTGCCACGCCGCGCGGAAACGCTCGGGATCGAGGCCCTCGACATCGACGCACAACTGGTTGATGTAAGTGCCGGTGCCCTGTTCGTACAAGGTGTGGAACAGCATGCCCTGCTGCATCGGCGACAGCGGATAGATGTCTTCGATGCCGGCGGCCGGCACCGGGATCGCGTCCAGTTGCGCCTGATCGATATGCGCCAGAGGGAAGTCCGACGGCGTCACGCCCATCGAATCCGCGTCGCAGCAATGGCTGATCAACGCTTGCAGTTCACGCTCGTAGTCTTCAGCCAGACGGGCAATGGTCGCCTCGTTGAACTGCTCGCAGCTGAAGGTCCAGCGCAGATCCAGTTCGCCGTCGTAGACCTGGCCTTCGACGCCCAGCCAGTTGTCCAGCGGCGCGTCGAGGCTTTGCTCGAGCCCGGCGCTTTCACCGGCCGGGCTGAACAGCGCACCGTCCTCGGCATCGAAGCTGCCGTCGAACTGGCCGAGGTAGTTGAAGGTGATACGCGGCATCGCCAGCGCCTTGAGGCTGGCCTGGGTGGACGCGTCGCCGAGATGGCACAGCACACCGAAACCGATGCCTTTGTTCGGAATGGCGCGCAGTTGTTCCTTGATCTGCTTGATCGCTGCCGCGACGGAATCCGCCGGGGTCAGGCGCACCGGGAACAGGCTGGTGAACCAGCCGACGGTGCGGGTCAGGTCGACGTCGTCGAACAGGTCTTCGCGGCCGTGGCCTTCCAGCTGGATCAGGGTGTCAGCGTGGCCGGTCCAGCGGCTGATCACTCGCGCCAGCGCGGTCAGCAGCAGATCATTGACCTGCGTGCGATACGCCGCTGGCGCCTGCTGCAGCAATTGCTGAGTGAAGGTTTTGTCGAGGCGGCTGTGCAGCACCAACGCGTGACGGCTTTGCAGGCTGCCTTGCGGGTTATCGCAGGGCAGATCCAGTGCCGCGCCGTCGAGTTGTTGCTTCCAGAATCCGAGTTCGGCCTGCAGCGCTTCGGTCGCGGCATAGGCTTGCAGCTGCTCGCCCCAGGCCTTGTAGGCGCTGGTTTTCGCCGGCAGCTTGATGGCGGTTTTTTGCGCAGCCTGTTGATAAGCCAGTTGCAGGTCTTCCAGCAGAATCCGCCACGAAACACCGTCCACCACCAGGTGATGCACCGCCAGCAGCAGACGCTGACTGCCATCGGCGACGGTCGCCAGCACCGCGCGCAGCAGCGGGCCGTTTTGCAGGTTCAGGCTTTGCTGGGCCTTGGCGTACAGCGCTTGCAGTTCGCTGTCGGCCAGCTTGTCGGCGGTCCACAACAGTTCCGGATCGTGCGCAATTGGCGCGACTTCGCCACGCCAGCCTTCGGCGCTTTCGACGAAGCGCGAACGCAGGCCGTCGTGATGCGCGATCAACGCGTTCAGCGCTTGCAACAGTGCCTCGGCGTTCAGGGTTTGATGGCTGCGCAGCAGCACCGCCTGGTTCCAGTGGTGGCGCTGGGGAATCGGGTCTTCGAAGAACACTTGCTGGATCGGCAGCAACGGCAGCTCGCCGGTGACCGGGCCCTGATCGATGCTCACGCCACCGCTGCCCTGCTGCGCCACGCTGGCCAGACCTTGCACGGTCTGGTGCTGGAACAGGTCGCGGGGGCTGAAATGAATCCCGGCCTGACGCGAGCGGCTGACCACCTGAATCGAGATGATCGAGTCGCCGCCCAGTTCGAAGAAGTTGTCGGTGAGGCCGACCTGTTCGAGTTTGAGCACGTCCTGCCAGATGCCGGCGATTTTCTGCTCCAGCTCGCTGCGCGGCGCGACGAACGCCTGCTGCATCTGGCTGGCGTCCGGCGCCGGCAAGGCCTTGCGGTCCAGTTTGCCGTTCGGGCTCAGAGGCAGTTCGGCGAGGAACAACAGCTGCGTCGGCACCATGTAGTCCGGCAGACTGTCCTTGAGCTGCGCCTTGATCGCTTCCCGCGCCGCGCCTTGTTCGTCGGCGGACGCCGCGACCACGGACGCATCCTTCGGCACCACGTAGGCCACCAGTTGCAGGCTGCTGCCGCCCTGCACCGCCAGCACCACGGCTTCGCTGACGTCGTTCAGTTCCAGCAGGCGCGCTTCAACTTCGCCCAGCTCGATACGGAAACCACGGATCTTCACTTGATGGTCAACGCGGCCGACGTATTCGATCTGGCCGAGGGCGTTGTAACGCGCCAGGTCACCGGTGCGATACAGGCGCGCGCCGCTGGTGGAAAACGGATCGGGAATGAAGCGTTCGGCAGTCAGATCGGCGCGCTGGAAGTAACCGCGTGCGAGCAATTCACCACCGATCAGCAGTTCACCGACCACCCCGACCGGGGTCGGCTGGCCGTCGGCGTCCAGCAGATAGGTGTGACGGCCCGGCAGCGGTTGACCGATTGGCATCGTCAACGGCAACGGCTGGCGACCGAACACGTAATCGCTGCAATCGAGGGTGGTCGCAGTGACGGTGGCTTCGGTCGGACCGTAGGTGTTGAGCAGTCTGACGTGTTCCAGCCCGGCCTGACGCCAGGCCTGCACGCCTTCCGGCGGCATCGCTTCACCACCGCTGTGCACCTGACGCAGCGCCGCGTAGTCACGCGGGCCGGCAGCGGCGAACTCCTTGGCGATCATGTTCCAGTAAGCGGTGGTCAGGTCCATGACCGTGATGCCGTGTTCAACAATGTTCCGGTACAGGGTTTCGCTGTCCCACACTTCGTTGCCGCGCAGCACCACCGAGGCGCCACAGGTCAGCGGGCCGAAAAGCTGCTCACCGAAGGCATCGAAGTTGAAGGTCGCAAATTGCAGCGCGCAATCGGCGGCGCTCAGGTCGTAGTAATGCTGCGAGGCGAATGCGTGTTTGCTCAGGGCACCGTGGCTGATGCCGACGCCTTTCGGGCGACCGGTGGAGCCCGAGGTGAACATCACGTAGGCCAGGTTGTCAGCCCACACGGTGCGTTGCGGATTGCTTTCATCGGTGTGGGCCCAGACTTCGGCCTGGTCCAGGCACAGGCTCTGGACGTTCTGCGGCACCGGCAAACGGCCGAGCAAATGGCTTTGGGTCAGCAGCAAACGGCTGCCGCTGTCTTCGATCATGCACAGCAGGCGATCACGCGGGTATTGCGGGTCCAGCGGCACATAAGCGCCGCCGGCCTTGAGCACGGCAAGGATGGCGACGATCAGTTCCAGTCCGCGATCCACCGCCACGCCCACCAGCACGTCCGGGCCGACACCTTGCGCCAGCAGCGTACGCGCCAGGCGATTGGCCCGGGCGTTGAGCTGGGCATAGGTCAGGCGCTGGCCGTCGAAAATCAGCGCGACGGCATCGGGTGTCAGTTCAGCCTGAGCTTCGAACAGTTGATGCACCGGGCGCTCGCTCGGCCACTGGGTGTCGTGGCGGCCCCACTTCTGAGTCAGTTGTTCCAGCTCGGCCGTTTCCAACAACGCGATCTCACCGACGCGCTGCTGCGGATCGCTGACGAGGCTGCGCAGCAAGTTCGTCCAGTGACGCGCCATGCGCTCGATGGTTTCAGGCTCGAACAGATCCGTGGCGTAGGTGAACGCCGCGTGCAGTTGCCCGCCCTTCTCGTAGGTATCCAGACTCAGGTCGAACTGGGTGCTACGGCTTTCCCACTCGATGACGCCCAGTTCCAGACCGCTGCCGACCTTGAGTGTGGTGACGTCGGCGACTTCCGGCTGGTGGTTGTACATCACCTGGAACAGCGGGTTGTAACTCAGGCTGCGTTCCAGTTTCAGCGCCTCGACCAGACGCTCGAACGGCAAGTCCTGATGGGCCTGGGCGCCGAGGGCGGTTTCCTTGAGGTCACGCAGCAGATCGGCGATCGAGGTCTGGCCGTCCAGCTCGACGCGCAGCACCTGAGTGTTAACGAAGAAGCCGATCAGCCCTTCGATTTCCCGGCGGTTGCGGTTGGCGATCGGCACGCCGACGCGCAGGTCGGTCTGACCGGTGTAACGGTGCAGCAGAATATTGAAGGTGCCGAGCAACAGCATGAACAGCGTCACCCCGTGCTGACGGGCGACGCCGCGCAATTGCTCGACCAGCGCGGCGTCCACCACGCTTTCCAGACGCTGGCCCTGATTGCTCGGCAGCACCGGGCGCGGGTGATCCACCGGCAATTCCAGCACCGGATGTTCGTCGCCCATCTGCGCCAGCCAGTAGTCGAGCTGACGCTGCTGTTCACCGGCCTCCAGCCAGCGGCGCTGCCACAGGGCGTAGTCGCTGTATTGCACCGCCAGCGGCGGCAGTTCGGCAGCGCGGCCCTGATCGTGGGCGTCATAGAAGCGGCAGAATTCGTCGATCAACACATTCATCGACCAGCCGTCGGAGACGATGTGGTGCAGGGTCAGCAGCAGCACATGTTCCTGCTCGGCCAGTTGCAACAGGCGCACCCGCAGCAGCGGGCCGTTGGCCAGGTCGAACGGCAGCAGCGATTGCTCCTGCGCGGCGGCGGCCACACGGGTTTCACGTTCGGCGGCGGGCAAATCGCTGAGGTCGATGCGCTGGATGTCCAGCGGTTGATGCAACGGCACTTGCAGCAGGCTGTCGTCAGGCTGCTGCTGGAACACCGTGCGCAGGGTTTCGTGACGCTCGATCAGGCTGGCGAAGGCTTGCTCCAGCGCTCCCTGGTTCAGGCGACCGGTCAGGCGCACCGCCGCCGGCAGGTTGTAGGCGCCGCTCTGCGGGTCCAGATGCCAGAGAAACCACATGCGTTGCTGGGCATAAGACAACGCCTGCCGATCCTCGGCCTCGACGCCTGCGGGAATCGGGAACCGGGAGAAATCCACCCCTTCTTTCGCCAGGGCAGCCAGGAACATCTGGCGCTTTTCCAGGGGCAACCCGATAAACCGGCGAGCGAGTTTCAAGGAGTCTTCTGCATTCATTTCTTGGCATCCGGATCAGTAGGCAGGCAGCACAAAGGCACGTCGTCCCTATAAAACGAATGCAGACCGGAAAAATTAGCGATTGAGAAGAAGTGTCAGAGGGGAGGTAGAGCGCGGATTTTCTGGTTTTCCAAATACCCCTGTGGGAGCGAGCTCGCTCCCACAGGTAAAGCCTCAGGCCGAGACGGCCAGCGCGTGGCGCCGGTGATGCACCTCAAGTTGATCCTTGATTACCTTGAGCACTCGGGCTTCGTGTTCATGAATGAAGAAGTGCCCGCCGGCCAGCATGTCCACCGAGAAACTGCCCGAGGTTTCCTTGCTCCAGCCGATCAATTGTTCGGTGGTGGCCTTGTCGGCCTTGCCGCCGAGCACATGCACCGGGCATTTGAGCAGCGGACGCTGCAACGGCTGGAACTTGCCACAGAGCAGGAAATCCGCGCGCAGGATCGGCAGGGTCAGGCTCATCAACTCTTCGTTGGCCAGCACTTCCTCGCTGGTGCCGTTGAGCGTGCGCAACTGATCGATCAGCTCGGCGTCGGTTTTGGGGTCGGCAAAACCGCGGTCGTAATCGGCGCGCATGGTCGGCGCAGCGGTGCCCGAAGCGAACAGCGCCACCGGTTCCGGGCAGCCCAGCGCCCGCAGTGCATGGGCGATTTCGCAGGCCATCAGCGCGCCCAGGCTATGGCCGAACAACGCATAAGGGGTCTTGAGCGTCGGGCGCAACTCCCTGGCCAGTTGCATCGCCAGTGCGCGCATGTCGGTGTGCAGCGGTTCGTCGAACCGTGCGCCGCGCCCCGGCAGCTCCACCGGTTGCAGTTGCAGCCATTGCGGCAGCTTCGGCCGCCAGCGGCTGTAGACCATGGCACTGGCGCCGGAGTACGGCAGGCACAGCAGGGTCAACTTGGTCACCACGCTTCCCTCGAAAAAATGTCTCTTCAAAAGGGTACGGATCAACGACCCGGAGAATTAGTCGGCGGTGGCTAAATTTCCCCGACAAACACTCGTTAACCGTTCAGGCCAAAACAACAACGAGGATTCACCGTGGACCTGCAGACCATCCTGGGCAAGCTGTTCGCCAATGCCGGTGCCGTCGGCATCGAAGGCGTTTTCCAATTCGTGCTGGGTCCACAGCTGGCGTGCTGGTCCGAGGTCAAGGCCAGCACCCGTACCGAGGCCGGTCGACACCCGAACCCGGACGTGACCATTGAAGTGGCGCCGAACGATTTCGCCGGGATCATGGGCGGCACCGCCAACGTCGAAGAACTGTTCGCCAGCGGGCGGCTGAAGATCGGCGGCAATATGGGCCTGGCGACGATGCTGCCGCAGATCATCGACCAGGCCCGCCACGGTGGCGCGCCGGCGCAAAAGGTCGACATGAACAAGCGCTACCCGACGCCGCCGCGCCGCAGTGAAACCATCACCGCCGCACGACCGGTGCAGACCGTCGTCGAGCGCCGGCCGCGCAGCGAGTTGTCAGTCCAGGAATTCGAGGAGCGCTACCTGCCCTTCGGCACGCCGGTGGTCATCAGCAACGCCTTGCACGACTGGCCGCTGTTCAAGCTCAGCCGCGAAGAGTCGCTGGTGCATTTCGCCGAACTGCAAGGCATCACCCGCCACGGCGATTACGTGAAGAAAACCTTCTCCACCGAACGGGATTTCCGCTCCACCTCAATGGCCGATTTCATCGCTTCGCTGGACAGTCCGGCAGCCAAGAGTGCGGACGGCGAGCCGCCGGCGTATATGGGCAACAACATCCTGCCGGCCGCGCTGATGCAGCAGATCAAATACCCGCCCTACTTCGATGGCTCGCTGTTCATCCCGCCACGGATCTGGATCGGCCCCAAGGGCACGCTGACGCCGCTGCACCGCGACGACTCCGACAACCTGTTTGCCCAGGTCTGGGGCCAGAAGAAATTCACCCTCGCTGCGCCCCACCACCGCGAAGCGCTGGGCACCTGGTCCACCGCGCCGGAAGGTGGGCTGGACGGCTGCGATTTCAACCCGGATGCGCCGGACTATGAGCGCTGCCCCGCCGCACGCGACGTGACGTTCCTGCGCGTGACCCTGGAGGCCGGCGACCTGCTGTTCCTGCCGGAAGGCTGGTTCCATCAGGTGGAGTCGGTCTCGACGTCGCTGTCGGTCAACTTCTGGGTGAACTCGGGCCGGGGCTGGTAACCGGCATTATTTGAGGTGACGAAAGCTCTGCACCGCCGAGCCCAGCACCACTGCCCCGGCGGCAATCGCCAGCCAGAAACCGCTGCGCGCGCCGAACGCATCCACCAGTGCACCGGAACCGGCGGCGCCGATGGCCACGCCGATGCTCAGACCCGTCACCAGCCAAGTCAGGCCTTCGGTGAGTTTGGCCGGCGGCACGATGCGCTCAATCAACGCCATCGCCACGATCAGGGTCGGCGAGAAGAACAGCCCGGCGATGAACACCGCCACGGCCAACCCGAAGATGTTGGTCGCCAGTAACAAGGGCAAAGTGGTCACCGCGGTCGCCAGACCGCCGTAGAGAAACAGGCGCGGCAACGGCAACTTCGAGCGCATCGCGCCGAAGGCAATGCCAGCCAGACAGGAACCGATGGCATACACCGACAACACGATGCTCGCCGCCGCCGGCTGCCCCTGCTGCTGGGCGAACGCGACGCTGACCACATCCACCACGCCGACAATCACGCCCATGGCGAGCATCAACGCCAGCAGCCATTGCACGTCGGTCGAGCGAATGATCGAGCCTTGATGCTGCGATTCGTGCGGATGCACCGGCGGCTCGGTGCTGCGCTGGGCGACGAACGCCGTTACGCCGATCGCCAGCATCAACAACGCCGCCAGCGGCCCGGCCTCGGGAAACACACCGACGCACAAGCCTACCGACAGCGGCGGGCCGACAATAAAGCAGACTTCGTCGAGCACCGACTCCAGCGCATAAGCGGTCTGCAACTGCGACTGGCCGCGATAGATTTCGGTCCAGCGCGCCCGCGCCATCGCCGACATGCTCGGCATGCAACCGGCCAGCGCGGCGCAGACAAACAGGGTCCAGGTCGGCGCCTGCAAGCGGGTGCACAACAGCAACATCAGCAGCGCGCCCCCGCCGATCAGCGCCGCCACCGGCAGCACTCGCCCCTGACCGAAACGGTCCACCAGCCGCGACACCTGCGGCGCGCAAAACGCCGTGGCCAGCGCAAACGTCGCCGCCACCCCGCCCGCCAACGCATAGCCGCCGGTCAATTGCGAGAGCATGGTGATCACGCCGATGCCAGTCATGGAAATCGGCATGCGCGCGATCATCGCGGCAATCACAAAAGCCCGGGCGCCGGGGGCGTTGAACAGTTCGCGGTAAGGGTTTGCCATCGGATGCAGCCTCATCAGGGGCGGCCAAGTTGCCACAAAGCCTGACGGCCGGGGAAGCGAGGAATTGTTGGTGGAGTGTGAAGACTACAAGCGTGCGATTGACTCACGACTGACTCTACGTGCCTGGTCATCTATTGCCAGAATGTCGTCAATCGTATTAACCGGCGCTGAGTCGATGCGTTGCAGGGTTCGATCAATGACTCGCACGATGTCAGTAAAAGAAATTCGCAAGGACAAGAAGGCGTCGACCGCCACTTCATTTGACGCGTTCAGGACAATACTTGCCGCCGGCGGCTGATTGATCACCTCCATGGCCAACTCAAGGCACGGGAAACGAACAAGATCAGGTTTCTCGAAGGTCAATGCCGACAACTGGCTGAGATCCAAAGGCGCGACGCCTGAAGTTATACGTTGCGGATAGGCCAACGCATGGGCAATGGACATGCGCATATCGGGATTGCCCATCTGTGCCAGTACGGACTGATCCCGAAAAACCACCATCGAATGAACAATGCTCTGAGGGTGTATCAGCGCCTCGATACGCGACGGCGCCGTATTGAACAACCAGCTGGCCTCAATGATCTCCAGGCCTTTGTTAATCATCGTTGCTGAGTCGACGGATATTTTTCGGCCCATCACCCAGTTGGGATGAGCACAGGCTTCTTTGGGCGTAACGTCTCTGAGCGATGCCAGCGAACGCGTCCTGAACGGCCCGCCCGAGGCGGTCAGAATCAACCGCTCAACGCCGGATAATTCGGGATCACAACCTTGCAAGCATTGAAAGATCGCATTGTGTTCGCTATCCAGCGGCAAAATAACTGCACCGGACTCTCTGGCCGTGCGCATGAACAACGCACCAGACATGACTAAGGCTTCCTTGTTGGCCAAGAGTATTTTTTTTCCGGCCCGGGCAGCGCTCAAAGTTGGCAGAAGCCCTGCCGCACCGACAATGGCAGCAACGACGGTATCGCACTCTGCGACACAAACGACCTCGCACAAAGCCTCAATACCGCAACATACTTCGGTACGTGACTGTACTGCCTGTAGATGTGCCTGAAGCTCTATCGCGTGGTGCGGTTCACTTACGATAGCCACGATCGGGTTAAACTCAAGACACTGTTGAAAAAGCTTTTTTATATTGCAATGCGCACTTAATGCATACACAACATACTTGTCAGAGTTACGTGCGACCACATCTAAAACACTGTCGCCAATAGACCCGGTAGAACCGAGAACACATAGGCGCTGTAACATTTGAATACCCTAACCCATCAAAACCAGACGTTAAAACTTCGATATATAAAAAATCGAAATCACCCAACATCAAAAAAACTCCCACGACCTGCGACATCCACCATCACAAAATTCAGAGAAGTTCTGTCTGACAATAGCTACAAAGCTACGTACCACAAGTGCTATCTCTATGAGCGTTTGCTATAAGCATCAATACAATTCTGAATATTCACTCGCAAAATACCGCATACACCATAGAACTATACAACCAGAAAAAAGCACCAAGAATAAGAAAAAGATCTAATCAAAAATTTGCCCCTTCAACAACAAACAACTAACTTCGAACCACAACACCCGTCTGTTTTTCCCTAAGAAGTCTGGTCAGCGTAGTAACGCCCAGTAGCGAAGACGTATTGGAGTCTAGCTATGGAAGAGTTACTTATTCTGGTCGATCGGCGAGATCGTAAAAAAGGCTGTGCGCCCAAGTTGCAGGCCCATCAATTCGGGCTTTTGCACCGTGCGTTCTCGATCTTCATTTTCGATAACACTGGCCGTGTCCTGTTACAACAACGCGCCTTCGGCAAATACCATTCTCAAGGCCTGTGGACCAACACTTGCTGCGGGCATCCCCGGCTTGGCGAGCGGACGCTTTCAGCCGCAAAACGCCGTTTGCAGGAAGAGATGGGCATAGCCTGCTCCTTGCGCAAGGTCTCCACGCTGCTCTACCGCGAAGAAGTCTCGAACCAACTGATAGAGCACGAGTTCGACCACGTGTTCGTCGGTGTCAGTGACTGTGACCCCATCGCCAATCCCGAAGAAGCCCATGCATGGCAATGGCTCAAGCTTTCACAACTCCCCGCACGAATAGCAGCTGCCCCCGAGACCTTCACCGTTTGGTTCCGTCGGATCGTCGAGACCACCGGAGTTTCCAGGATAAGCGCCTGGAAAGAACTCGCAAAAATGAGCCACTAGAAAGGAATCCAGCATGTTCGAATTACTCAAGACCATCGATAGCCCGGTTGATTTGCGTGCGCTGCATGTCGCCGCCCTGGGCCCACTCGTGGATGAACTGCGGGCGTTCATTTTGCATAGTGTCGCTAGAACCGGCGGTCACCTCTCGGCCAACCTTGGCACCGTGGAATTGATTGTTGCGCTGCATTACGTGTTCAACACCCCCAACGACAGAATCGTGTGGGATGTCGGCCATCAGGCCTACGCCCACAAAATCCTTACCGGACGACGTGAGGCGATGGAGAGCATTCGCCAATTCGGTGGAATTTCCGGCTTTCCCCGCCGTTGCGAATCTGAATTCGACACCTTTGGCACGGCGCACTCGAGCACTTCCATCTCGGCGGCACTGGGCATGGCGTTGGCAGCTCGTAATCAATCGCAACCCCGCCATTGCGTAGCAGTAATCGGAGACGGCGCGGTAACCGGCGGCATGGCATACGAAGCGATGAACAATGCCGGCTTATATAAGGAATTGCCGTTTCTTGTGATTCTCAACGACAACGATATGTCGATCTCGCCACCGGTCGGGGCCTTACGCGAATACTTCGGGAATTTGAAACAGTTAAAAGAGTCAGGAACCGAGGCGACTTTTTTCGAAGCCTTGGGCTTTGGCTACACAGGCCCCATCAACGGTCATCATCTCGACGAGTTGCTCCCTGCGCTGCACGCCCTGAAAAAACTGCGCGGCCCGCAACTGCTGCACATTGTCACAGAAAAGGGGCACGGTTATTCACCGGCAGCATCCAACCCGGTGCTTTACCACGGACCGGGACAATTTGACCCCGCACACGGTATCGATCCCCCTGTGACCAGCAAGGCCACTTACACCCAAGTATTTGGCAGGTGGATATGTGATGAAGCTGAACGTGATCCAAACGTCGTGGCAATCACCCCAGCGATGTGCGAAGGATCAGGTCTGGTGGAGTTCGAACGACGCTTCCCCGACCGTTTTTTCGATGTCGGAATTTCCGAACAACACGCGCTGACCTTCGCTGCAGGATTGGCAGCCGAGGGTTTGAAACCGGTGGTGGCGATCTACTCGACCTTTTTGCAACGAGCTTTCGACCAGTTGATTCACGATATCGCTATCCAGAATCTGCCTGTGGTTTTCGCCATAGACCGGGCTGGTATCGTCGGTGCCGACGGTGCCACTCACACGGGCGCTTTCGACATCGCTTATCTGCGCTGTATACCGAACCTTACTGTCATGGCCCCGGCAGATGAAGACGAATGCCGACTGATGTTCCACACCGCCCTCCTCCAAAAAGGCCCGAGTGCAGTGCGATATCCACGCGGATCGGGTAACGGCGTCGTCACGTCGCGGGCATTGCATACCCTGCCGGTGGGCAAAGGTGAAATCCGCCGAAACTCCACGCAGCCCACGGGCTATCGCATCGCTATCCTGGCATTTGGCTCGATGCTGCGCCCCGCCCTTGAAGCCGCCGAAGCATTCGACGCCACTGTCGCCAACATGCGCTTTATCAAACCCCTCGATGGGGCCCTAGTTGAGCAACTGGCCCGGAACCATGATCTGTTGGTAACCATTGAGGAAGGTTGCGTGATGGCGGGTGTTGGCTCAGCGTGCCTGGAGCAGTTAGCCGCGATCAGCCACTCACCGCCAGTGCTGCAATTGGGCTTCGTCGATCAATTCATCGAGCACGGTGCATCTGAAAAATTACTGAGTATGTGCGGGCTCGATGCGCCCGGGATCACGCGTTCGATAGAGGTATTTATAAGCCGCCTCGATGTGAAGTTTCCCGACAACAGCAACGCAACGATCGGCGTGTCGTTGCGGACACGAGTATGACGTGAATATTCACAAGGAGAGAAAACAATGAGCAAACAAGCCAAACCGGCTGTCATCGCCGACGAAACTCACTTGCCCTATCAGATCATTCAAGGATCGAGCGTCGATAACTACCAGGAAAAGGTTGTATACACCTATGGCGACAGTCCCGAAGACTGGCGCAAGGCGATCGGTAATTACATCCTCTTCCAGTTCGGTGTCTATGACGATCCACGTTCGACACCGCCAATCAGCCTCGACGAGTCAGGTATTCGCTACTTTGAGCGCCAACTGAAACTGGCAGGTCTGGAAGAACCCGATCGCCCACCGATCAAACGTATTCTCGATATCGGCTGTGGCTGGGGTTACATCCTTAAGTACCTGGCCGAACGCTTCCCGGAATGCCAGCACCTCGACGGCGTGAACGTCAGCCGGCGCCAACTGGAATTCTGCGCAAAATTTCACGCCGAACAGGGTTTGACCGATCGCATCAATCTGTACCTGTGCAACGCCAAAGACATCGAATTGCTCCCCGATGCCGATGAGCCCTATGACCTGGTGATCATTCGCGGCGTGATCTCGCACTTTCCCGATGAACTCTACGAAAACACCATGCGCGCCCTCTTTTCTCGAGTGCGCGAAAGCGGCGTCGTAGTGATTTCCGACAACCTATACAACACCGATCCCAAGGAATACAAACCCGACACTCCGGACGACGTGGATCGCTTGGCCTGCAAACACCGCAAGACACCTGAGTACTTTCGTCAAGTGCTGGAAGAGAGTGGTTTCACCACTCATGACATGCGCGTATTGCCATCCAACATAGATGTTGCACGCTGGTTGATGGATTCGAAAGCCAATATTGAAAACGAGGAACTGTTTCCGAATGGGGTGACGGGGGCATTGGAAGAGTTGCGGGTATTGGCGGAGAACTGGTCGGTGGCGCTGCTTAAGAACAAGGTTTCTACTTATAGTGTGATTGTGAAAAAGCCAGGCGAAAAGTTCTGATCGCTTTTAAAAATATCACAAGGAGTCTACATGACCACTCTTACACTAACCAATATCAATTGCCCATTGCCATATAAAATTTATCCAGAAAGTGAAAAGCTTGAGGAAGGAGTTATCTCGTGGATGGATAAATGGCATTTATACAGTGATGAAAAACATCGGCAACGTCTGGCCAGCGTTGGATGCGGCCGCCTGGCGGCACTGATGTACCCCGATGCGGCGAGTGCTGATATCGCACAAATCTTCGCGGACTATACTCTTTGGGCTTTTTCATTTGACGACGAGTACTGCGACGAAGGTGCAATGAGTGAAAACCCCGCGCGATCAATTACCGCCATGTTACAGATGCAACGCTCGATCGAATCACCCGAAGTCCCCGCTTACCCTGAAAACAATTTTGCAATGGCTTTACGCGACATACGTTTAAGGCTGGACAAATATACAACTCCATTACACACCTCTAGATTTGTAAATACTCAACGTGGTTACTTCATGGTCGAAGTAGGAAAACTGGTCAATCCACAACCAACCTTGAACGATTGCGCACTGCTGCGTCTTAGTTCAGGTGGCGGAATGGTTTTTCCAACTTTTGGCCATATTAGCACCCTGGTCAATATAAGCCAGTCAGATATGGAGGATCGACGCCTATGTGCTCTGACCGAAATGGCTGCAATGATGATTGTCTGGGAAAGTGACTTCTTTTCGTATGGCAAGGAACTGGCAAGAGATCCCGAGGGCAGACAACATAATATTGTCTCTCTGATTCAACAGCGCACTGGAATTACTCATAATCAAGCATTGGCAGAAGCTTTCAGCATGCGCGACAACATTGCTGGCTTGTATATGCGACTGAGAGATTCTGTGCTAGCAAAAGCGTCACCGGAAGTTGAAGCCTATATCCAGAGCCTGGATTGTTACTGGCGCGGGGGGTTGGAGTGGATAATTGAAAACCCTCGATACCGTTACTTGAATGGAGTCGACGGACCACTGGCTTATTACGGGGGAACTCTGACCGAGAACTTCCCGGATAGTTGCAGGGGAATAGTCGATATTCCTTCAATATCTTGGTGGTGGCATTACGATCCTTTGCATTCAGCCCCTATAGACTAGGCCACATAGAGAAAAAGTGTGCGACAGGAATCCGTCGATTACGAGATAGTGGGGAAACTCACCGTCCATTAATACTCAACTATAGGTGGGATCACTTCGTGACAATGTCGAGCACTCCTAATGAGAGGATAACTCCATCAACTTTATATCCTGACGGCTGGTTCGTACTGTGCTTCGCCAGTGAACTCAAACCCAAAGCTGTGAAAACGGTGCCATTCATGGGCGAGGAATTAGTGCTTTACCGCACGGAATCAGGCGCTGTCCGAGCCGTCGAGCCCTTTTGTCCGCACCTGGGTGCCCATCTCGGAAGAGGAGGAAAGATCGTCGGCGAAACCATTGTGTGCCCGTTTCATCATTTCGCGTTCACTGCGGATGGCCATTGCCTACACACTCCCAGCGGGATCAAACCGCCACAGGCAAGGCTCGCTCACCGCCGAGTACAAGAATGGAACGGACTGATATTCGTGTGGCAGGGATCTGATGTACCCCACGCAATATGGAAACTGCCCGACCTTCAATTGGCAGGATTTCCCACTCCGCTCAGAAGTCATCACAACGAACGGGGCAACCTCCAGAACATAGGCGAAAATGTCTTTGACCTGAACCATTTCGCACCTGTTCACAGCTGGATGAATGCAGTCATGCAGCCACCTATCGCCGAAGGTCATCAACTGACAGTCCAGTACACTATGGAAGTACTCGGGCTCGCCATAGAGATGAAAATGACGCTTTACGGGCTCGGATTAACGGTTGTGGATGTGACCCAGAAACGACTAGGTCTGCATATCATATTGATGGTGACTCCTACCCAGATAGCCCCACTCCAATGGTCATTGAAAGACTTCATGGTGCTTCGGGTCGAGAGGCTCTCGATGTTCCCACGCTGGATCAGAAACACATTGAATCTGGCCCTGACAGCGGCGGCTTACCATTTCTGGTTCATTCCTGAGGCGAAAAAAGACCTTCATATCTGGGCCTACAGAAATTACGGCGCAAAACCGAAACTCACCGTCAACGAAGGCCCTATTATGATTTTCCGCAATTGGACAGCGCAGTTCTATCCACCTCATGAAGTCCCGCCCGAAAAGCTACCGCTAACGGGAACGCTCATTGCTTCTACCCGCGACATACACACTTGAAGTGTCACGGAGCCAGAGCCAGCAATGGACACTGATCGCCCTTTGAGTAGCATCGAACAGCCGTAAAAGCCCCTCGCGAACCTTTAGCGACAGAGATGTGGGCGAAGCCTGTTCAGATAGATTGTGCTCATTGACAGGTAAATACCGAAGGAACGTGAGAATCCACCATGAAAGTCATCCTCGCCCAACCCCGAGGTTTCTGCGCCGGTGTAGTTCGCGCTGTCGATACCGTCGAACAGGCCCTTGAGCAATTCGGTGCACCAGTCTATGTGCGGCACGAAATCGTCCATAACCAGCACGTGGTCGAGGACTTGCGGGCCAAAGGAGCACGATTCGTCGAAGATCTGAATGAAGTCCCAGCCAATGCCGTCACGATTTTCAGCGCTCATGGTGTTGGAAAAGAGGTAGAAAACGATGCTCACCAGCGGGGATTAAAGGTCCTGGACGCCACCTGCCCGCTGGTAACCAAAGTGCACAACCACGGCCGTCAATACGCCGCCCGAGGTTATCAGGTGATCCTGATTGGCGAACCGGACCATCCCGAGGTGATCGGCACGCTCGGACAAATTCCCTCTCCGGTGGTGGTCGTACAAACCGAAGCGCAAGTCGCCACACTCGAGTTTTCACAGGACACACCGCTGGCCTACATCACCCAAACCACCCTCAGCGTCGACGACACCCATGCAGTAGTCGACGCACTCAAGCGACGTTATCCGCAGATCATCGGACCCGACACCCGCGACATTTGCTATGCCGTACAGAACCGTCAAACGGCTGTACGTGAACTGAGCCAATGCGTCGATGTGGTGCTGGTGATCGGCAGCCCACAAAGCGCCAACTCCGTGACGTTGCGTGATATCGCCGCTGAAACAGGAATCCCCAGTTACCTGATCGCCGATGGCAGCGCAGTTCACAGCGAATGGCTTAACGATCAATCGACCATCGGTATTACCGCCGGCGCTTCAACACCCGAGGCGATGGTCAATGATGTGCTCAATGCGCTGAACAGGATCGCCCCGCTCGAGATCGAGACCCTACCAGGACGCGAAGAGCATGCTCACTTCCGTTTGCCCGACGGTTTGATTGCCCGTCAGTAAGCCGCGCCCTACAGGAGTCGTATCCATGGACAGCCCTATCGCTCGACGCAACACCCGGCAAGTCATCATCGGTCCTGTCAACGTAGGCAGCGACGGGCCCGTTGTTGTGCAGGCCATGACCAATACCGATACCGCCGACGCCCAAACTACAGCCCGCCAGGTCGAAAGCCTCGCGCTGGCAGGCGCCGAACTGGTGCGGATCACAGTCAACAGTCACGACGCCGCAGCGCAGGTAGCACACATTCGCGAGCTTCTGGATCGGCGCAACATCAAGGTGCCGCTGGTGGGTGACTTTCATTTCAACGGCCATCGTTTATTAGCGGCATATCCCGAATGCGCCGAGGCACTGGGCAAGTACCGCATCAACCCCGGCAATGTCGGCAAGGGCGCCAAGCGTGACGAGCAGTTCTGCAGCATGATCGAAGCCGCCTGCCGCTACGGCAAGCCGGTGAGAATCGGTGTTAACTGGGGGAGCCTGGACCCGGATTTGCTGGCTCGGATGATGGACGCAAACGCAGCATCAGCCCTGCCGCTGGAGTCCGATGCGGTGATGCGTGAGGCACTAGTGGTATCGGCGCTGGAGAATGCGCAACGGGCCATCGACGTCGGCTTGTCGGCAGACCGGATTGTGCTGTCGGCAAAAGTCAGCCATGTGCAGGATTTGATCGCGGTGTACCGGAGTCTCGCCGCACGTTGCGATTTTCCGCTGCATCTGGGATTGACCGAGGCCGGCATGGGCTCCAAAGGTATCGTCGCCTCCTCTACCGCGCTGGCGGTGCTTTTGCAGGAAGGCATCGGTGACACGCTGCGCATTTCCCTGACTCCGGAACCCAACGGTGACCGCACCCGTGAAGTGCTCGTGGCACAGCAGATTCTGCAGGTCATGGGCTTGCGTGCATTTACCCCCACCGTGGTGTCCTGTCCCGGGTGCGGGCGCACCACCAGCAGCTTTTTTCAGGAACTGGCGCAGCAGATTGATGGTTTTCTTCAGGCCCGAATGCCCGAGTGGAAAATGCAATTTCCCGGCGTCGAAAATATGCATGTCGCGGTCATGGGCTGCGTCGTCAATGGCCCGGGCGAAAGCCGTCTGGCGGACATCGGCATTTCCCTGCCTGGAGCAGGAGAGCATCCATCGGCACCGGTGTACATGGACGGCGAGCGGGTAATGACACTCAAGGGCAGCAACATCGCAACGGACTTCACTGAGTTGCTCGATGCCTACGTGGCTGCCCGGTATGGCCTGCAATCCGAGGCCAAAGCCAGACTGGAAGCACTGTTAAATCCACCCCGGTGAATTTGAATAGATTTAGCAACGTCGTTGGAGATCTCTTCAAGTGTCAATGTGAACTCGTGGCCAAGTTGCCACAAAGCCTGACGGCCGGGGAAGCGAGGAATTGTTGGTGGAGTGTCAAGTCCCTGTGCCGTGCAGGGCCAATCGCTGCCGCATAAACCTGTCGATGATTTCATGTACGCGGATGAACTCTCGCCGCCGCCCATCAGTCAGCTAAATAAGCCCTCAACCCAAGGCGCGACCCTGCATGCAGATTTCCCTCGCCCGTCAGGTGGCACTGGTCACCGGCGCCAGTTCCGGCATCGGCCACGGTGCCGCCAAAGCCCTGGCCGCTGCCGGTGCTGCCGTGGTCATCAACTACAACCGCCAGGCCGAGCCCGCCGAAGCGCTGGCCCGGCAGATCGTCGCCGACGGTGGCCAGGCCATCGCCATCGGCGCCGATGTCTCGAAGGAGGAAGACGTCGAGCGGCTGTTCCAGCAGACCCTCGACGCCTTTGGAACGCTGGACATTCTGGTGGCCAATTCCGGCCTGCAAAAAGACGCGGCGGCTGTGGATATGTCGCTGGCCGACTGGAACGCGGTGATCGGCGTCAACCTCACCGGCCAGTTCCTCTGCGCCCGCGCCGCGCTGCGGATCTTCAATCGCCAGGGCGTGCGCGAAGGCGTGTCCCGGGCTGCCGGTAAGATCATCCACATGAGTTCGGTACACCAGCGCATTCCCTGGGCCGGGCACGTCAATTACGCAGCGTCCAAGGGCGGCGTCGATCAATTGATGCAGACCCTGGCCCAGGAAGTCAGCCACCAACGCATCCGCATCAACGGCATCGCGCCGGGGGCAATCCGCACGGCCATCAATAAGGACGCCACCGAAGGCGACGCCGCGCAGGACCTGCTCAAACTCATCCCTTACGGGCGCATCGGCGATGTCGAGGACGTGGCCAACGCGGTGGTGTTCCTCGCCTCCGATGCCTCCGACTACATCGTCGGCACCACCCTGTTCATCGACGGCGGCATGAGCCTCTATCCGGAGTTCCGTGGCAATGGCTGAGCATCAATCCGAACGACAAAGTCCCATCGACGCCCACGGCATCATTGGCGACATGCGCAGCGCCGCGCTGGTCAATGACAAGGGCAGCGTGGATTTTTTCTGCTGGCCGGAGTTCGACAGCCCGTCGATTTTCTGTTCGCTGCTCGATACCCCCGATGCCGGGATTTTTCAGCTCGCGCCGGACCTGCCCGATGCCCGGCGCGAACAGATTTACCTGCCGGACACCAACGTCCTGCAAACCCGCTGGCTCAGCGACCACGCCGTGGTGGAAATCACCGACCTGCTGCCGATTGGCGACAACGACGATGCCCTGCCGCTGTTGATGCGCCGGGTGCGGGTGGTCAGCGGGCAGGCGACGTTTCATCTGCGCTGCGCCGTTCGGCATGACTATGCCCGCGCTGAAACCCGCGCTGTCATCGACAAAAAGGATGTGCTGTTCAGCGCCAGCGGGCAGCCGACATTGCGGCTGGCCTCGGATCAAACCTTGAGCGTTGATGACGATGCGGCAGTCGCACAGTTCACCCTCAAGCAGGATCAAACCGCCGCCTTCATGCTCGGCGCCAGCGACGATCCGCGCTTCGCCGAAGGCGCCGCGCAACTGTGCATCGAGCGCACCCTGAAGTTCTGGCGCGACTGGATCGGCCAGTCCAACTATCGCGGTCGCTGGCGCGAAATGGTCAACCGCTCGGCCCTGGCCCTGAAGCTGCTGACCTCGCGCCAGCACGGGGCAATCCTCGCCGCCGCCACCTTCGGCCTGCCGGAAACCCCCGGCGGCGAACGCAACTGGGACTATCGCTACACCTGGATCCGCGACGCTTCCTTTACCGTTTACGCCTTCATGCGCCTGGGTTTTGTCGACGAAGCCAACGGCTACATGCGCTGGCTGCGCGGGCGGGTCAGCGATTGCAGCGGCAAATCGATGAAACTGAACATCCTTTACGCCATCGACGGCCGCCAGGAACTGCCGGAAACCGAACTGGCGCATTTATCCGGCCACGGCGGCGCGAAACCGGTGCGGATCGGCAATGGCGCCTACGACCAGATTCAACTGGATATCTTCGGCGAACTGATGGACGCCGTTTATCTGGTCAACAAATACGGCGACGCGATTTCCCACGAAGGCTGGAAACATGTGATGGAAGTGGTCGATCAGGTCTGTGAGACCTGGCAGACCAAGGATGTAGGCATCTGGGAAATGCGCGGTGAGCAACATCACTTCCTGCACTCACGGCTGATGTGCTGGGTGGCGCTGGACCGCGCCATCCGCCTGGCCTCGAAACGCTCGCTGCCGGCGCCCTTTGCCCGCTGGGACCAGACCCGTCAGGCGATTCATGCCGACATCTGGGACAACTTCTGGAACGAAGAGCGCGGGCATTTTGTGCAATACCAGGGCGGCACGGCGCTGGATGGCTCGATGTTGCTGATGCCGCTGGTGCGCTTTGTCAGTGCCAAGGATCCGAAGTGGCTGGCGACGCTGGAGGCCATCGAAAAAAATCTGGTGCGTGACGGCATGGTTTACCGCTATCGCAACGATGATGCGGGTATCGACGGATTGTCCGGCACTGAAGGCGCCTTCGCTGCGTGCTCGTTCTGGTATGTGGAATGTCTGGCCCGCGCCGGGCAAGTTGAAAAGGCTCACCTGGAATTCGAACAACTGCTGCGTTACGCCAATCCGTTGGGGCTGTACGCGGAGGAATTCGACAACCGTGGCCGGCATCTGGGCAACACACCACAGGCGCTGACGCATCTGGCACTGATCAGTGCAGCGAGTTTTCTGGATCGCAAGTTGAGTGGGGAGAAGAATTACTGGCAGCCGTAGTCATCCATCTTCGCCAGAGCCTGTAGGAAAGATCTCAACTTCAATCGCCGCTTGTAGGAAGGCTACCTACGAGCGGTAAACACCCCCGAGCCTTGCAGTTGAAGGGTTGGCCCACACAATCGATTCCTTTCGATACAACTGGTTGATGGCACGGCCTACAGAAACCTGCCAACCCCGTGTAACGCTTGGCCCGCAACTCGCACTTACACCCCGAAATACCTTGTTGCCAGCTGTTACATCCCCCCCTACCATCCACCGCAACGGGCACAGCGGAGCTGTCCAATAAAAACCCGATTCAAGGAACCAGAATGAGCCAACGCATCCACCGCCAGATCGACACCCCACTGCGCACCGGCCTCAAGCGCGATGAACTGTGGGAAGCCGCCGACAAGGGCCTGATCAAATGCTGGGAAATCGGCCGCCAGCGCGCCACCCGCTTCCCCGACCTCGCTCAACGCTGCAGCGCCGATGAACTACCGGTGCTGGGCTGGAAAGGCGGGGTCAGTCGCAGCCTGAAGAAGAATGAAAAATACGGGTCGCTGAAATACCTCGCCCAGTGGCAAGGGTTGCGTGGGGAAGATCTGGATATTGATCTGAGTGCCGAACGGGTCATGACCTGCTCGCGGACGAAAATGGTGGTGACGTTTACGCCGGATCGCAGCAAGTATCTCAATCAGGTGGCGGAAGCCGAGGCTTAAGGAGAGGCGCAATGGTCGATCTACATCAGGCGTTTCAGAACAGCAGTTTCTTTCATCAGGCCCGAATCGACCGTCGCTCCGTCGACGCGCTGGCTGGAATCGCTGCCGGGCTTGCAGCAGACGGCAAGATCAATCAGCAGGAAGCCGAATTCCTCAAGAACTGGATCGAAACTCACTTGATCCATTTGAGCGATCCAGTCGTCAACATCCTTTATAAGCGTCTCGCCGACATGCTGAGTGACGGCGTTCTTGATGCAGAAGAGTCGGCCGAACTGCTGGAAATGCTTCACCAGTTCGCAGGTCTTCCAGTCGGCGCACAGCAACCCTTCGTTGCCTCAACCTCTCTGCCTCTGGACAACCCTGCTCCGGCATTGAGCTGTGCTGATCGTGTCTTTCTCTTCACCGGTGTCATGGCCTACGGCCCCCGCAAGGACTGTGAAGCGCTGATTGTCGAGCGAGGTGGACTGATCGGCGGCTCGGTCAGCAAAAAGATTCATTATCTGGTGGTGGGCAGCATCGGTAATGATCAATGGCTTCACAGCAGCTACGGCACCAAGATCAAGAAAGCCGTTGAGCTTCGCGACAGTGGCGTGCCGATTGCCATCATCAGCGAAGACCATTGGCAGAAGGTGCTATTCGGATAACGGGCGAAACGCTCAAGGCATTACTGGATCTGCTCCAGCGTTGACCGAAAACCGCTCCCGATAAGCCTGCGGCGTCACCCCCATGGCCCGCAGGAAGCTGCGTCTCAAGGTTTCTTCACTGCCAAACCCACAATTGGCCGCGACCCGTTTGATCGGCAAACCGGTATCGCTCAGCAACCGGCGGGCGGTTTCGACGCGGATCAGTTCGATGGCCCTAGCCGGGGTCTGGCCGGTGTCGGCGCGGTAGTGGCGCACAAAACTGCGTTCGCTCATGCCGGCCTGTTCGGCGAGGGTTGGAATACCCAGATCGCAAGTCAGGTGTTCGGCAATCCACGCGTGCAAATCGTCGAAGCGGTTGCCCTGCTTTTGCAGCGACAGCGTCACGCTGAACTGCGACTGCCCGCCCGGGCGTTTGAGGAACACCACCAGTTGCCGGGCGACGTCCAGGGCCATGTCGCGACCGAGATCGTCTTCGACCATGGCCAGCGCCAGGTCGATGCCGGCGGTGACGCCTGCCGAGGTCCAGACCGGGCCGTCGTTGATGAAGATCGGATTGGGCTCGACCTGCAATTGCGGGTGTTGCTGCGCCAGTTGTTCGCAGCGGGTCCAGTGGGTGACGACCCGGCGACCGTCGAGCCAGCCGCTGGCCGCCAGCAGAAATGCTCCCGTACAAACCGAAGCCACGCGCCGGCATCCATTGGCGTGTTCACGCACCCAACTCACTAACTCAGTGTCTTCGGCAGCGGCGTAAACGCCCCAGCCGCCGGCGATGATCAGGGTATCGCTGGGCTGCTTCGGCAGCGGTTCGACCAGCATTGCCAACCCGGCAGACGAGTTCACCGCCCCGCCACCGCTGGCAATCACCGTTGGCGCGTAAGGCGCAGGCAAACCCTGCTGGCGGGCGATGTCGTTGGCCGAGGCGAAGACCTGCAACGGCCCGGTGACATCGAGCAATTGCACATTGGCGAACGCGAGGACGTGGATGGTTTTCGGCATTTGGCGTAATTCGTGGGCTGATTGGCGTATGCGCCAAAACCTACGCGCCTACAGTGAAGCCGTCCACCCCTTTTCACGGAGAAGAATCATGGCGTTGCAGATCGGTTTTCTGTTGTTTCCCCAGGTGCAACAACTCGACCTGACCGGCCCGTATGACGTGCTGGCCTCGTTGCCGGACGTGCAGGTGCACCTGATCTGGAATGATCTGGTGCCGGTCACCGCCAGCACCGGGCTGGTGCTGAAACCGACCACCACCTTCGAGGACTGCCCGGATCTGGATGTGATCTGCATTCCCGGCGGCGCTGGGGTCGGGCCGTTGATGGAAGACGAGCAGACTCTGGCGTTCATCAAGGCGCAAGCCGCGCAGGCGCGTTACGTGACGTCGGTGTGCACCGGTTCGCTGGTGCTTGGGGCGGCGGGTCTGTTGCAGGGCAAACGGGCGACCACGCACTGGGCTTATCACGATCTGCTGCCGACACTGGGCGCGATTGCGGTGAAGGATCGGGTGGTGCGTGACGGCAATCTGTTTACCGGGGGCGGCATCACGGCGGGGATCGATTTTGCCTTGACGCTGGCGCAGGAACTGGTCGGCGTCGATACGGCGCAACTGGTGCAGTTGCAGTTGGAATATGCGCCGGCGCCGCCGTTTGATTCGGGCAGCCCGGAGACGGCACCGAGTGCGGTTGTCGATGAGGCCCGCAAGCGTGCAGCACCTTCGCTGAAGTTGCGCACGGAAATCACCGAGCGCGCGGCGGCGAAACTCAACCTGCGCTGATCTCCCGCCAAACACAAAATTCCTGGTGGAATATAAAACCCCTGTGGGAGCGGGCTTGCTCGCGAAGGCGTTGTAACATTCAGCAAATCTGTTAGCTGACACACCGCATTCGCGAGCAAGCCCGCTCCCACATTGGGATTTGTGTTTGGCCAATGGCTTTGTTGTTGTCCCGGTTTCTCGCCACACCTTCACTTGTCCCCTCGGCCTTACGAGTGTAGAAAGCCTGTCCACAAATCGTGCACAAGGACTTTCCATGACAGCTCTGCCATGGCTCTATCTCGGGCTTCTCAGCCTTGGTTACGGATTGGCGCTGAGTTTCGGCCAGCTCGGCTGGCTGGCGCTGATCTCCATTGCACTGCTGGTTTTCGCCGCTTACGCCGTGCGCCAGCAAACCGTGCCGGTCGGGCGTTATCTCGGCCATGGCCTGTTTATCGTGCTGGCTCTGGCGCTGGCCCTGCACTGGCTGCCGGGTTTCTACAACGGCCGGGCCATCGAGCCGCAGCGCTTCACAGACAACGCCGTGCCGTTCTCGATGTACCTGAACCTCGACAAACCGCTGATTGGCTTCTGGTTGCTGCTGGTCTGCCCGTGGATCGTCGCGCGTCGTTCGTTGCGCCTGACGGTGTACGCCACCGCACTGGCTTTGACGTTGAGCGTGATTCTGGCGCTTGGCGGCGCAGTGTTGCTGGGCATGATCACCTGGGCGCCGAAATGGCCGGATCAGGCGTGGCTGTGGGTGCTGAACAATCTGCTGCTGGTGACGCTGGTCGAAGAAGCGCTGTTTCGCGGCTATATACAGGGCGGCCTGAGCCGGTGTTTCCAACACCTGCCCTACGGCGAAAACCTCGCGCTGCTGCTGGCGTCCCTGCTGTTCGGTCTGGTGCATGTGGGCGCCGGTTGGCACTGGGTGTTGCTGGCGAGTCTGGCGGGTGTCGGCTATGGTCTGGCCTACCGTTTTGGCGGGCTCGGTGCGGCGATCGCCACGCATTTTGGCCTGAACCTGCTGCACTTCGGTCTGTTCACCTATCCGATGCTCGCGGGTTGAAGCAAGGGCCGTTTTGCGACGCCGTACTTATAAATGAAAAAAAATTTCAATAAATGGCTGACCCCGCCGACAACCTTTCAAAGCCTTGCGGATTGAAAAACCATGCGTAATAACCAGCCCATTACACAACGCGAACGGACTTTCCCGGCTCAGCAACGGTTGATTTCCACAACCGACGCCAAGGGCGTGATCACCTACTGCAACGACGCTTTCGTCGAAATCAGCGGGTTTTCGCGTGAGGAACTGATCCGTGCGCCGCACAACCTGGTTCGTCACCCCGACGTCCCGGCTGCGGTGTTTTCGCACATGTGGGGCACACTGAAACAAGGCTTGCCATGGATGGGCATTGTCAAGAATCGCTGCAAGACCGGTGATCATTACTGGGTGAATGCCTATGTAACGCCGGTGTTCGACGGCAATCAGGTGGTCGGTTACGAGTCGGTGCGGGTCAAACCCACCGCCGAACAGATCCGCCGTGCCGAAGCGCTCTACCAACGCATCAACCAGGGCAAGTCGGCGATCCCTCAAACAGACAAATGGCTGCCGGTGCTGCAAGACTGGCTGCCGTTCATTCTGGTCAGCCAGCTGAGCTTCATGATCGGCGCCACCCTGAACTCGCAGTGGGGCTTCGCCCTCGCCGCCGGTCTGTCGGTGCCGCTGGGCCTGCTGGGCCTGCAATGGCAACAACGCGGGCTCAAGCGCCTGCTGCGTCTGGCCGAGCAGACCACCTCCGACCCGTTGATCGCGCAGATGTACACCGACAGCCGTGGCGCCCAGGCACGTCTGGAGATGTCGATTCTCAGCCAGGAAGCGCGCCTGAAAACCTGCCTGACCCGTCTGCAGGACACCGCCGAGCACCTGACCGATCAGGCCAAACAGTCCGACGCCCTGGCGCACAACAGCTCCAGCGGTCTGGAACGTCAGCGCGTGGAAACCGAACAGGTCGCCACCGCCGTCAACCAGATGGCCGCCACCACGCAAGAAGTGGCCAGCCACGTCCAACGCACCGCCGACGCCACCCAGGAAGCCAACCGCCTGACCGGCCGCGGCCGCGACATCGCCGGCGAAACCCGCGAAGCCATCCAGCGCCTGTCGGTCGTCGTCGGCGAAACCGGCCTGACCGTGACCCAACTGGCCAAGGACAGCGACGAAATCGGCGGCGTGGTCGACGTCATCAAAGGCATCGCCGACCAGACCAACCTGCTGGCACTCAACGCTGCGATTGAAGCAGCGCGCGCCGGCGAGATGGGCCGTGGTTTTGCCGTGGTCGCCGACGAAGTCCGTCAACTGGCACAACGCACCAGCGAATCCACCGGCCAGATCCACGCCCTGATCGCCAAGCTGCAACAAACTGCGTCCAGCGCCGTACAAACCATGGAAGCCGGGCATCGTCAGGCGGAAGAAGGTGTAGCGCGGGTACTGGAAGCGGATCAGGCCCTGGTCGGCATCAGCGAAGCGGTGGCCAACATCACCGACATGACCACCCAGATCGCCGCCGCGACCGAAGAGCAAAGTGCCGTGGCTGAAGAAATCAGCCGCAACATCAGCAACATCTCGGAACTGGCGGACCAGACCTCGGAACAGGCGCATAACTCGGCGCTGCTGAGTGAAGAGCTGACCAAGACTGCCAACACGCAGTATTCGTTGGTGGAGCGGTTTAACCGCTGATTGTTCTGGCAATAAAAAAACCCCGGACAGCGAAAGCTTCCGGGTTTTTTATTGCCTGTTTGAAATGGACGTAGCCAGCACCGCCCTCTTCGTGGGCAAGCCCACTCCCACAGGGTTTCGCATTGGCCACGAAATCTCGCAACACCACCATCCTTGTGGGAGCGGGCTTGCCCGCGAAAAGGCCCGGCCTGCTGACGAAAATCTCATTCAAAAAACGCGGACAGTGCCTACAACTGAATCAGACCCAACTGACTGGCACGCAATGAAGCCCGGCTCTACTTTGTCGTCCGAACCTATTCACACGAGCTAACCAGCATGAATACATCCCCTACGCAGAATCCGATGGTCACGACCGACAAACCTGTAAGAAAGGAAGTCCGGGCTGAACTGACATTCCTTGATGTGCGGCGAGCGGCACGTGATGGGCAAAAAGCATTCGATAAATTTGTGATCACTGGCAGGCTGTGACCTTTTGATATCGATAAAAAAACCGGAAGCCAAACACTTCGGGTTTTTTGTGCCGTTTACTCCTTCGGCACGAGGTTATCCAGCGCCTGATTCACCGCCAACTCGCCCAACATCACCACTTGCGCAATACCCAACAGGGTCTTGCGGTTCGGCCCTTCCAGCAGGCCGGCAAAGTCACCGAGCATGACCGTGGCTGACGCGAGGGACTCGCAGGCGTTGGCCAGCAAGGACTCCGTGTCGGTTTGCGGGTTGACCATGAACATGTCGTTTGGGCTGTAGGGCGTGGCCATGATTTGGGCTGCGGGTGTCAGGTAATAGTCGAGGGCGCGTTCGGCCGCGTCGTGGAGTTTTCTTGAATCGGGAAATTCGTACGGGGACACCGGATCTTCTAACGGTGGAATGACGGTCTTGGACATCAGCTGGAACTCCGGAAAGAGTCGCTTGAGGATTTTTATAGACGGCTGCCAGGCAGTGAGGGAACAAGCCCCTCACCGGGGCGACAACTACCGCGAGACGTGATGGTTATCCAGCACACGATTGACCAGCAGCTCACTCAGCATGATGACCTGCTGCAGAATCTGCATCGCCTTGCGCTGCGACGGATCGACGGTGTTGCCGAGATCCCGGGCCATGTCACTGGCCGATGACAGCGTTTCGCATGCTTCGACCAGCAGCGTTTCGTCATCCATCGTTGGATTGACCAGATAGATCTTGCCGGGCTTGCGCGATGGCTTGGATGTCTTCTGCGCCCCAGGATCGAGGTAATGATTGATCGCCCGCTCGGTTGCCGATTTTATGTTTTCGGCTTCGAGTGCGGCGTCGTAGGGGATTGAATCGGTTTCTGGCGGGTTTGGCGTAATTTTGAACATACGGACTCTCTATCTTGAAAGAATTGAAGAGCCGTCACTTTCGCTACCAAACGAAGGGTGGCGGCCATACGTGGGTTGGTAGACCGGTCAAGACAGAGAAACCCCCGGCGCCCCCGAAGGAGCCCCACGCATGGCCACCATATAAAACTCAGCCCCAAAAATGAGACTGCATAAGGGACACCACACGGCTGTCAAGAAACGGGCTACCAAACCCGATCACTGTTTTTCAGTGACAGGGAAACGATATAGCCCGCCCCATAGCCGCGTAAGCCGGCGGATTCTGGCGTACGCGTAGGCAACGACGCAAGGTGTTGTAGCCCTTATGGCGTAACGGTTCGTGTACTTTAAACGTGCTTGCAGAATTACGTTTATGCGCCAAAAAGCCGGATGTTTGACTGTTCCTTTGCTGTGCTCTGGCAGACCGCTTTCGCGAGCAAGCCCGCTCCCACAGGGATTGCATGCAGTCTGTAAAAACTGGTCGGCTGTCAGGCCGCCATCGCCAGCAGGCTGGCTCCCACAGAAAACGAAAGCAGCTCGCATCCGCTTCTCACCACTCAACACGATGAGCGTTAGCTCGAGTACCGCTTTTGATCTTGATCCACGGGCGACGTCGGAAGGCTGAGTGGAGGGATTCGTCCGGGGGTGGGAGCGCAGCGACCGTTTGGCGAAGCCAAACACATCGAGAGGAGGTGCAGCGAAGCAAACCGTAGGCGATGCCCCCCGGATGAATCCCGGAACGAAGGAACCCCGAGCTTTAGCGAGCGGGCCGGACGTAGGAGCAAGCCTTTTTTTGTTTACTTTTTTGAGGCGTTTGTCAAAAAAGTGAGTCGCCGTAAGGGCGAAACCCTAGGTGGGCTTGACCGCAGCAACGGATATGCACACAGATCGAAAAGTGTGTCGCGTTCAAGATCTACCCCCTCACCCCAGCCCTATCCCCCAGGGGGGCGAGGGGGAAAGGGAGCCGATCTTCATGCGGTTCAAAAATCTCGATCAGTGCTTGAGAAACGCAGCCACTTTCTGCGCGGCGGCAGCCAAATGCTGCTCATGCGTAAACCCGGAAACCTTGAGCGGCTTCAAATCATGATCCCCCGCAGCCAGCCAAAACACCTCGATACTCGGCGATAGATCGTAAGCTTCGACAGCGTCCCGATTGCCAAGAGCATCGCGCTCGCCTTGCACAATCAACGTCCGAGTCTTTAGCCCAGCCAGATGCTCAACCCGTGGCTTCTCAGGCTTACCCACTGCATAAAACGGATAACCCAGACAAACCAGCGCATCCGCACCCAACTCGTCCGCCAAAAGACTGGCCATCCGCCCCCCCATCGACTTCCCGCCAACCGCCAAAACCCCAGCGACATGAAGTCGCACCAAGCCATAAACCTCACGCCAACATTCGAGCAACTTCGGCGCAGGATTCGGCGGTCGCTTAACCCCATCAACCCGCCGCTGCGCCATATAAGGAAACTCAAACCGCAACACATTCACCCCAAGCCCAGCAAGGCGCCCAGCCACATCCGTCATCCACTCACTGTCCATCGGCGCCCCCGCCCCATGCGCGAGAATGAGCGTCGCCGAAGCCTCACCACTGGCCGCATCCCAAAGCCACCCACGATCCCGCAGGCACTGCGCCCATTGATCCCCGTCAATACTGGCCTTGTGCTGTTTGTCCATGCTTGCCTCGCTTTTAGTCTGCCTATAACTCCAGGCGAAGGATTCGCGGCGTTTTCTGCGCGCGCTCACTTCGGCTGAACCGTGGATGGGGAACCATGAACACTTCTATCAGTACCGCCTACAACTACAAGGTGGTCCGCCAATTCGCCATTATGACGGTGGTGTGGGGCATCGTCGGCATGGGGCTCGGGGTTTTTCTCGCGGCTCAATTGGTCTGGCCCGAACTCAACTTCAACCTGCCGTGGACCAGCTTCGGACGCCTGCGCCCGCTGCACACCAACGCGGTGATCTTCGCGTTCGGCGGCTGTGCCTTGTTCGCCAGTTCGTTCTACTCGGTGCAGCGCACCTGCCAGACGCAATTGTTTGCGCCAAAAATCGCCGCCTTCTGCTTCTGGGGCTGGCAACTGGTGATCCTGCTGGCAGCCATCAGCCTGCCACTGGGTTACACCAGCTCCAAGGAATACGCCGAGCTGGAATGGCCGATCGACATCCTGATCACCATCGTCTGGGTCGCCTACGCGATCGTGTTCTTCGGCACGATCATGCAGCGCAAGACCAAGCACATTTATGTGGGCAACTGGTTCTTCGGCGGGTTCATCATCACCGTGGCGATTCTGCACATCGTCAACAACCTTGAATTGCCGGTGAGCTTCACCAAGTCCTACTCGGTGTACGCCGGTGCAACCGACGCGATGGTGCAATGGTGGTACGGCCACAACGCCGTAGGCTTTTTCCTCACCGCCGGTTTCCTCGGGATGATGTACTACTTCGTGCCGAAGCAGGCCGAACGCCCGGTGTATTCGTATCGCCTGTCGATCGTGCACTTCTGGGCGCTGATCACTCTGTACATCTGGGCCGGCCCGCACCACTTGCACTACACCGCCCTGCCGGATTGGGCGCAGTCGCTGGGCATGGTGATGTCGCTGGTTCTGCTGGCGCCGAGCTGGGGCGGCATGATCAACGGCATGATGACCCTATCGGGTGCCTGGCATAAGTTGCGCAGCGACCCGATCCTGCGCTTCCTCGTGGTGTCGCTGGCGTTCTACGGCATGTCGACCTTCGAAGGTCCGATGATGGCGATCAAGACTGTAAACGCCCTCTCCCACTACACCGACTGGACCATCGGCCACGTACACGCCGGCGCGCTCGGCTGGGTGGCGATGATTTCCATCGGCGCGCTGTATCACATGATCCCGAAAATCTTCGGCAAAGAGCAGATGCACAGCATCGGCCTGATCAACGCGCACTTCTGGCTCGCGACCATCGGCACCGTGCTCTACATCGCATCGATGTGGGTCAACGGCATTGCACAAGGCCTGATGTGGCGTGCGGTGAACGAGGACGGCACGCTGACCTACTCCTTCGTCGAAACCCTGGTGGCCAGCCACCCAGGCTTCGTCGTGCGGCTGATTGGCGGGGCGATCTTCCTCAGCGGCATGTTCCTGATGGCTTACAACACCTGGCGCACCGTGCGGGCCTCGCAGCCTGCTGACGTCGTTGCTGCCGCGCAGATGGCCTGAGGAGTCCGCCATGAAACACGAAACGATTGAAAAGAACGTCGGCCTGCTAATGCTGCTGATGGTGTTTGCCGTGAGCATCGGCGGCCTGACCCAGATCGTCCCGCTGTTCTTCCAGGACGTGACCAACAAACCGGTGGAAGGCATGAAGCCCTACACCGCACTGCAACTGGAAGGCCGCGACATCTACATCCGCGAAGGCTGCGTCGGTTGCCACTCGCAGATGATCCGCCCGTTCCGCGCTGAAACCGAACGCTACGGCCACTACTCGGTGGCGGGCGAGAGCGTGTGGGATCACCCGTTCCTGTGGGGCTCGAAACGTACCGGTCCGGACCTGGCCCGGGTCGGCGCGCGTTACTCGGATGACTGGCACCGTGCGCACTTGTACAACCCGCGCAACGTCGTACCGGAATCGAAAATGCCGGCCTACCCATGGCTGGTCACCCAACCGGTCGACAGCAGCCACACCGAGACCAAGCTCAAGGTCATGCGCACCCTCGGCGTGCCGTATACCGATGACGACATCAGCGGCGCGGTGGCCAGCCTCAAGGGCAAGACCGAAATGGACGCCCTCGTCTCCTACCTGCAAGTGCTCGGCACTGCGATCAAGAGCAAGAGGTGAGCCATGGTCATTGAAATGAGCGCGGGCCTCATACGAGGCCTCGGCACGGTCGTGGTGTTCGTGGCCTTCGTCGGCCTGACCCTCTGGGTGTTCAACCGCAAGCGCACGCCGGAATTCGCCGAAGCGCGCCTGCTGCCGTTTGCCGACGAGCCACAACCCGACACTACCCAAGTTAATGAAACAAGGAGTACCCGGCCATGACCACCTTCTGGAGTACGTGGATCTGCGTACTGACCATCGGCAGCCTGATCGGCCTGACCTGGCTGCTGGTCGGCACCCGTCGGGGCGAAACCAAGGGCAGCGTCGACCAGACCATGGGCCACAGCTTCGACGGCATCGAGGAGTACGACAACCCGCTGCCGCAGTGGTGGTTCATGCTGTTCGCCGGCACGCTGGTGTTTTCCGTGGGCTATCTGATCCTTTACCCGGGCCTGGGCAACTGGAAAGGCATCCTGCCCGGCTACGAAGACGGCTGGACCGGCGTCCACGAGTGGGAAAAGGAAATGAGCAAGGCTGACGCCAAGTTCGGGCCGATCTTCGCCAAATTCGCCGCGATGCCGGTGGAAGAAGTGGCGAAGGATCCGCAGGCGCTGAAAATGGGCGGCCGTCTGTTCGCCTCCAACTGCTCGGTGTGCCACGGCTCGGACGCCAAAGGCGCGTTCGGTTTCCCTAACCTCGCCGACAAGGACTGGCGTTGGGGCGGCAGCGCCGAAACGATCAAGACCACCATCATGGGTGGCCGGATGGCGGCGATGCCGGCGTGGGGCGAAGCGCTGGGTGAGGCCGGGGTGAAAAACGTCGCGGCTTACGTGCGTCACGAACTGGCCGGCCTGCCACTGGCGGCGGACAACAAGGCCGACCTGCAAGCCGGGCAGCAAGCGTTCAGCACGATGTGCGTCGCCTGTCACGGGGCAAACGGCCAGGGCACCGAAGCCATGGGCGCGCCGAACCTGACGCACCCGGCCGGTTTCATCTACGGCACCAGCCTGACCCAGCTCGAGCAGACCATTCGCCATGGCCGTCAAGGCCACATGCCCGCTCAGAACGAGCTGTTGGGCAACGATAAAGTGCAATTGCTGGCCGCTTATGTGTACAGCCTGAGCAATGGATTGAATACAGAAAAACTGATTACTGAGGACAATAAAAAGTAATCATTGCGCACAAGACTGCCGCACGTTTCCAGTGCGGCAGTTTCCAGTCCCTTTGCGACGCATTGTCGCACCCCTTCACCCCCTCTCCTTTCGGTTACCCGGATTCGGGTCTACGCTTGCTCGATGCGGACTGGCCCGTGCCGGTTCCAGGTCGACCCCGAGCGAGGCGTTGAACGAATCGGCTGACTGACATGGCCGCAAAGGCCGGTAGATACCGGCTGTCGTGCCAATTACCGTCCGTCACCCGAACCGAGCGTTCGAACACACCCCGTTACATCCGACCGGGACCCCTCGCTTTTTTCGTCCGCTGCGACATTTTGCCCGAGGGCAATTTTGTCCTTACGCGGCGCATGGAAAGGCCGCAGAATCAGCGTTGGAAAGCATTGACGCAGGTCATGGCGCGTTGCATTGACCCCCTGCTTTCTACATACTTGCGGCCGATTTTAATCCTAATAAAACACCCAAACCGTGGAACCTTAGAATGAGCACAGCAATCAGTCCGACTGCTTATAACTATAAGGTAGTCCGCCAGTTCGCCATCATGACGGTGGTCTGGGGGATCCTTGGCATGGGGCTCGGTGTCTTCATCGCCTCGCAACTGGTCTGGCCGGAGTTGAATTTCGGTCTGCCGTGGACGAGCTTTGGACGCCTGCGCCCGTTGCACACAAACCTGGTGATTTTCGCCTTCGGTGGTTGTGCACTGTTTGCCACTTCCTACTATGTCGTGCAGCGAACCTGCCAGACGCGACTGATTTCCGACAGCCTCGCGGCCTTCACCTTCTGGGGATGGCAGGCGGTGATCGTCGGCGCGATCATTACCTTGCCGCTGGGTTACACCACCACCAAGGAATACGCGGAACTGGAATGGCCCCTCGCCATTCTGCTGGCCATTGTCTGGGTCACCTACGGTTTGGTGTTCTTCGGCACCATCACCAAGCGCAAGACCAAGCACATCTATGTCGGTAACTGGTTCTACGGTGCGTTCATCGTGGTGACCGCGATGCTGCACATCGTCAACCACATGTCGCTGCCGGTCAGCCTGTTCAAGTCCTACTCGGCTTACTCGGGCGCCACCGACGCGATGATCCAGTGGTGGTACGGCCACAACGCCGTGGGCTTCTTCCTGACCACCGGTTTCCTGGGGATGATGTACTACTTCGTGCCGAAACAGGCCGAACGTCCGATTTACTCGTATCGTCTGTCGATCGTGCACTTCTGGGCACTGATCACCCTGTACATCTGGGCCGGCCCGCACCACCTGCACTACACCGCGCTGCCGGATTGGGCACAATCGCTGGGCATGGCGATGTCGATCATCCTGCTGGCACCGAGCTGGGGCGGCATGATCAACGGCATGATGACCCTGTCGGGCGCCTGGCATAAGCTGCGCACCGACCCGATCCTGCGCTTCCTCGTGGTATCGCTGGCGTTCTACGGCATGTCGACCTTCGAAGGTCCGATGATGGCGATCAAGACCGTCAACTCGCTCTCGCACTACACCGACTGGACCATCGGCCACGTACACGCCGGCGCGCTCGGCTGGGTAGCGATGATCTCGATCGGCGCGATCTACCACATGATCCCGAAACTGTTCGGCCGTGCACAGATGCACAGCACCGGCCTGATCAACGCGCACTTCTGGCTCGCAACCATCGGTACCGTTCTGTACATCGCTTCGATGTGGGTCAACGGCATCACCCAGGGCCTGATGTGGCGTGCAATCAACGATGACGGCACCCTCACCTACTCGTTCGTCGAAGCGCTGCAGGCCAGCCACCCTGGTTTCATCGTCCGCGCCCTGGGCGGTGCGTTCTTCGCCAGCGGCATGCTGCTGATGGCTTACAACGTATGGCGCACCGTTCGCGCCTCGAACCCGGCTGAAGCCGAAGCCGCCGCCAAGATTGCCGTAGTTGGAGCTCACTGATGAAGCATGAAGCCGTCGAGAAGAACATTGGCCTGCTGGCTTTCTTCATGGTCATCGCCGTCAGCGTCGGTGGTCTGACCCAAATCGTTCCGCTGTTTTTCCAGGACGTCACCAACAAGCCGGTCGAAGGCATGAAGCCGCGCACCGCCCTTGAACTGGAAGGCCGCGACGTTTACATCGCCAACGGATGTGTCGGCTGCCACTCGCAGATGATCCGTCCGTTCCGTGCCGAAACCGAACGCTACGGCCACTACTCGGTCGCCGGTGAAAGCGTCTGGGATCACCCGTTCCTGTGGGGTTCCAAGCGTACCGGTCCGGACCTGGCCCGCGTCGGCGGTCGTTACTCCGATGACTGGCAGCGTGCGCACTTGTACAACCCGCGCAACGTCGTCCCCGAGTCGAAAATGCCGGCCTACCCGTTCCTCGTAGAAAACAAGCTCGATGGCAAAGACACGGCCAAGAAAATGGAAGTGTTGCGCACGCTCGGCGTCCCTTACACCGACGAAGACATCGCCGGTGCAAAAGATGCCGTGAAGGGCAAAACCGAAATGGACGCGCTGGTGGCCTATCTGCAAGGCCTGGGCACCATCATCAAAAGCAAACGGTGATTCTTAATGGATATCGGGATGATTCGAGGCCTGGGCACCGTTGTCGTGATGGTTGCCTTCATCGGCCTGGCGTTGTGGGTGTTCAGCCCCAAGCGCAAGTCGGAGTTTGAAGACGCGACCTTGCTGCCCTTCGCGGATGATCCCGAAGCCATCAAGCACGTCGAGCAAGCTTCTAGGAGTAACAAAGAATGACTACATTCTGGAGTCTGTACGTCACAGTCCTCAGTCTCGGTACGATCTTTTCCCTGACCTGGCTGTTGTTGTCGACCCGCAAGGGCCAGCGCACCGAGCAGACCGACGAGACGGTCGGCCACTCCTTCGACGGGATCGAGGAGTACGACAACCCGCTGCCGAAATGGTGGTTCATGCTGTTCGTGGGCACCATCGTGTTCGCTCTGGGTTATCTGGTGCTGTACCCGGGCCTGGGCAACTGGAAAGGCCTGCTGCCGGGTTACAACTACCTCGATACCGAGAAGCAGACCGCGTTCGCCAACGGCCAGACCGGCTGGACCGGCGTTCACGAGTGGGAAAAGGAAATGGCCCGTTCGGACGCCAAGTTCGGTCCGATCTTCGCCAAGTTCGCCGCCATGCCGATCGAAGAAGTCGCCAAGGATCCGCAAGCCCTGAAGATGGGTGGCCGTCTGTTCGCCTCCAACTGCTCGGTCTGCCACGGTTCCGACGCCAAGGGCGCTTATGGTTTCCCTAACCTGACCGACGCCGACTGGCGCTGGGGCGGCGAGCCGGAAACCATCAAGACCACCATCATGGGCGGTCGTCACGCGGTGATGCCGGCCTGGGCAGAAGTGATCGGCGAGCAAGGCGTGGCCGATGTAGCCGCATTCGTGCTGACCAACCTGGATGGCCGCAAGCTGCCGGAAGGCACCAAGGCAGATCCGGCCAACGGCCAGAAACTGTTCGCCGCCAACTGCGTGGCGTGCCACGGCCCGGCGGGCAAAGGTACGCCAGCCATGGGCGCACCTGACCTGACCCACCCGGCCGCGTTCATCTACGGTTCGAGCTTCGCCCAACTGCAGCAGACCATCCGTTACGGCCGTCAGGGCCAGATGCCTGCCCAGGAACAACTGCAAGGCAACGACAAGGTTCACCTGCTGGCGGCGTACGTCTACAGCCTGTCCCACGGTGAAAAACCAGCGGAAGCCGAGGCCCAGTAAGGCCAACGCTTGAAGCAAAAAACGGCCCCGCCAATGAGAATTGGCGGGGCCGTTTTGTTTCTGCCCTTTGAATGGCCGACCAGCGGTCAGGCTCGTCAGGCCTTCCCGGTTGTGAGACGCCGGTCGCAGTAGTAACGTTGCTACATATCTTCTTCAGGAGAGGTCGCAATGATGGCCATCACCACCATTTCCAGCCGCGAATTCAATCAGGACACAAGCAGTGCCAAAAAAGCCGCGCGCAATGGGCCGGTGATCATCACGGATCGTGGCAAGCCCGCCCATGTACTGCTAAGCATTGAGGAGTACGAAAAACTCACCGGCCTCAACGCGAGCATCGTCGATCTGCTGGTCATGCCTGAAGCGGCAGACATCGAGTTCGAAACCGAGCGTGCCGTGATCACTCACCGCCCTGTGGATCTGTCCTGAATGTATTTGCTCGACACCAATGTGATTTCCGAACTGCGCAAACCCCAGGCCGACAAGAACGTTGTCGCCTGGGCCAAAACGATCATTGCCCCTCGCATGTTTATCTCGGCCATTACCTTGAAGGAACTGGAGACCGGCGTCCTACGCATGGAGCGCCGTGATCCGGCTCAGGGAAAGATTCTGCGCACCTGGCTCAAGCGCCACGTGATGCCGGCCTTCGATGCGCGAATCCTGCCGGTCGATGCCGCTGTCGCCCTGCGCTGCGCGCGCATTCATGTGCCGGATCAGGCGAATGAAAGCGATGCCCTGATCGCGGCAACGGCGCTGGTTCATGGGTTGACAGTGGTCACTCGCAACACCGGTGACTTTGCATCCAGCGGCGTTGACGTCATCAATCCATGGGACTGAGGCATTCGCCTTACCGAATAAAAGCCATGCCCGAAAATGAAACGGCCCCGCCAATGAGAATTGGCGGGGCCGTTGCTTATGGGCGACTGGCCCAGAGGGATTTCACCAGAACCGTGTGCACGAAATGCGGCTTTTGCCAATCATTGTTCTCGACCAGGTTGACATGCAGTAGCTTGCGATCATCCGAAAAGCTAGCTGTCAGGTACGTCTGCTGGGACGTTGCGCCGCTGAGAAACATCGGCACCTTGCCCATCCAGCGCCTGCCACCACCTTGCGTATGGTAATGACCGGCAAAGATGGCGGTGACCTCATACTTCTCGATCATGTCCTGAAAGCGCTGTTGCTGTTGCCAGTCCCCCTGCCAGTCATCCCACTTGTGCATGTTGATGATGATGGCGTAACCCGATACCCGCGCAAGCCTTAAATCCGTTTCAAGCCAGTCCAGAGCGCTGGTGATATTGAAAGTTGTCGGATTCAACGCATGAGCAATCTTCGTAGTGTAGGTGGGCTCATTATTGAGTTGTACCAAATGAACGTCTCCGACATTTTTCGAGTACGCGAGACTGCCCGAATAACGAATATCCAGAAAAGCCCCAGTGACCTCGAGGTCAAAGTTATCCACCTTCCCCTTATGATGTTCGTTGAACTCGACAATGCTACCCGCCGCACAACTATTACTGAAACAGTCATCCACGTTATTTTCGTAATCATGATTACCCAAGCCGTACAGATAATCACCCTTGAAGTATTTTTCCAGGGCCGATTTCATATAGGACCGCTGCCAGCCATGGCCAAAAGCAGTAATGTCACCGTTGATCATCAACGGGATTGCCGCCTGCCCTCCATGGGCGTTTCGAAACGCAGCGATACTGCCCAACTGGCTGTCCACCAGCCACTTGGCACGTTTTTCGAAGTCCGCATCGGATTCCGGCTCTCTACTGTCGGTCTTGTCAGTCCAGGGATATTGCGTGTCGGACGCGAACACCATATGCCGTGGAGCGCCCTCAACGGCATGAGCCAAAGTAACAGAAGAGAATAAACAGACACCCAGCAGAAATTTTACAACTCCATTAAAAGCCATAGCCTCGAAACTCCATTTAACTTGAATAATAACTAGCGACCGAATATCGCCAGACGCAAACATATTCGATCAAATAGAGCTTTTCAAAGCAGACTACACAGGCAATTAAATAAACTTATTTCAAACACAACAACAGAAACCAGAATTTCTTTACTTCAACGAGACCTGTCTAATCTTGACGACTGGAAACCGAACAAGAAAGAACCGGTTTTCGGCCACGCAGATCAATCTGTGGGGCTAAAAAAACCACATCGCAGCTTCACATCTCGCAACTGAAATTCGATGGGCACATTGGCTGGCAAGCGATAACGTCCTGCTGCAGCCGATGTGCTGACTACCCCACGACTCATCTTGCAAGGAAGCTAAACGATGAACGAGCAACATCGAAATCAGGATACTGATCAGCCGACTCAAACGGGTGAACAGACGCCACAAAATGATGCGGCCAACAGCAACAGCCCGAGACGACAAACACGATCCATCGTAAGCGAGGCCGCTGCCGACAAAAAACGCGGCACCGGCGGGATCGACAGCCTTGGCGGGGGCCGGTTGCCCTGACCGACTGATGAAAGCGGCGGCGATGCCTGCACTTCCACAGCATCGCCGTCGCGCTGTCAGCAGCACCTATCGTCTATAGTCAATTGATCTGCATCATGCTTTGTTACATTCGCTACACCATTCATGATTTTTCCCCAACGCGACCAAAGGTCGCACCCGTTCGTCGGCATGACAGGCGTATCATTGCGCCACCGCAACACCCCTTTTTGACCCCGGCCGGCACGTATCGACCGAGGCATTTTTCCACTGCCGTGGGATGCAATGATGAGCAACCAGATTCCGGTACACGACGTCACGCCACCCAGCAAGAACGCGAACAACAGCGTCGACCTTTACGCCTCTCGAGAAAAAATCTACACCCGTGCTTTCACCGGCCTGTTCCGCAATCTGCGGATGATGGGCGGCGCTGCCTTGTTCCTGCTGTATTTCGGTACGGTCTGGCTGAACTGGGGCGGCCATCAGGCCGTGTGGTGGAACCTGCCGGAACGCAAGTTCTTCATTTTCGGCGCCACGTTCTGGCCGCAGGACTTCATTCTGCTTTCCGGGCTGCTGATCATTGCCGCGTTCGGCCTGTTCTTCATCACCGTGTATGCCGGCCGGGTCTGGTGCGGGTACACCTGCCCGCAAAGCGTGTGGACGTGGATTTTCATGTGGTGCGAGAAGGTCACCGAAGGCGACCGCAATCAGCGCATAAAGCTCGACAAGGCGCCGATGAGCGCCAACAAGTTCCTGCGCAAATTCGCCAAGCACGCGCTGTGGCTGCTGATCGGTTTCGTCACCGGCATGACCTTCGTCGGCTACTTCTCGCCAATCCGCGAACTGGTGTTCGAATTCTTCACCGGGCAAGCCGATGGCTGGTCGTATTTCTGGGTCGGTTTCTTCACCCTCGCCACCTACGGCAACGCCGGCTGGCTGCGTGAGCAGGTGTGCATCTACATGTGTCCGTATGCGCGCTTCCAGAGCGTGATGTTCGACAAGGACACGCTGATCGTTTCCTACGACCCGCGTCGCGGCGAAAGCCGTGGCCCGCGCAAGAAAGGCGTCGACTACAAGGCTCAGGGCCTGGGCGACTGCATCGATTGCACCATGTGCGTTCAGGTCTGCCCGACCGGCATCGACATCCGCGACGGCCTGCAGATCGAGTGCATCGGCTGCGCCGCGTGCATCGATGCCTGTGACAGCATCATGGACAAGATGGATTACCCGCGCGGGCTGATCAGCTACACCACCGAACACAACTTGTCCGGGCAGAAAACCCATAAACTGCGGCCACGTCTGATCGGCTACGCCGTGGTGCTGCTGGCGATGATCAGCCTGTTGGTCACCGCGTTTTTCATGCGTTCGCTGGTGGGTTTCGACGTCAGCAAGGACCGCGTGCTGTACCGTGAAAACGCTGAAGGCCGGATCGAAAACGTCTACAGCCTGAAGATCATGAACAAGGATCAGCGCGACCACACCTACGTGCTGGAAGCCGCCGGTTTGCCGGATCTGCGCCTGCAAGGCAAGCGCGAGATCAAGGTGCCGGCCGGGGAAATCTTCAGCATGCCGGTCGAACTGTCGAGCGCGCCTGAACAATTGCCATCGAGCACCAACGAGGTGAAATTCATCCTCAGGGATGCCGATGACGACAGCGTCCACGTAGAAGCCAAGAGCCGGTTCATCGGCCCACAAAATCGTTGAGAGAACTGAACATGCCCGCAGCAAACGCCGCAAGTCCCTGGTACAAGCACCTTTGGCCATGGATCATCATCGGGATTCTGGCCTGTTCGGTGACCCTGACGTTGTCCATGGTGACCATCGCGGTGAACAACCCGGACAACCTGGTCAACGACAACTACTACGAGGCCGGCAAAGGCATCAACCGTTCGCTGGATCGTGAGCTGCTGGCGCAGACCCTGAAGATGCGCGCTGCCGTGCATCTGGATGACGTCACCGGCGAAGTCGACCTGCGCCTGAGCGGCGACAGCCAGCCGAAAACCCTGGAGCTGAACCTGATCTCGCCGACCCAGCCAGAGAAGGATCGCAAGATCGTCCTGGCTCGCAGCGAGACTGAAACCGGCCGCTACATTGGCCAGTTGAGCGACAAGATCGAAGGGCGGCGTTTTGTTGAATTGCTGGGCACTCAGGATGATCACGTTTGGCGGATGTTCGAGGAAGAGCTGGTCAGCCATGACAAGGATTTGTTGCTGGGTGATGAGCCGCTGCAAGGCGCCGAAGACCTGAAAAAATAAGCCTTACACTGATCGTTCCCACGCTCTGCGTGGGCACGCAGCCAGGGACGCTCGGCGTCCCAGCCGAAGCGGACGCGGAGCGTCCAGGGAGGCATTCCCACGCGGAGCGTGGGAACGATCATCGGAACGCCTCATGACCATTCCAATCCCCTGCTACCACTGCGCCCTGCCCGTTCCGTCGGGCAGCCGCTTCACCGCCGTCGTGCTCGGGGAATCCCGCGAGTTCTGCTGCCCCGGCTGTCAGGCGGTGGCCGAAGCCATCGTCGCCGGCGGGCTGGAAAGCTATTACCAGCATCGCAGCGAAGCCTCGGCCAACCCCGAAGCGCTGCCGGTGCAACTGGTCGATGAACTTGAGCTGTACGACCGCGCCGACGTGCAGCAACCTTTCGTGCGCCACGAAGGTGAACTGGCCGAAACCACGCTGCTGATGGAAGGCATCAGTTGCGCCGCGTGCGGCTGGTTGATCGAGAAACACCTGCGCACCCTGCCCGCCGTGGCCGAGGTGCGACTGAACCTGTCCAACCATCGCCTGCATGTGCGCTGGGCAGACACTCAGTTGCCGCTGAGCCAGATCCTCGGCGAACTGCGCCACATCGGCTACGCCGCGCACCCGTATCAGGCCGACCGCGCCAGCGAACAACTGGCCAGCGAAAACCGCCTCGCCCTGCGCCAGCTCGGGGTCGCCGGGCTGCTGTGGTTCCAGGCGATGATGGCGACCATGGCGACCTGGCCGGAATTCAACATCGACCTCAGCCCGGAGCTGCACACGATCCTGCGCTGGGTCGCGCTGTTCCTCACCACGCCGATCGTGTTCTACAGCTGCACACCGTTTTTCAAGGGCGCCATGCGCGACCTGCGCACCCGCCACCTGACCATGGACGTCTCGGTATCGCTGGCGATCGGTGCGGCCTATGTCGCCGGGATCTGGACCTCGATCACAGGGGTCGGCGAGCTGTACTTCGACGCGGTGGGCATGTTCGCGCTGTTCCTGCTCGCCGGGCGCTACCTCGAACGTCGCGCCCGCGAGCGCACCGCCGCTGCCACCGCGCAACTGGTCAATCTGCTGCCCGCCTCGTGCCTGCGCCTCGACGACGCCGGCCAGAGTGAACGCATCCTGCTCAGCGAACTGCGCCTCGGTGATCGCGTGCTGGTGCAACCGGGTTCGGTGCTGCCGGCGGACGGCAAGATCCTCGATGGCCAGTCGAGCATCGATGAGTCGGTACTGACCGGCGAATACCTCCCGCAACCGCGCGCCAAGGGCGACGCCGTCACCGCCGGCACGCTGAACGTGGAAGGTGCGCTGACCGTCGAGGTGCAGGCGCTCGGCCAGGACACGCGACTGTCGGCCATTGTTCGCCTGCTGGATCGCGCCCAGGCGGAAAAACCACGACTGGCGGAAATCGCCGACCGCGCCGCGCAATGGTTCCTGTTGTTGTCGTTGATCGCGGCGGCCGCCATCGGCCTGCTGTGGTGGGAGCTGGACTCGTCGCGAGCATTCTGGATCGTCCTCGCCATGCTGGTGGCGACCTGCCCGTGCGCGCTGTCTCTGGCAACACCAACTGCGCTGACCGCCGCCACCGGCACCCTGCACAAACTCGGCCTGCTGCTGACGCGCGGCCATGTGCTGGAAGGCCTGAACCAGATCGACACGGTGATCTTCGACAAGACCGGCACCCTCACTGAAGGCCGATTGGTGCTGCGTTCGATTCGACCACTTGGCGCCCTCGACAGCGATCAGTGCCTGAGCCTCGCCGCCGCCCTGGAAAACCGTTCCGAACACCCGATCGCCCGCGCCTTCGGTCGCGCGCCGCTGGCTGCCGAAGATGTCCACAGTGCGCCGGGGCTGGGGCTTGAAGGGTTGGTTGGCGAACAGCGCTTGCGCATCGGTCAGGCGGATTTTGTCTGTGATCTCAGCGGCGCACCGGTGCCATCGATGCCGAAGGAGCCGGGGCAATGGCTGCTGCTCGGTGACCGTCAGGGGCCGCTGGCCTGGTTCGCCCTCGACGACCGTCTGCGCGACGACGCCCCGGCCCTGCTCGCAGCGTGCAAGGCGCGCGGCTGGCGCACGCTGCTGCTGTCGGGCGACAGTTCGCCGATGGTCGCCAGCGTCGCCGCCGAACTGGGCATCGACGAGGCTCGTGGCGGTCTGCGTCCGGACGACAAGCTGCAAGTGTTGCAACAACTGCACAAGGACGGTCGCAAGGTGTTGATGCTCGGCGACGGCGTCAACGACGTGCCGGTGCTGGCCGCTGCGGACATCAGCGTGGCCATGGGCTCGGCCACCGATCTGGCGAAAACCAGCGCCGATGCGGTGCTGCTGTCCAACCGACTCGACGCCTTGGTACAAGCCTTCACGCTGGCCCGTCGCACCCGTCGGGTGATCATCGAGAACCTGTTGTGGGCCGCGCTGTACAATGGCCTCATGTTGCCGTTCGCCGCCCTCGGCTGGATCACTCCGGTGTGGGCCGCCGTCGGCATGTCGATCAGTTCGCTGACCGTGGTACTCAACGCCCTGCGCCTGACTCGCCTGCCGAGCGCGCCGGCCGTCAGCGCCACGTCAGAAACCCGCCCGCTGCCGGCCTGAGCCGCGCGGGCATGGAGTACAGATGCCAGCTCTCTACGTGATGATTCCGGCCGCGCTGCTGATCGTGGCCATCGCCGTCTACATCTTCTTCTGGGCGGTGGACAGCGGCCAGTACGACGACCTCGACGGCCCGGCCCACAGCATCCTGTTCGACGACCAGGACCCGAACCACACCGCTGCGGTAGACGAAGCCAACCCCGCCAAACCGGACGACAAGGCGCCACCCCATGCTTGAACTGGCGCCGCTGTTGGTGTCTGCGTTGATTCTCGGCCTGCTCGGCGGCGGGCATTGCCTGGGCATGTGCGGCGGCTTGATGGGCGCGCTGACCCTGGCGATTCCCAAGGAGCAACGCAGCCGACGCTTTCGATTGCTGCTGGCCTATAACCTTGGGCGGATTCTCAGCTATGCCACGGCCGGATTGCTGATCGGGCTGGCGGGATGGGCGGTGGCCAACAGTCCTGCTGCGCTGTTCATGCGCGTGCTCGCCGGTTTGCTGCTGATCGCCATGGGCCTGTATCTGGCGGGCTGGTGGAGCGGCCTGACCCGCATCGAAAGCCTCGGTCGCGGACTCTGGCGTTACATCCAGCCAGTCGCCAATCGCCTGCTGCCGGTTTCGAGCCTGCCCCGGGCTTTGCTGCTCGGCGCGCTGTGGGGATGGCTGCCGTGCGGGCTGGTTTACAGCACGTTGTTGTGGTCGGCCAGTCAGGGCAATGCACTGGACAGCGCGTTGCTGATGCTCGCCTTCGGGCTCGGTACCTGGCCGGTGTTGCTGGCAACCGGCCTCGCGGCCGAGCGGGTCACGGCACTGTTGCGCAAACGCAGCGTGCGCATGGCCGGCGGTCTGCTGGTGATCCTGTTCGGTATCTGGACCCTGCCGGGTCCGCACCAGCACTGGCTGATGGGCCACTGATCGGCGGCGCGGCCTTCGCGAGCAAGCTCGCTCCCACAGGTTTTGTGTAGCCCACAAATCTCCTGTGGGAGCGAGCTTGCTCGCGAAGAGGCCCGCACTGACAACACACATATCCCCGTTGATGCAAATCAAGACGCCTTTTTGTGCCCTCCCCTAGACTCGGCACACTGCCAGCCTATCCGGGGGAATGCCCGCATGCTCGACGCCATTCGTTGGGACACCGATTTGATCCGCCGCTACGACCTGGCGGGGCCGCGCTACACCTCGTACCCGACGGCCGTGCAATTTCACAGTCAGGTCGGCACCTTCGACCTGTTCCACGCCCTGCGCGACAGCCGCAAGGCCCTGCGCCCGTTGTCGCTGTACGTGCACGTGCCGTTCTGCGCGAACATCTGCTACTACTGCGCCTGCAACAAGGTCATCACCAAGGATCGCGGCCGCGCGTTGCCGTATCTGCAACGGCTCGAGCAGGAAATCCAGCTGATCGCCTGCCACCTCGACCCGGCGCAGAAAGTCGAGCAACTGCACTTCGGCGGCGGCACGCCGACCTTTCTTAGCCACGATGAGTTGCGCCAGTTGATGGCGCACCTGCGCAAGCATTTCAATTTGCTGGACGATGACTCCGGCGACTACGGCATCGAGATCGACCCGCGCGAAGCCGACTGGTCGACCATGGGCCTGCTGCGCGAATTGGGCTTCAACCGAGTCAGCATCGGCCTGCAGGATCTCGATCCGGCGGTACAACGGGCGGTCAATCGCCTGCAAAGCCTGGAAGAAACCCGTGCGGTGATCGACGCGGCACGCACCCTGCAATTTCGCTCGATCAACATCGACCTGATCTACGGCCTGCCCAAGCAGACTCCGGACAACTTCGCCCGCACCGTCGAGGAAGTTATCAGCCTGCAACCGGACCGGCTGTCGGTGTTCAACTACGCGCACCTGCCGGAACGCTTCATGCCGCAGCGGCGGATCAACGGCAACGAACTGCCGAGCCCGGCGCAGAAGCTGGAAATGCTGCAACGCACCATCGAACAACTGACCGCCGCCGGCTACCGCTACATCGGCATGGACCATTTCGCCCTGCCCGACGATGAACTGGCGATTGCTCAGGAAGAATCGACCTTGCAACGCAATTTCCAGGGTTACACCACCCACGGTCATTGCGACCTGATCGGGCTGGGCGTGTCGGCCATCAGCCAGATTGGTGATCTGTACTGCCAGAACAGCAGCGACCTCAATCACTACCAGAACACCCTCGCCGGCGCGCAACTGGCCACCAGCCGGGGTTTGGTGTGCAACGCTGACGATCGCTTGCGCCGCGCGGTGATCCAGCAACTGATCTGCAATTTCAGCCTGGACTTCGCCGAGATCGAGCGCAGCTTCAACATCGATTTTCAGGGTTACTTCGGCGCGCTCTGGCCACAATTGCAGGGCATGGCGCAGGACGGGCTGATCGAACTGGATCGCGAGCGCATCACCGTGCTACCGGCCGGGCGCCTGTTGGTGCGTTCGGTGTGCATGGTGTTCGACGCGTATCTGGAACAGCAGAACCGCCAGCGTTTTTCGCGGGTGATTTAGCTCTTCATCAGCAGCGAGTTGGTTTTCAGGTTCTGGTCTGCGGTCAGGCCCGATTGGTCGATGACTTTGGCCAGAGACAGGTTGGCGGTGATCAGACCGTTGTTGAGGGCGGAGATGGCGCCTTTGAGGGCAGCGATCTTGGCGAATCGCTCTTCGTTGGAGAGGGTCTTGTTGGCCATCAGCGCGTTGATCTGGGCGTTCTTTTCGGCGATCTGCTGGCGAAACTTGCGGATCATCTTCAGCAATTGCTGGACGTTTTCAGGCAAACCGCTTTCTTCGATATCGCGGTTTTTCCCGCCGGCACCGGCGGATTTTGCAATGGCGGCACCGGACAGCGACACTTTGACGCCCTCGACCAAGGTCGGGCTTCCCAACGATGCCGCGTCTGTGCCCGACTCATCGTCAACGGAGGTTTCAGCACTTTCCAGCAACGACGCAACGCCACTGTTACCGGGGGTCAGCGTACCAATAGCAGTCATCGAAGCGGTTCCTTGCATGCCGTCAGATACCTGTTTATCGGCCGTCATCCCTGCGGCTTTATGCCGTGGGGGCAATCTCGCCACAGACTGGCCTGAATGTCCTCCGCTGGGTTACCCTTACGCCTTATGTGTGTTTTCCCACAAGGATTTAAGAAATGTCCGAGCCAGTTAAACTGCGCGCTCACAACCAGGCTAATTGCAAGGATTGCAGCCTGGCCCCTCTCTGCCTGCCACTTTCGCTGAATCTGGAAGACATGGATGCGCTGGACGAAATCGTTAAACGTGGCCGCCCGTTGAAAAAGGGTGAGTTCCTGTTCCGCCAGGGCGACACCTTCGATTCCGTTTATGCAGTACGCTCCGGCGCCCTCAAGACCTTCAGCCTGAGCGACACCGGCGAAGAACAACTGACCGGCTTCCACCTGCCGAGCGAACTGGTCGGGCTGTCCGGCATGGACACCGAGAAACACCCGGTTTCCGCCCAGGCGCTGGAAACCACTTCGGTCTGCGAGATTCCATTCGAACGCCTCGACGAACTGGCCCTGCAATTGCCGCAGCTGCGCCGCCAGTTGATGCGCGTGATGAGCCGGGAAATCCGCGACGACCAGCAGATGATGTTGCTGCTGTCGAAGAAGACCGCCGACGAGCGCATCGCCACCTTCCTGGTCAACCTGTCGGCGCGTTTCCGCGCTCGCGGGTTCTCGGCCAACCAGTTCCGCCTGAGCATGTCGCGCAATGAAATCGGCAACTACCTGGGGCTGGCGGTGGAAACCGTGTCCCGGGTCTTCACCCGCTTTCAGCAGAACGAACTGATCGCAGCCGAGGGCAAGGAAATCCATATCCTCGACCCGATCCAGCTCTGCGCCCTGGCCGGCGGCTCGCTCGAAGTCTGATCTCGACCCGCGGCCGAGCGTATCGTTTCAGCCGCGGGTATACTGCGCCGTTTGCAGCCCTGCCAGGACACCTCGACGATGGTCTTCGACTCCTTCGACATCAAATCCCTGATCCGCCCCGTGATCGACTTCCCGAAACCGGGCGTGATCTTTCGCGACATCACCCCGCTGTTCCAGTCGCCCAAGGCCCTGCGCCTGGTGATGGACAGCTTCGCCCACCGCTATGTGGAAGCCGACTTCACCCATATCGGTGCGATGGACGCTCGCGGTTTCCTGATCGGTTCGGTGCTGGCCTATCAGCTGAACAAGCCGCTGGTGCTGTTCCGCAAGCAAGGCAAACTGCCGGCGGACGTGCTGGCTGAAGGTTACGCGACCGAGTACGGCGAAGCGTTCCTCGAAGTGCACGCCGACAGCCTGTGTGAAGGCGATTCGGTGGTGATGTTCGATGACCTGATCGCCACCGGCGGCACGCTGATCGCAGCGGCCAACCTGATCCGCCGCATGGGCGCCCGCGTTCATGAAGCGGCAGCGATCATCGATCTGCCGGAGCTGGGTGGTTCGCAGCGTCTTGAGGACATGGGGATTCCGACGTTCTGCCTGACGCAGTTTGCGTTGACTGACAAGTAAGCGGCGCCTGCCGTTACGCCTTCGCGAGCAAGCCCGCTCCCACATTCGACCGCATTCCCCTGATGGAGCACGATCGAATGTGGGAGCGGGCTTGCTCGCGAAAGGGCCACCAGCGTCACCAAAAAATCTAAAGCCCCATCTGTTTGCTGATGATCTCGTTCATCACTTCCCGCGTCCCGCCGCCAATCGACAAGATGCGGTTATCCCGATACAGCCGCTCCACCAGGCTTTCGCGCATATAACCCAGCCCGCCAAGAATCTGCACCGCCTCGTTGGTGATGCGGTCCGAGGTGTCCGTGGCGAAGTTCTTGGCCATGGAAATCTCCTTGATCACGCTCTGCCCCGCCGCCATTTTCGCCGCCTGCCGGTAGGTGAACTCCCGCGAGACTTCCAGCGCCGTGGCCATTTCCGCGAGGCGATGCTTGATCACCTGGAACTTGCCGATGGGTTTGCCGAACGCTTCACGCTCCTTCGCCCACTTCAGGCTTTCTTCCAGCGCCAGTTGCGCGGTCATGTTGGCCATCAGCGCCAATGCCAGACGTTCGCTCTGGAAGTTGCCCATGATGCAGGCGAATCCCATGTTTTCAGCGCCGATCAGGTTTCCTACAGGCACCCGGCAATCGTCGAAGAACAATTCAGCCGTGTCCGACGCCCACCAGCCCATTTTCTTCAGTTGCCGGCCGACGGTGAAGCCCGGCGTGCCCTTCTCGATCAGCAGCAGGCTGATGCCGCCAAAACCGGGCGCGCCGGTACGCACCGCGACGGTGTAGTAGTCGGCGCGTACGCCACTGGTGATAAAGGTTTTGCTGCCGCTGACCCGGTAATGATCGCCGTCGCGTATGGCGCGGGTCTGCAGGTTGGCGACGTCGGAACCGCCGCCCGGTTCGGTGACGGCCAAGGCGCTGATTTTCTCGCCGCTGAGCACTTGAGGGACGACACGGTCACGGACTTCGGGTCGGGCCCATTTGACGATCGGCGGCAAACCGATATCGAGCGAGCCGAGCCCGGCTACCAGCCCGCCGGAGCCGCAACGCATCAGTTCTTCGCTGGCGGCGATCTTGGCGAACAGATCACCTTCGTGACTGCCGCCCAGCGCTTCGGGGTAACCGATGCCGAGAATGCCGGCCGCACCGGCCTTGAGGTACAGCTCACGGGGAAAGCTTTCGGCTTCTTCCCACGCATCGATGTCCGGAAGGATCTCGCGCTCGACGAAACGTCTGACGCTGTCGCGGACCAATTGGTGGCTGGGGTCGAAGTATTCCTGGAAGGCGGGCATCGGCGAACTCCATGGAAGGGTTCGCCGAACTTAACCGAGCGCTTGCTTGGTTTTCAACAGGATTGTGTGGCTCAGAGGGAAATCGGCTTGCGCCCGGCAAACGAGTGAGCCAGCGTGCCGCCGTCCACCAGCTCCAGTTCGCCGCCCAACGGTACGCCGTGGGCGATGCGCGAGGCGATCAGGCCTTTGTTCTGCAGCAACTGAGCGATGTAGTGCGCCGTCGCTTCGCCTTCCACGGTCGGGTTGGTGGCGAGGATGACTTCGGTGAAGGTGCCCGCCTCTTCGATCCGCGCCATCAGTTGCGGAATGCCGATGGCTTCCGGGCCCAGACCGTCCAGCGGCGAGAGATGCCCCTTGAGCACGAAGTAGCGACCACGGAAGCCGGTCTGCTCGACCGCGTAGACGTCCATCGGCCCTTCCACCACGCACAGCAGCGTGTCGTCGCGACGGGTGTCGGCGCATTGCGGGCACAGATCGTCTTCGGTCAGCGTGCGGCACTGGCGGCAGTGTCCGACCCCTTCCATGGCCTGACTCAAGGCCTGGGCCAGGCGCGTACCGCCGCTGCGGTCACGTTCGAGCAACTGCAACGCCATACGCTGGGCAGTTTTCTGACCCACGCCCGGCAAAGTTCGCAGGGCGTCGATCAGTTGGCGAATCAAAGGGCTGAAGCTCATGGGGGAAAAGTCCGACAAAACAACGAGACGCGGTTTATACCCGCGCCTCCGGCCAGCGTCAAATCCTCAGTCCTGGGCGACCTTCACCACCAGTTTGCCGAAGTTGCGCCCCTCCAGCAGCCCGATAAACGCTTGCGGCGCCTGCTCCAGGCCCTCGACCACGTCCTCGCGGAATTTCACCTTGCCGTCGCGCACCCAAGGCACCATCGCGCTGATGAATTCCGGCTGACGGTCACCGTAGTCGTCGAACACGATGAAGCCCTGAATCCGTACGCGCTTGGTCAGCAAGGTGCGCTGTAGTGCTGGCAGACGATCCGGGCCTTTCGGTGCTTCCGAAGCGTTGTAGCCGGCGATCAGGCCGCACAGCGGGATCCGCGCCTTGGGATTGAGCAGCGGCACGACCGCATCGAAGACATGGCCACCGACGTTTTCGTAATAGATGTCGATGCCATTGGGACAGGCCTTGGCCAGTTGCTCGGCGAAGTCCGGCGCCTTGTGATCGATACAGGCGTCGAAACCCAGTTCCTCGACCACGTATTTGCACTTCTCGGCACCGCCAGCCACGCCGACGGCGCGCAGGCCTTTGATCTTCGCCACCTGGCCGACCACCGAACCCACTGCACCGGAAGCGGCGGCAACCACCAGGGTCTCCCCTTCTTTTGGCTGGCCGATGTCCATCAGGCCCATGTACGCGGTCATGCCGGGCATGCCCAGTACGCCGAGCGCCATCGACGGGCTCGGCAGGCCGGACGGGATCGGGATGATGTTACGGCCATCGCTGATGCTGTGGCTTTGCCAACCGGTGGCACCGACCACCAGATCGCCAGGGTGGAATTTCGGATGACGCGACTGTTCGACCCGGCTGACAGCGCCGCCGGTCATCACCTCGCCGATTTGTACCGGTGCCGCGTAGGACGGCGCGTCACTCATGCGCCCGCGCATGTAGGGATCGAGCGACAGGTACAGGGTCTTGAGCAACACCTGGCCGTCTTCAAGGTCCGGCAGCGCCTCGCGCTCCAGACGGAAGTTCTCGGGCGTTGGCGCACCTACCGGCCGCGAGGCCAGCACGAAGCGTTGATTGAGGGTCAGAGAGTCGGACATGTCAGCGTCTCCTTTGAATGATGAATTCGGCGGTATAGGGAGCAGACCTTGGTGGGCATGGTGCGTTCCGCTTGATGATCGTTGTTCGGTCGAGGTCTCGATCTGTCCACGCGGGAATAGCTTAACGGACGTTCCGTGTACGGCGTTGGATTTGGGACGCGGAGCGTCCCGGCTGCATTCCCACGCAGAGCGTGGGAACGATCAAAGGGCCAAAAAAAATGCCAGGCGCGATGCCTGGCATTTTTTGTAGCTCATCCAACCCGCAAAGGCGAATCAGAACGGCAGTTTCATACCGGCCGGCAGGTTCATGCCAGCGGTCATGCTGCCCATTTTCGCCTGGCTGTTGGCTTCGATCTGACGCACAGCGGCGTTGACGGCTGCAGCCACCAGATCCTCGACCACTTCACGGTCGTCTTCGTCCAGGCCCGGCAGTACGCTCGGGTCGATGCTGACTTTCTTCACGTCATGACGACCAGTCATCACCACGGTGACCAGATCGCCACCGGCTTTGCCGGTGACTTCGGCGTTGGCCAGCTCTTCCTGCATCTTGGCCATTTTTTCCTGCATCTGCTGCGCCTGCTTCATCAGGCCGGCCATGCCACCTTTCATCATGGGAATCACCTCAAAAGTACTTGGATCAAAACAGCGCCCGGCCAGACAGGCCGGACGCCCTCAGTTATTAGCCCTGACTGACCAGGGCGTCGACAGGTTCAATAGTATCGTGTCGCACGACCGCACCGAACTGCTGCACCATCTGCTGGATGAACGGATCGCCGTGGATCGATTCCTCCGCCTCGCGCTGACGGTTGGCACGGCGCCGGGACGCGGCCTGGGCCGGGGTTTCCTGCTCGGGCTTGATCAGCTCGATGGTCAGGGTCAGCGTGCGCCCGTGGAACTGGTTCAGCGCATCATTCAGACGACGCTGCTGGGTGGCGTTGAACAAGGCGCTGTGGGCCGGGTCCAGGTGCATCAGCCAGTTGTCGCCATCGACCGCGATCAGCGTGCAGTTGGCGGCGATGCTGCCGGTCATGCCGGAGATCGGCAGTTGCGGGAACAGCTCCAGCCATTGCAGGGCCAGACCGGTGGCCGGCGCGGCGGCAGGCTCCGGCTCGGGTTCCGGGGCCGGTTCTGCGGCGTGCTCGCTGGCCAGATCGTCAAGGTAACTGTAGGCCGAATCCATGTCCGGCTCGATGTAGTCCTCGTCGAGCGGCGGCTCGTCGTCCATGTCCATGCCTGGCGTGGCGGCATCGACGTCGGCTACTGACGGCTCGGGAATCGGCGCGGCGGCCCACTCCGGGGCGTCCGGCACGACGCTGTCCGGGGTCGGCAGCGGCATTGGCGGCAGATCCGGTTGTTCGGCGGTGGTTTCCAGCACGGGCTCGACCGCTGGCTGCTGCACAGGCGCCGGTTCTACCGGGTCATTCCACGGCAGGTCGACGACTTCTTCGACAGCAACCGGTTCGGGCTCTGGCTCAGGAACGGGTTCAGGCGCAATCACCGGGGCAACCGGCGCAGGCTCGGGAGCCGGCGCAGGTGCAACCACCGGAGCCGGAGCCGGCGCAACAGCCGCAGCAACTACCGGCGCAGGTTTTGGCGCGGCAGCCACTGAGTTTGCGGAATCAACTGTGGCCTGGCTGATCCCCACTGGCTTTAGCGGTTGCCTCGGGGCGTCCGCCGTGTCTGCCGGCCGGAAGGCCAGCATCCGCAGCAGCACCATTTCGAAACCGCCTCGCGGGTCCGGCGCCAGCGGCAAGTCGCGGCGACCGATCAGGCCCATCTGGTAATAGAACTGCACGTCTTCGGCCGGCAATGCCTGGGCCAGGGCCAGCACCCGGTCACGGTCGCCGTGGCCGTTGTCGACCCCTTCCGGCAAGGCCTGGGCGATGGCGACGCGGTGCAGCACGTTGAGAATTTCCGAGAGCACGCCGTTCCAGTCCGGGCCCTGTTCAGCCAGATGACGCACGGCTTCGAGCAACGCCTTGGCGTCGCCTTCGATCAGCGCGTGCAGCACGTCGTAAACCTGGCCGTGATCCAGCGTACCGAGCATCGCCCGCACATCGGCGGCCAGCACCTTGCCTTCACCGAAGGCGATGGCCTGGTCGGTCAGGCTCATGGCGTCACGCATCGAACCGTCGGCCGCACGGCCGAGCAGCCACAGTGCGTCGTCTTCGAACGGGACGTTTTCGGCGCCCAGAACGTGGGTCAAATGCTCGACCACACGCTCAGGGGTCATGTTCTTCAGGGAGAACTGCAGGCATCGCGACAAAATCGTTGCCGGAAGTTTCTGCGGGTCGGTGGTCGCCAGGATGAACTTGACGTAGGGCGGCGGCTCTTCGAGGGTTTTCAGCAGCGCATTGAAGGAATGGCTGGAGAGCATGTGCACTTCGTCGATCAGGTAGACCTTGAAGCGCCCGCGGCTCGGGGCGTACTGCACGTTGTCGAGCAGCTCGCGGGTGTCCTCGACCTTGGTCCGGCTCGCGGCGTCGATCTCGATCAGGTCGACGAAACGGCCTTCATCGATCTCGCGGCACACCGAACACTCGCCGCAGGGGCTTGAAGTGATACCTGTTTCACAGTTCAGGCATTTGGCGATGATCCGCGCAATCGTGGTCTTGCCGACGCCCCGCGTACCGGTGAAGAGGTAGGCGTGGTGCAGGCGCTGGCTGTCCAAGGCATTGATCAGAGCCTTGAGCACATGGGTCTGGCCGACCATTTCGCGGAACGAGCGCGGACGCCATTTACGTGCAAGAACCTGATAACTCATCGAAAACCGTCGCGGCAAAGGAAGCAGAAGCGGCTAATGCTAGCGGAGCAAGGCCAAAATTGCATCCGGTGTGCTCGTCTATTCTGGCTAAGCTGCATGAGCGAGGGCTTTTGTCGGCTCGGGATCGGGAATTACCGGAGCGTTTATGCGGTGGGCCGTGGGGGCATTACTGGGATTGAGCCTGAGCGCGATGGCGTCGCCACCGCCGCTGCGCTTCGTGGTTGCCGACAGCTGGGCAATGCCGATGGTGCAGATCGAACGCGGCCGCCCGACCCAGGGCATCCTCTACGACATGATGCTCAGCCTCGCGACCCAGGTTGGCGTGCCGGCGCAATTTCACGTCCTGCCCCGCGCCCGCGTGCAGAACGCCATGGAACACGGCGAAGTCGACGTGCGCTGCTATGCCGCACAATCGTGGTTGCCGAACCTGTCCGGCGATTACATCTGGAGCCTCCCGCTGTTCTTCCAGCGCGACCTGCTGATCAGCCGTCAGGACCAACCGCCCAACGCCGATCCGGCCCACCTGCCCCGCCAGTCGATCGGCACCGTGCTCGGCTACAGCTATCCCACGCTGCAACCGATATTCGACGCCGATCGACTATGGCGCGAAGACGCACGCAATCAGGAACAAGTGCTGGACAAGCTGCTGGCCGGCCGCTACCGCTACGCCGTGAGCAATCAATGGACGCTGGACTGGTTCAACCAGCGCCTGCTGCCGGGGCAGCAACTGCAAGCGGTGGCGGTGTTGCAGGAGCAGAAGGTCGGCTGCTATGTGCGCAATGATCCGAACGTGCCGGTGCAGCGGATATTGAGGACGTTGCTGCGGATGAAAATGTCGGGGGAAATTGATGACATTATCCGGTTGTATACCGGTGGGTCGGGCGGCGAGCCGTAAGCCAGACCCTCAATGCCCCGCCGTATCGCGAAACTGCTGGTACTCGTGATACTCGACCCACGCCACCACATCGTACGGTACGTAAAGCTTCAGCCTGGCGCGGGAGATGGCGATGTACACGGCGCAGATCCGCTGATCGAACGCGTAGGCATCCTTGAATTTCTCGTTGGTCAGCAACCCCGGTGTCAGCAGGACCTTGTCGAACTCCATGCCCCCCGCCTCTTCCGCGAGCATCAGCAGGCAGCCATTGCCGGCGTTGTCGATCATTCGGTTCAGGCGTGTCAGGTCGGCAATCATGAAGCCGCTTTCCAGCTTGGCCTTGACCCGCAGAAACGACTCGTCGAACTGATTGGCATCGCACACGGCTTGCCAGTCAGGCAGGTCGCTGAAGTACGGATGCACGCCGTTTTCGCTGAATTCGGAACGATAGAAATCAGGTTTGAACAGTTCGATGGCGGTGGCCATGAAATGCTTGAGCTCATCCTGGGTTCGCTTGTCCGGGAATCTGAACTTGCAGTTGGAATCGTGCAGGTGGATGGCCCAGATCATGCTGTCCCACGGCGATGCCGTCAGCACTACGCAACCCTCGGACGGTACGAAACCTTCCGGGTATTCCTTGATGACGACATCAGCATCGCTGGCGCCTTCGAACGGAATCTTGCCCTTCTGCGAATGCCGGGCGATCAGCGGGTTGACCAGCCGTTCGACGTTGCGGCCCGAGCGCACGGAATAGCTGATATCGCTTTGGCGAACCTCGCGGTGCCGTTTGACCGGTACGCCACTCGCCTGCTGGTACTCGTCGCCAAGGGTGATCAGCACCTGACGACCGCGTTCGATGATCTGCAACAGCGATCCGGGAATGTCCTGGCTCTCGTCGATCAGCACATGCGTGTAGCGCGCCGGCACCACGCAGCCGGCGATGCAGGCACGCTTGATCATCAGCAGCGCTTCGAACCCGGTCTGGCTGCCCCACGCCGGGTTGAGTTCGAGGTAGCCCCACACCCGGCTCGAATACTCCAGCAACACCTGAGCGTCGACGCTAGAGAGCGGCTGGTTGAAATGCGGCAGATGCTTCGCCGAAAAGGTGTGATCGCGGAAGCGGCAGTAGCGCTCGATCACTTTGAGGCAGAGTTCAAGGGTCGCCTGCCCGTCGTGGTGGCGGAAACCGAAAATATTCAGTTCCTGCGCCAGTGCCTGCCGGGTCGGGATTCGCCCTGCCTCCGCCTGAGGCCTGCGCCCGAGCATCAGCGACTGCGCAAACGCCAGGAAGGTCTTGCCGGCCTTCTTCTCGCTCGACCCCACCATGCGCTGACGAAGAACTTCCAGTTTGGCCGGGGTGCGCGCCAGCAACAGGGTCTTTTCCGGGCGCAGATGTTCCAGCAAAGCGACCAGCAGATGGCTCTTGCCGATCCCCGCATAGCCTTGAACATGCAGGTCTTCGTCCAGGTTGGCGCGGAAGGTTCTGACCAGTTTGTCCTGTGCCGGGCTCAACCAGCGCTCGCGGTAACGGGGCGTCACTATCGGCTGGCTGAACGGGTCATGACTGCGATGGCGCCGGACTTTGTATTCGAAATCCCACTGGCCGTCGGGCAACAAGTAGTCGCGTGCCGATATTTCTTCAGCCAACAGAAAACGCAGGTTCAGAGGGTTCAGGACCTTCAGGCCGAAATACAGTTTGCGCGGGTCGAACAGTCGCTGGGCTTCGGACAGCAGGCCCGCGGTCGTTGCCTGACGAGTATCGACAGCCCACGCCAACAGCTTGGCCAGAATCTTCTCGGCCGCCACGGCGCCGAGATCCTGCTCTTTCGTCTGCACCAGATTCTGGATGACCAGCACCGCCGCCAACTCCGGATCGGTCAGGCTTTCGAGCACTTTGGCCCCACCCGCCTGCAACAGGTTCGCGCAGGTTTCATCCGTGACGGGCAAGAACACAGGGCTGGATAGATCGGAATGTTCCGGGAGCATAAAACCTCGCGGCCAGGGCGCAGACCCTAAGGTCGATCCCGGCCAGACTCTTCATTTATTTCGGTGGCTGCGAGTATGCGCGATTGAAGAGCAAATGATTACCCCGTGTCGGCGCACTCGAGAGCAGGAGGTTTGGGTACGAACCGACAAATCGCAGGCATAAAAAAACCGCAGTGGGCGAAACCCATGCAGTTCAGTCGACGCGTTCGATATTCGTTAAGGTGGTAACCCTACCAGCCACACCCCGGCACACAATGTTCCCGCTGTGGCTGCTGCCTTCCGGCTCTGACCAGGTTCACGGGTAATCGTTGCGGGGGGACCGATAGGGTCACCATAACGACACTCGCCTGTCGGCGAGCCGCGCCATTGTACCTATCTGAGACGAAGTTACAACCGCTGGTTGCAGATTAAAAATATGAAGGGCTTCAAGCACTTGCTATTGCGCCTGAAGCACCTCGTCCGCGCGGCCGCCCTCTTGCTGGATCACCAGATGAATGAAGTGCAGCTTGGCGATCGCCGCCGGCGGTAGCACGAACGGATAGAAATCCGGCTGGCCCATGCTGCGGGACAGCTCGTTGAGCATGCCGGCCAGTTCGATCCATGCGTTGACGAACGACAGGAACGCCGCGCCGCCGGGATGCTCGGGATCGTACAGCGTGCTCGACGGAAACGGCTGGTAGTCGAGGTCCATCTCCCGGGCGCTCATGCCGAAACCCAGCGCCGTGTCCACCGCGTCCATCATGTGCAGGTAATGCGCCCAGGTTTCCGCCCAGTCTTCCCACGGATGCATGGTGGCGTAGGCACTGACGTAGTGCTGCGACCAGTCCGCCGGTGCGCCCTGTTGATAATGCCGCTCCAGCGCTTCGGCATAACTGGCGCGTTCATCGCCGAACAGATTGCGGAATGAACCGAGCCACGGCCCGTTGTCGATCAGCCGATCCCAGTAGTAATGCCCGACCTCATGGCGAAAGTGCCCGAGCAATGTGCGATAGGGTTCGTGCATCTGCGCTCGGACCTGCTCGCGGTGGGCGTCGTCGGCTTCTTCGATGTCGAGGGTGATCAGGCCGTTGGCGTGGCCGGTCATCGGTGCGTTGCCTTGCAGATCGACGCCGATGAAATCGAAGGCCAGGCCGGTGGCTTCGTCGACGGTTTTCGGGACGACCGGCAGGCCGAGGCTGATCAGTTGCGCCACCAGCCGCCGCTTGGCGATTTCCACCTTGCGCCAGCGTTCGGGGTTTTCCGGGACAGACAGATCGGGAATGGTGCGATTCAGATCGCAGGCCGCGCACAGGGTGTCGTGATCGTTGGCGGGCAGCAGCCAGTTGCAGGCCGCCGGGGTGTCGAGGTTGGCACAACGTCGGAACAGCCCGGCTTCGGGGTCGGCGTCCAGCGTCCAGGTGCCCTCTTGCGGCCCCGGTTGCAGCGAGGTCAAGCGACTGTGTTCAGGTTGATAACCCAGCGCCGCGTTGCAGGCCAGGCACTGGCTGTTGCGAAAGAACAGCGACTGGCCGCAGCGGCACGGCCAGATTTTGCTGTTGCGCGAGGATTCGCCCATGAACGGCGCGACGATGCGGGAACTGAGCTGCTCGAAAAAGCGGTACATGGCGATCTCTCCCTTGGGCTTGCCAAGACTAGATCATTCCCGCCCAAAGATCGTTCCCACGCTCTGCGTGGGAATGCATACCGTGACGCTCTGCGTCACAGCGGACGCGGAGCGTCCGGGGTGGCATTCCCACGCGGAGCGTGGGAACGATCACCTGTCGATCAGTCAGGCGCTGATACCGTGCCCTTTCAGGAACGCGATAAACGCCTCTTCATCCATCACTTTCACGCCCAGTTCGTTGGCCTTTGTCAGTTTCGACCCCGCGCCCGGCCCGGCGACCACGCAATGGGTCTTGGCCGACACGGAGCCGGCGACCTTGGCGCCGAGGCTTTCCAGGTGTTCTTTGGCGACATCGCGGCTCATCAGCTCGACCTTGCCGGTCAGCACCCAGGTTTCGCCAGCCAACGGCAGGCCTTCGACGACTTTCTTTTCGCTCTGCCAGTGCATGCCGAAATCGCGCAGTTGCTTCTCGGCGTCTTCAGCCAGTTGACGATGCTCGGGCAAGGCGAAAAACTCGCGAACCGAGTTGGCCTGCTTCTCCGGCAATGCCTGGCGCATGTCCAGCCAGTCCGCGTTCATCACCCCTTCCAGCGATTCGAACTTGTCCGCCAGCTTCTGCGCGCCACCCGGCCCGACCGAAGGAATGTGCAGCTTGTCGAGGAAGCCACCCAGCGTGGTGCTCGCGGCAAACTCGGCGCCCAGCTCGCCCTGATCCTGAATCTGCAAACCGTGGCCCAGCAGCTCGGTGATCACCTGCTGGTTGTGCGCATCTTCGAAGAAGCTGTGAATCTCGTGCGCCACTTCCAGGCCGATGTCCGGCAAGTACGTCAGCACCTGCGGCAAGGCTTGCTGAACACGCTCCAGCGACCCCAGCGAACGCGCCAGCACCTTGGCGGTCTCCTCGCCGACATCCGGAATGCCCAGCGCATAGATGAAGCGCGCCAGGCCCGGTTTCTTGCTGTCTTCAATCGCAGCCAGCAATTTGTTGCTCGACACCTCGGCGAAGCCTTCGAGATCAACAATGTCCTCGAACTTCAGCGCATAAAGATCAGCCGGCGAACTGACCAGACCTTCGTCCACCAGTTGCTCGACGCTCTTGTCGCCAAGGCCTTCGATGTCCATCGCCCGACGGGAGACGAAGTGAATGATCGCCTGCTTGAGCTGCGCACCGCAGGCCAGTCGGCCAACGCAGCGATACACCGCGCCTTCGCTGATGGTTTCCTTGCCCTTGCTGCGCTTGACAAGTTGCGTGCGCTCGACGTGGGATCCGCAAACCGGGCAGCTCTCGGGAATCTGCACCGGCCGCGCGTCTTCAGGGCGACGCTCCATGACCACTTGCACCACTTGCGGGATCACGTCACCGGCGCGGCGAATGATCACTGTGTCGCCGATCATCAGACCCAGTCGGGCGACTTCGTCCATGTTGTGCAGCGTCGCATTGGCCACGGTGACGCCGGCGACCTTGACCGGTTTCAGCCGCGCCACAGGGGTGACGGCGCCGGTGCGACCGACCTGGAATTCCACGTCGAGCAGTTCGGTGAGTTCTTCCATGGCCGGGAATTTGTGGGCGATGGCCCAGCGCGGTTCCCGGGCGCGGAAGCCCAGTTCGCGCTGGTCGGCAATGCTGTTGACCTTGAACACCACACCGTCGATTTCATAGGCCAGCGAATTACGGCGCTCACCGATATCGCGGTAGTAATCCAGGCATTCGCCGATGCCCTTGGCCAGTTTCAATTCGTGGCTGATCGGCATGCCCCACGCTTGCAGTTGCTTGAGGTTGCCGATATGGGTGTCGGAAATATCGTGAGAGACCTGGCCGATGCCGTAGCAGCAGAATTCCAGCGGACGGTTGGCGGTGATCTTCGAATCCAGCTGACGCAGGCTGCCGGCGGCGGCGTTGCGCGGGTTGGCGAAGGTCTTGCCGCCGACTTCCAGTTGCGAGGCGTTGAGGCGTTCGAAACCGGCCTTGGACATGAACACTTCGCCGCGCACTTCCAGGGTCGCCGGCCAGCCTTCGCCGTGCAGCTTCAGCGGAATGTTGCGCACGGTGCGCACGTTGACGCTGATGTCTTCGCCGGTGGTGCCATCGCCGCGCGTCGCGCCGCGCACCAGCACACCGTCCTGATACAGCAGGCTGACCGCCAGGCCATCGAGTTTCGGCTCACAGCTGTATTCCACCGCCGCGCCACCGCCGAACAGATCACCGGCCGGCAGATCCAGACCTTCGGTCACGCGGCGGTCGAACTCGCGCATGTCGGTTTCTTCGAAGGCGTTGCCGAGGCTGAGCATCGGCACTTCGTGACGCACCTGAGTGAACGCGGTCAGCGCCACGCTGCCGACGCGCTGGGTCGGCGAGTCGCTGGTGATCAGTTCCGGGTTGGCCGCTTCCAGCGCCTTGAGCTCGTGGAACAACCGGTCGTACTCGGCATCCGGAATGCTCGGCTCATCGAGAACGTGGTAACGGTAGTTGTGCTGATCGAGTTCAGCACGCAGCTCTAGAATGCGGGTTTCGGCGGCAGTCATGGGTGTTCTCTCATAAAGCAAAAGAGCAGCCGAGGCTGCTCAATCTATTTTGCCGATTGCCCCTTTATTGCGAGGCAACCTTTTCAATCAACGCTTCTGGGTCAGGGCGCGACGTTCGAATTCAACGATGCGCTGACGGTAGTGCTCGATGGTCTGCGCGGTCAGGACGCTGCGCTGGTCATCTTTCAACTCGCCGTTCAGTTCCTGGGACAGCTTGCGGGCTGCCGCCACCATCACGTCGAAGGCCTGCTTCGGATGACGCGGGCCAGGCAGGCCGAGGAAGAAGCTCACCGCCGGGGTGCTGAAATGGTCGATGTCGTCCAGATCGAAAATGCCCGGTTTGACCGCGTTGGCCATGGAGAACAGCACTTCACCGTTGCCGGCCATGCTTTCGTGACGGTGGAAAATATCCATCTCGCCGAAACGCAGACCGCTTTCCAGAATGTTCTGCAGCAGTGCCGGGCCCTTGAAGCCGGCCGGATCGCGGCAGATCACGCTGATGACCAGCACTTCTTCGGCTTGCGGCTGATCTTTATCAGCCACTGCCGCCGACGATTTGGTGGCAGGCTCGACGAAATCATCGTCGCGGCTGCTGAAGCTCGGGCCGCCGTCCAGATCCAGATCGAGGTTCAGGTCGCCCTGGGCCGGACCGTTGCTGCCACGCTTGCCGCGCTTGGAACCGGATTCGCGAGGCTCGCGTGCTTCGCGGGCCGGCATGCTCACCGATGGCAGATCGTGTTCGTCCAGTTGCGGCTCTTTATGGGTATCCAGCACGCGGGCCGGGCCCAACAGCTCGGCGCTGGTGTCCTCGTCCGGCAGGTTGGACAGACTTCGGTCAAGACGGAATTTCAGTTTTCCCTTGCCGCCGCGCATACGGCGCCAGCCATCGAAAAGAATACCGGCTATCACAATGATGCCGATGACGATCAGCCACTCGCGCAGACCGATTTCCATGTAATCCCGTGCCTCTATAAAAAATGCTGAAAAATAAGGGGTTTACACTGTGCAAACCGCTTTAAAACGTGGCGCCAACTCTATGTTCTGACAGGCGTTTTGCCCACGTATACGAAAAATTGACATTAAACTAGCACGACCAAAGACAACTTTACACCGTCTGTCTCATTGGCTTGCGCGATTATGTCGATTGGCCAGCAAGTCGAAGCCGGTAAATATGTCCTACAGACTACAAATACCTTTTCCGACAGCGCCGGCTCAGGCATCCACCATCGCCATCGCCTCCTCGACATCCACGGCTACCAGTCGCGAACAACCCGGCTCGTGCATCGTCACACCCATCAACTGGTCAGCCATTTCCATGGCGATCTTGTTGTGGGTGATATAGATGAACTGCACGGTCTGCGACATCTCTTTGACCAATCGTGCGTAGCGTCCAACGTTAGCGTCATCCAGTGGTGCGTCAACCTCATCGAGCATGCAGAACGGCGCCGGATTCAATTTGAAGATCGCAAAAACCAATGCCAGTGCCGTCAGGGCTTTCTCACCGCCAGAGAGCAAATGGATGGTGCTGTTCTTCTTCCCGGGCGGCTGCGCCATGATCGTCACCCCTGTATCGAGTAGATCTTCGCCCGTCAGTTCCAAATAGGCGCGTCCACCACCGAAAACTTTCGGGAAAAGCGCCTGTAAACCGCCATTGATCTGATCAAAGGTATCTTTGAAACGGTTACGGGTTTCCTTGTCGATCTTGCGGATGACGTTTTCCAGAGTTTCGAGGGCTTCGACCAGATCGGCGTCCTGGGCATCCAGATAACGTTTACGCTCGGATTGTTGCGTGTATTCATCGATCGCCGCGAGGTTGATCGCGCCCAGGCGCTGAATCCGCGCGGCGATGCGTTCAAGTTCTTCTTCGGCGGCCTTCTCGCTGGCCTCGGCGGTCAGGGTGTTGAGCACGCCGTGCAGATCGTAGCCGTCTTCCAGCAGTTGATCCTGCAGGGCCTTGCGGCGCACGGTCAGGGCCTGCCATTCCATGCGTTGCTGTTCGAGCTGGCCACGGATCAATTGCGATTGCTGCTCGGCCTGGGTCCGGCGTTTTTCCGCGTCACGCAATTCGCGGTCGGCATCTTCCAGAGCGATCTGGGCGGTCTTGAGTTCGTCGTCGACGCTCATGCGCTTGTCGAGCAACTCTTCGAGTTTGAGGCGCAGCTCTTCCAGCGGCGCCTCGCCCTCCTCCAGATTCAGGCTGAGCTGCTCACGTTTTTCAGTGAGACGCTCGGCCTGCATTTCCAGACGCTCAAGGGCCTGACGGGTCGAATCATGCTGAGCACGCAGCGAGCCCAGACGCACGGCCAATTGATGGGCGTGGTCCTTGTGCTGACGAGCCTCCTGACGCACCCGATCCAACCGCTCGCGCAGGCTGTCGCGCTGGGCCAACAGCAATTCGCGCTGTTCGGTATCGAGGGCCATGGCGTCGAGGGCGTCCTGCAACTGGATCCGCGCTTCGCCGATGTTTTCATGTTCCAGTTCGCGCTGTTCAGCGAGTTCGACCAGCTCTTCGTCGAGGCGGGTGCGACGCAGATTCAACTGCTCAGCCTTGGCTTTGCCGGCGGACAGCTGAGCTTTCAACTCGCCTTGCTGACGAGCTTCGTCTTGCAGCAAGCGACGCAAATGTTCGCGGCCGTTTTCCTGCTGACGCTGTTGCGCGCGCAGGGTTTGCAAACGGGCTTCCATGGCCTCGACCGTGGCTTCGCGCTCTTCGCGTTCCAGATGCAGTGATTCGATTTCCTGGCCGCGCGCAAGCATGCCGCTTTCGGCTTCGCTGGCGCGGCGCACCCGCAGGAAATGCCGGCCGACCCAGTAACCGTCGCGGCTGATCAGGCTCTGCCCGGCAGCCAGTTGGCCGCGCAGGGCCAGTGCCTGTTCAAGGCTGTCGACCGGTTTGACCTGAGCGAGCCAGGGCGACAAATCGACCTGCGCCTCGACCTTGTCCAGCAGGCTGCCAGCCACGCGCACGCCGTCATTGCCGGGGCTGAGCAAACGCAGATCGCCCTGGGCGAAACCGGACAGATCGAAGCCGTCGAAATCATCCACCAGCACCGCTTGCAGGTCGGCGCCGAGCACGGTTTCCACCGCCAGCTCCCAACCGGCCTCGACCTTCAGGCCTTCGGCCAGACGCGGACGCTCGGTGAGGTTGTGTTCCTTCAGCCATTCGGCGGTGCCGGTGCCCGGATCGAGCGCGGCCTGCTGCAAGGCTTCGAGGGATGCGAGTCGACCATTGAGGCGCTGCAAATCGCCCTGCGCCTGTTGTTGCGCAGTCAATGCTTGCTGCAATTCCTGGCGCAGTTGCTCGAGCTTTTCGACCTGGGCTTCTTCGCTGGTCTGCAAATCTTCAAGGGTCGCTTCGGACTCGGCGAGCTGCTCGCTGAGTTCCATGATCGCCGCGTCTTCCGGATCGGCCGAGAGTAGTGCCCGCTCTTCGCCCAGACGCTTTTGCCGATCGGCCAGACGCTCCATGCTGGTTTCCAGCTGCTGGATGCGCGACTGCTGCACTTCGGCCTGACGACGGGGTTCGGCGGCAGTCAGGTTGAAGGCGTCCCACTGTTCCTGCCAGCCGTGCATGACGGTTTCGGAGTCTTCCAGCGCAGCGGCGGCTTCTTCGGCCGCGGCGTTGGTGATTTCCTGCTCGGGCGTCAGTTGATCGAGCTCTTCGCCGAGAGTCAGCAGTAAGGTGCGGTCGTGGCCCAGGTGCGATTCGGTTTCGAGGCGTGCGCGTTCGGCTTCTTTCAGATCGTCCTGCAATTGGCGCAGACGCTGCTGGCCGTGCTGGATACTCTGCTCGACCCGGGCGATGTCGCCGCCGACCGAATAGAAGCGCCCTTGCACCAGATTGAAGCGCTCGGACAGGTCATGGTGACCGTCGCGCAGGCGTTCAATGGCCGCGTCGGCGTTGCGTTGCTCGGCGACCAGCGCTTCGAAGCTGATTTCCTGGTTGCCGATGATCGACTCGCGCTGACCGACCTGATCGTTCAGATCCTGCCAGCGCAGGGCCGACAGCTGCGCCTTGAGCTGGCGTTCTTCGGCTTTGTATTCCTGATACTTCTTGGCGGCCTCGGCCTGACGGTGCAGGCGTTCGAGCTGACGCTCGAGCTCTTCGCGCAGGTCAGTCAGACGGGCAAGGTTTTCGTGGGTGCGGCGAATGCGGTTTTCGGTCTCGCGCCGACGCTCCTTGTACTTGGAGATGCCGGCAGCTTCTTCGATGAAGTTACGCAGGTCTTCGGGCTTGGACTCGATCAGCTTGGAGATCATCCCCTGCTCGATGATCGAGTAGCTGCGCGGGCCGAGGCCGGTGCCTAGGAAGATGTCGGTGATGTCGCGACGACGGCATTTGGCGCCGTTGAGGTAATAAGTCGTCTGGCTGTCGCGGGTCACTTTGCGGCGGATCGAAATTTCCGCATAAGCGGCCCACTCGCCCAGCAGCGTGCCGTCGGAGTTGTCGAACACCAGTTCGATGCTCGCCTGGCTCACCGGTTTGCGGCTGGTCGAGCCGTTGAAGATGACGTCGGTCATCGACTCGCCGCGCAGGTTTTTCGCCGAGCTTTCGCCCATCACCCAGCGCACGGCGTCGATGATGTTCGACTTGCCGCAACCGTTCGGCCCGACGACTGCCGCCATGTTGCTGGGGAAGTTCACCGTGGTCGGATCGACGAAGGATTTGAACCCCGCCAGCTTGATGCACTTGAGCCGCAAGGTCAGGCAACCGTCAGGGCGGACACCACCAGATCGCAACTGCGCTGGGCGTAAGCCGTCAGCACGATGCGGATCTGCGGCAGGTCACGGGCGAGGACGGCGGCGAGCAGGCGTTCGAACAGTTCGAGGAACTCGCTCATCTCGGCCTTGCGCTGCTCCAGCGCGAGGAAGTACGCGCGGCTCATGGCCGGTTGCAGGTTTTCCACCGTTTCTTGCAGGTACGGGTTGTTGGCGAACGGGTACGCGGCGCGCATCACGTTGAAGCTGTCGTCAACGAAGGTGCGGATGTCCTGACGCTCGTAGCTGGCGGTCAGGCGCTGCTGGATCTGCACGAACGGCGCCATGTCGGACTGGACTTGCCAGCCATTGGCCACCGCGTTGCCGAGCAGGATGTACAGCTCGCTCATCAGCGTGCACAGACTCTGCACCTTGTGTGCCGTCAGCTCGGTGACGTGGGCGCCACGGCGCGGCAGGATCGCGATCAGGTGACGGCGCTCGAGGATCAGCAAGGCTTCGCGGACCGAGCCGCGGCTGACGTTCAGCGCCAGCGTGACCTTCTGTTCCTGGATACGCTCTCCCGGCTTCATTTCGCCGCGAATGATCCGTTCGGCGAGGTGGTGAGCGATTTGCTCGGCGAGGCTGTCCGGCGCCTTGAACGTCATGGTTGTCCTTCAAACTCTTCGATCTGCACAAGCGGCGCAGTGTAGCGCAATGCGCGGTCATGGCGGAGTGCCCGCACAGCGGTTTTTGGCACGAATCCCGCAAAAAAGCGCTTGATCCAATGAGGGTCAATACTGAAGAGACACGTGGTTGAGCGACAAAACGGTTTTTCCTGACCTTTAAGTCAGAAAACCATTGACCGAAAAGTCAGACCTGCTAAATTCGGCTCAAGTCGCTCAACAACAATAATGAGTCTGCGAGGCCTTCCGTGATCCAGTTTTTACTTAACCAGGAACTCCGTAGCGAGCACGCCCTGGACCCGAACCTGACTGTGCTCAACTACCTGCGCGAACACGTGGGCAAATCCGGCACCAAAGAAGGCTGCGCCAGCGGTGACTGCGGCGCCTGTACCGTGGTGGTCGGCGAGTTACAGACGGATGACGATGGCCGCGAGCACATTCGCTATCGCAGCCTCAACTCGTGCCTGACGTTCGTATCGTCCCTGCACGGTAAGCAATTGATCAGCGTCGAAGACCTCAAGCACAAGGGCGAACTGCACAGCGTGCAGAAAGCCATGGTCGAGTGCCACGGTTCGCAGTGCGGTTTCTGCACCCCCGGTTTCGTGATGTCGCTGTTCGCCCTGCAAAAGAACAGCGATGCACCGGATCAGGCCAAGGCCCACGAAGCGCTGGCCGGCAACCTCTGCCGCTGCACCGGTTACCGGCCGATTCTGGCCGCTGCCGAACAATCCTGCTGCGGCAAGCAACCGGACCAGTTCGACGCCCGCGAAGCGGAAACCATCTCCCGCCTCAAAGCCATTGCCCCGACATCGATCGGCGAACTCAACAGCGGCGACAAACGCTGCCTGGTGCCGCTGACCGTCGCCGATCTGGCCGATCTCTACGACGCTTATCCACAGGCTCGCCTGCTGGCCGGCGGCACTGATCTGGCGCTGGAAGTCACTCAGTTCCACCGCACGCTGCCGGTGATGATCTACGTCGGCAACGTCGCCGAAATGAAGCGCATCGAGCACTTCGAAGATCGCATTGAAATCGGCGCCGCCACCGCCCTCTCCGACTGCTACGAAGCGCTGAACGCCGAGTACCCGGACTTCGGCGAACTGCTGCACCGCTTCGCCTCCCTGCAAATTCGCAACCAGGGCACCCTCGGCGGCAACATCGGCAACGCCTCGCCGATCGGTGACTCGCCACCGCTGCTGATCGCCCTCGGCGCGCAGATCGTGCTGTGCAAGGGCGAGACCCGCCGCACGCTGGCCCTCGAGGATTACTTCATCGATTACCGGGTCACCGCGCGTCAGGAAAGCGAGTTCATCGAAAAAATCATCGTCCCACGCGCCACGGCCGAGCAGCGTTTCCGCGCCTACAAAGTCTCCAAGCGTCTGGACGATGACATCTCTGCTGTCTGCGCCGCCTTCAACCTGCGTGTCGAAAACGGCGTGATCACCGACGCCCGCGTCGCCTTCGGCGGCATGGCCGCGATCCCGAAACGCGCCGCTCATTGCGAAGCGGTGCTGCTCGGTCAGCCGTTCAACAACGCTGTGGTCGAACGTGCCTGCACCGCGCTGGGCGAGGATTTCACCCCGCTCTCGGACTTCCGCGCCAGCAAGGAATACCGCCTGCTCAGCGCGCAGAACCTGCTGCGCAAATACTTTATCGAACTGCAAACACCGCACATCGAGACTCGGGTGACCGCTTATGTCTAACCATCACGGCGTAGAGAAAACTCAAGCTGAACTGGCTGAATTGTTCGCCAAAGACCTGACCTCTGGCGTCGGCCGCAGCGTCAAACACGACAGCGCCGCCAAGCATGTGTCCGGTGAAGCGCAGTACATCGATGACCGCCTGGAATTCCCCAACCAGTTGCACGTTTACGCGCGGCTGTCGGATCGCGCCCACGCGAAAATCATCAGCATCGACACCAAGCCCTGCTATGCCTTCGAAGGCGTGCGCATCGCCATCACCCACGAAGACGTGCCGGGCCTGAAAGACATCGGCCCGCTGCTGCCGGGCGATCCGCTGCTGGCCATCGATGACGTGCAGTTCGTCGGTCAACCGGTGCTGGCCGTGGCCGCGAAAGATCTGGAAACCGCTCGCAAGGCCGCCATGGCCGCGATCATCGAATACGAAGATCTGGAACCGGTGCTGGACGTGGTCGAAGCCCTGCGCAAACGCCACTTCGTGCTCGACAGTCACACTCATCAGCGCGGTGATTCGACCACCGCACTGGCCACGGCTGAACACCGGATTCAAGGCACGCTGCACATCGGCGGCCAGGAACACTTCTATCTGGAGACCCAGATCTCCTCGGTGATGCCGACCGAAGACGGCGGCATGATCGTCTACTGCTCGACCCAGAACCCCACCGAAGTGCAGAAACTGGTGGCCGAAGTCCTCGACGTGTCGATGAACAAGATCGTAGTCGACATGCGCCGCATGGGCGGTGGTTTTGGCGGCAAGGAAACCCAGGCCGCGAGCCCGGCATGCCTGTGTGCGGTGATCGCGCACCTCACCGGCCAGCCGACCAAGATGCGTCTGCCGCGTGTCGAAGACATGCTGATGACCGGCAAGCGTCACCCGTTCTACGTCGAGTACGACGTCGGCTTCGACAGCACCGGACGCCTGCACGGCATCGCGATGGATCTGGCCGGTAACTGCGGCTGCTCGCCTGACCTGTCGGCCTCGATCGTTGACCGGGCGATGTTCCACTCGGACAACTCGTACTACCTCGGCGATGCGACCATCAACGGTCACCGCTGCAAGACCAACACCGCGTCGAACACTGCCTACCGCGGTTTCGGCGGCCCGCAAGGGATGGTCGCGATCGAAGAAGTGATGGACGCCATCGCCCGTCACCTCAACCTCGATCCGCTCGCCGTGCGCAAGGCCAACTACTACGGCAAGACTGAGCGCAACGTCACCCATTACTACCAGACCGTCGAGCACAACATGCTCGAGGAGATGACCGCTGAACTGGAAGAAAGCAGCCAGTACGCCGAGCGTCGCGAAGCGATTCGTCGCTACAACGCCAACAGCCCGATCCTGAAAAAAGGCCTCGCGCTGACCCCGGTGAAGTTCGGCATTTCCTTCACTGCCAGCTTCCTCAACCAGGCAGGTGCCTTGGTGCACGTCTACACCGACGGCAGCATCCACCTGAACCACGGCGGCACGGAAATGGGCCAGGGCCTGAATACCAAGGTCGCGCAGGTCGTGGCCGAAGTGTTCCAGGTGGAAATGGACCGTGTGCAGATCACCGCGACCAACACCGACAAGGTGCCGAATACCTCGCCGACGGCGGCATCCAGCGGCGCTGACCTCAACGGTAAGGCCGCTCAGAACGCTGCCGAGATCATCAAGCAGCGACTGGTCGAATTTGCCGCGCGGCACTACAAGGTCAGCGAAGAAGACGTGGAATTCCACAACGGCCACGTGCGCGTTCGTGACCATATCCTGACCTTCGAAGCGCTGATCCAGCTGGCGTATTTCAATCAGGTGTCGCTGTCGAGTACCGGGTTCTACAAGACCCCGAAAATCTACTACGACCGCAGCCAGGCCCGTGGTCGGCCGTTCTACTACTTCGCCTTCGGCGCGGCGTGCTGCGAGGTGATCGTCGACACCTTGACCGGCGAGTACAAGATGCTGCGTACCGACATCCTCCATGACGTCGGCGCCTCGCTGAACCCGGCCATCGACATCGGCCAGGTCGAGGGTGGTTTTGTTCAGGGCATGGGCTGGCTGACCATGGAAGAACTGGTGTGGAACAACAAGGGCAAGCTGATGACCAACGGCCCGGCCAGCTACAAGATCCCGGCCGTGGCGGACATGCCGCTGGACCTGCGGGTGAAGCTGGTGGAAAACCGCAAGAACCCGGAAGACACGGTGTTCCACTCCAAGGCTGTGGGTGAGCCACCGTTCATGCTCGGCATCGCTGCGTGGTGCGCGATCAAGGATGCGGTGGCCAGCCTTGGTGACTACAAGCATCAACCGAAGATCGACGCGCCGGCGACCCCGGAGCGGGTGTTGTGGGGTTGCGAGCAGATGCGCCAGCTCAAGGCGGTGAAGGCCGTCGAAGCTGAAACCGAGGTCGTTTGATGATCGTTCCCACGCTCTGCGTGGGAATGCAGCCGGCGACGCTCTGCGTCGCATCCTGAACAGCGGACGCGGAGCGTCCAGTGATGCATTCCCACGCAGAGCGTGGGAACGATCTGAGAGGTGAGATATGTACAACTGGATCGACGCCCTCGCCGACCTGCAGAACCAGGGCGAGCCCTGCGTTCTGGTGACGATCATCGAAGAGCTCGGCTCGACGCCGCGCAATGCCGGCTCGAAGATGGTCGTCAGCGCCCGCCAGACGTTCGACACCATCGGTGGCGGGCACCTGGAATACAAAGCCATGCAGATCGCTCGCGAGATGCTCGCCAGCGGCAAGCAGGAAACCCATCTGGAGCGCTTCAGCCTCGGCGCCAGCCTCGGCCAGTGCTGCGGCGGCGCCACAGTGCTGTTGTTCGAACCGATGGGCCAGGTGCAGGCGCAGATCGCCGTGTTCGGCGCCGGCCATGTCGGTCGCGCGCTGGTACCCTTGCTCGCCAGCCTGCCCTGCCGGGTGCGCTGGATCGACTCCCGGGAAAAGGAATTCCCCGAGCAGATTCCCCACGGCGTGCGCAAAATCGTCGCCGAGGAACCTGTGGATGAAATCGACGACCTGCCCGCCGGCAGCTACTGCATCGTCATGACCCACAACCATCAACTGGATCTGGAACTCACCGCCGCGATCCTCAAGCGTAACGACTTCACCTGGTTCGGCCTGATCGGCTCGAAGACCAAACGGGCCAAGTTCGAACACCGTTTGCGTGATCGTGGTTTCGACGCCAGTGTCGTGCAACGCATGCGCTGCCCGATGGGCATCGGCGAAGTCAAAGGCAAGTTGCCTGTGGAAATCGCCATCTCCATCGCCGGCGAAATCATCGCCACCTATAACGCCAATTTCGGCCAGCACACCGCCAGTGCCGAACCGATTGCCAAGCTGCTGCCGGTTTCGCGCCGCAGTCAGGCCGCCTCACTCAAAGCCTCAAACTGATTAGAGAACCCTCATGCCTCTGACTCGCAAAGCCTACCGCGCCGCCATCCTGCACAGCATCGCCGACCCTGCCGAGGTCGGCATCGAAGCCTCCTACGAGTATTTCGAGGACGGCCTGCTGGTGGTCGATGACGGCAAGATCAGCGCCCTCGGCCACGCCAGCGAACTGCTGCCGACCCTGCCGGCGGACATCGAGATCACGCATCACAAGGATGCGCTGATCACCCCGGGCTTCATCGACACCCACATCCACCTGCCGCAGACCGGCATGGTCGGCGCCTACGGCGAGCAACTGCTGGACTGGCTGAACACCTACACCTTCCCGTGCGAAAGCCAGTTCGCCGACAAGGCCCACGCCGATGAAGTGGCGGACATTTTCATCAAGGAACTGCTGCGCAACGGCACCACCACCGCGCTGGTGTTCGGCAGCGTGCACCCGCAATCGGTGAACTCGTTCTTCGAAGCGGCCGAGAAGCTGGATCTGCGGATGATCGCCGGCAAGGTGATGATGGACCGCAACGCGCCGGACTACCTGACCGACACCCCGGAATCGAGCTACGTCGACAGCAAGGCGCTGATCGAACGCTGGCACGGCAAGGGTCGTCTGCACTATGCAGTCACCCCGCGTTTCGCCCCGACCAGCACCCCGGAACAGTTGACCCTCGCCGGCCAGTTGCTCGGTGAATACCCGGATCTGTACATGCAGACCCACATCAGCGAAAACCTCAAGGAAGTCGAGTGGGTCAAGGAGCTGTTTCCGGAGCGCAAGGGCTATCTGGACGTCTACGACCACTATCAGCTGCTCGGCGAGCGCTCGGTGTTCGCCCACGGCGTGCACCTGTGCGACGACGAATGTGCGCGTCTGGCGGAGACTGGTTCGGCGATCGCGTTCTGCCCGACCTCGAACTTCTTCCTCGGCAGCGGCCTGTTCAATCTGCCAATGGCGGAGAAGCACAAACTGAACGTCGGCCTCGGCACTGACGTCGGCGGTGGCACCAGTTTCTCGCTGCTGCAAACCCTGAACGAAGCCTACAAGGTGATGCAACTGCAAGGCGCACGCCTGAGCCCGTTCAAATCGCTATACCTCGCTACCCTCGGCGGCGCGCGGGCACTGCGTCTGGAAGACAGGATCGGCAACCTGCAACCGGGCTCCGACGCCGACTTCCTGGTGCTGGACTACAACGCCACGCCGCTGCTGAGCTACCGCTTGAAGCAGGCCAACAACATTGCCGAGACGTTGTTCGTGCTGATGACCCTGGGCGATGACCGCACTGTGGCCCAGACCTATGCGGCAGGCGCGCTGGTACACCAGCGCTAACTGATCAACACTGATCGCCCCCGCGCTGATCGTTCCCACGCTCTGCGTGGGAATGCAGCCCGTGACGCTCCGCGTCACTGGACGCGGAGCGTCCCCAGAGGCGTTACCACGCAGAGCGTGGGAACGATCAGACGATCAGGATCAGACGGACAAAAAAATCCCCCGGTACTTTGCAGTCCGGGGGATTTTTATTGCTTGTCAGATTGCTATCGCTGGCAAGCCAGCGATTGGGGTCGACGCGGTCTGACTCAGAGCTTGACCGCCGGCCGCCCCGGCTTCTTGGTCTGCAACAGGTGCGAGAACACTGCATGCAGATCGTCCGAAGCACTTTCCTCGTCGAGGTTGAGCTTGCTGTCGATGTGATCCATGTGATGCATCATCAAATCCACTGCCAGCTCGCCGTTGCGCGCTTCGATGGCGTCGATCAACTGGGTGTGTTCGTCGTAGGAACAGTGCGAGCGGTTGCCGCTTTCATATTGGGCGATGATCAGCGACGTCTGCGAAACCAGGCTGCGCTGGAAACTGATCAACGGCGCGTTCTTCGCCGCTTCGGCCAGTTTCAGGTGGAATTCGCCGGAGAGACGGATGCCGGCGCCGCGATCGCCACGGGAGAAGCTGTCGCGTTCGTCGTTGACCATCTGGCGCAGTTCGGCGATCTGCTCGGCGGTGGCGTGTTGCACCGCCAGCTCGGTGATTGCGCGTTCCACCAGCCGTCGGGCGAGGAACACCTGACGCGCCTCTTCAACGCTCGGGCTGGCGACGACCGCGCCACGGTTCGGCCGCAACAGCACCACGCCTTCATGGGCCAGACGCGAGAGCGCGCGGCGAATGATGGTGCGGCTGACCCCGAAAATTTCCCCCAGCGCTTCTTCGCTCAACTTTGTGCCGGGCGCCAGGCGCTGTTCGAGGATAGCCTCGAAGATATGCGCATAGACAATATCGTCCTGGGTTCCGCTGCGGCCGGCTTTGCCTGCTCGCGGTTGTTTCTTGAGGGGTTGCAACTGTTCGTTCATGGGCACTCGAGTCGGGAAGAACTGCGGCGAATTGACCGTGACTGTAATACGGCACAGTGGGTCGCTGGCAAGTATCGCGTAAAAAACAGCGCGATTGTACACAATGGAAGGTGGCAACACGACTGTACGGCTGTTTGTGGCTTTGGCTGTATTGCAACGCTCCGTTACGTTTGAGTTTAGGCTTGATCGCAGAATCCGCGATCCCTGTGGGAGCGAGCTTGCTCGCGATAGCGGTTGGACATTCAACTCCAATGTCGACTGTTCCGCCGCCATCGCGAGCAAGCTCGCTCCCACAAGGGTTTCGCGTAGCAGCAAATATCTTCATTAGTACAAGGAACGCCGTTGTCATGAACGAAATTACCCACACCCGACTGCGCCCGCTGGCGGACACATCGCCCTCCGCCATCGTCGCCGGGTTCATCGCGATGATGACCGGCTACACCAGTTCGCTGGTGCTGATGTTCCAGGCCGGGCAAGCGGCGGGCCTGACCAGCGGGCAGATTTCGTCGTGGATCTGGGCGATTTCCATCGGCATGGCGGTGTGTTCGATCGGTCTGTCCCTGCGTTATCGCACGCCGATCACGATTGCCTGGTCGACGCCCGGCGCGGCGTTGCTGATCACCAGCCTCGGCGGCGTTACCTACGGTGAAGCGATTGGCGCCTACATCACCTGCGCGGTGCTGGTGACGATCTGCGGCTTGACCGGCAGCTTCGAACGGCTGGTGAAAAAGATCCCGGCCTCCCTCGCCGCCGCGCTGCTGGCGGGGATTCTGTTCAAGATCGGCAGCGAAATTTTCGTCGCCGCGCAACACCGCACCGGTCTGGTGCTGGGGATGTTCTTCACTTATCTCATCGTCAAACGCCGGTCGCCACGCTATGCCGTGCTCGCCGCGCTGCTGATCGGCACCGCGCTGTCGGGGTTCATGGGGCTGCTGGACTTCAGCGGTTTTCATCTGGAAGTGGCGACACCGGTCTGGACCACGCCGCACTTTTCCCTGGCCGCGACCATCAGCATCGGCATTCCGCTGTTTGTGGTAGCGATGACCTCGCAAAACATGCCCGGCATCGCCGTGCTACGCGCCGACGGCTACAACGTCCCGGCCTCGCCGCTGATCACCGCCACCGGCATCGCTTCCTTGCTGCTTGCGCCGTTCGGTTCCCACGGCATCAACCTGGCGGCCATCAGCGCGGCGATCTGCACCGGGCCACATGCCCATGAAGATCGCAACAAACGCTACACCGCTGCGGTGTGGTGCGGGATTTTCTACGGGATTGCCGGGGTGTTCGGCGCCACGCTGGCGGCACTGTTTGCCGCGCTGCCGAAGGAGCTGGTGCTGTCGATTGCTGCTTTGGCGCTGTTCGGCTCGATCATCAACGGCTTGAGCATCGCCATGACCGAGGTGAAGGAACGGGAAGCGGCGCTGATCACCTTCATGGTCACGGCGTCGGGGCTGACGCTGTTTTCCATCGGTTCGGCGTTCTGGGGGATTGTCGCGGGGGTGTTGACCTTGCTGATCCTGAACTGGCGCAAGGCCTGAGCCTCGTTAAAAAGCAGGCATAAAAAAACGGCGACCCTCGGGTCGCCGTTTTTTTCAGTATCACTTGGCCGCGTTGATCGGCTTTTCCGGATACCAAACGTCCAGCAGCGGGCTGATTTCAGTAGAAGTCAGCTCGGAGCGGGTTTTCAGCCAGGCTTCAACAGCAGCGCGCTGCTCTTCGGAGACCGAACCACGCTTCTGCAGGCAAACCAGACCGAAGTCGTCGCCGCCGACATAGCCCAGACCGTTGGCTTCCATGGCTTCTTTGATGAATGCTTCGAGGAAAGCGTCAATGGCTTCTTCGGACAGGTCTTCTTTGAAGCCCAGGTTCAGTTCGAAACCCAGCTCTTGAAATTCATCGACGCACAGTTTTTTGCGCAGACGCTGGGAACGGTTAGTCGCCATTGGAACAATCCTCTTAAGTAATAACGGCCGGCACTTTACCAGTTTAAGCCGGCGATTGCCCGACTCTCTGGGACGTGCGTGCGACCGCCTGTAAAAAAATAACGAATTGGCGCCCTTGCGAAAGGCACAAGCTGTTACACCTTGGGGCATAATGCCGACACTTTCATGACCACTGAGGGCCTTTTCATCCATGTCCTCGTCTTTTTTCCCCTCGGCTGTAGGGTTTTATTTCATATGATCAAATCGTTGCGTCCTCTGCTCCTGGCCGGTCTTCTTCTGCCGCTGGCCTTGCCCGTCTCCGCTGCCACCATCAACACCGCCCTGACCCCCAACGTCGAAAAAGCCCTCAAGGCCAGCAAGCTGCAGCCCACTGCCCTGTCGCTGGTGATGGTGCCGCTGGACGGCCCGGGCACGCCGACCGTGTACAACGCCGACGTCTCGGTCAACCCGGCCTCGACCATGAAGTTGGTCACCACTTACGCGGCGCTGGAAATGCTCGGCCCCAACCATCAGTGGAAAACCGAGTTCTACACCGACGGCGACCTGAACGGCGGGATCCTCAACGGCAACCTCTACCTCAAGGGTGGCGGCGATCCGAAGCTGAACATGGAAAAACTCTGGCTGCTGATGCGCGACCTGCGCGCCAATGGCGTGACCCAGGTCACCGGTGATCTGGTACTGGATCGCAGCTTCTTCGTGCAGCCACAGCTGCCGGAATTCAACGATGACGGCAACGACGAGAACAAGCCGTTCCTGGTCAAGCCGGATTCGCTGCTGGTCAACCTCAAGGCCTTGCGTTTCGTGGCCCGCAATGACAATGGCCGGGTTTTGATCTCGGTCGAACCGCCGATTGCCAGCATCAACATCGAGAACACCGTCAAAGCGCTCAACTCCAAACAATGCACCGGCGGCGTGCGCTACAACCCGGTGCCGCAGGCCGATGGCAGCGTGACCGTGACCGTGGCCGGCCAGCTGGGCGAAGGCTGCAGCTCGCAGACTTATCTGTCGCTGCTCGATCACGCGACCTACACCGCCGGCGCCGTGCGGGCGATCTGGAAGGAACTGGGCGGCAGCATCCAGGGCAAGGATCGTCTGGCCCCGACGCCGAGCAGCGCCAAAGTGCTGGCCCGTGCGTTCTCGCCGGATCTGGCGGAAATCATCCGCGACATCAACAAGTACAGTAACAACACCATGGCTCAGCAACTGTTCCTGAGCCTGGGCCAGAAATTCCGCAACGACGCCGACGGCGATGACGCCAAAGCCGCGCAACGTGTGGTGCGGCAGTGGCTGGCGAAGAAAGGCATCACAGCGCCGCACCTGGTGATGGAGAACGGCTCCGGTCTGTCGCGTTCGGAGCGGGTCAGCGCCCGTGAAATGGCCAACATGCTGCAAGCGGCCTGGCACAGCCCTTACGCCGCCGAGTACATCAGCTCGCTGCCGATTGCCGGCACCGACGGCACCATGCGCAAACGCCTGAAGACCACCGCGATGCGCGGCGAAGCCCACGTCAAGACCGGCACCCTGAACACCGTGCGGGCAATCGCCGGCTTCAGCCGCGACGTCAACGGCAACACCTGGGCGGTGGTGGCGATCCTCAACGACAAGGCCCCGTTCGGCGCGTCGTCGGTGCTGGATCAGGTGCTGCTGGATCTTTATAAACAGCCACGGACGCCGCAGACTGCTTCGGTCCTGTAATCCCCGTAAATGATTGTTCCCACGCTCTGCGTGGGAACAATCATCACAGCCGAAACTGCCGCCCCCCCCCCCCAAAAAAAAAACCTGATTGTTCCCACGCTCCGCGTGGGAATACAGCCCGTGACGCTCTGCGTCACTGGACGCGGAGCGTCCCCGGAGGCATTCCCACGCAGAGCGTGGGAACGATCAGGTGGCAGAGGGACTCAGTTCATCTGCCGCTCGACCCGATCCCGTCCGCCCTGTTTCGCCGCATAAACCCCGGAATCCGCCCGCAGCAACAAAGCGTCCGCGCCCTCCCCGGGTCGCCAGCTGGCAATCCCGAAACTGGCCGTCACCACCCCCACCACATCGATTGGCGCACTGCGCAGGCTTTGCCATAACTCTTCGGCCAGCATGTGCGCGTGATCGCCGTCGATGTCCGGGCACAGCACCATGAACTCTTCGCCGCCCAACCGGCAGAACACGTCGGTACGCCGCAGACGATGGCCGATGCGCTCGCAGACCGCCTGCAACACGCGGTCGCCCGCTGCGTGACCGTACTGATCGTTGATCCGTTTGAAGTGGTCGATGTCGAGCATGATCACCGACAGCTCGCCACCGCCGCGTTCGACCCGGGCCATTTCGGTGGTCAGGCGCTCCTGGAAATAGCGCCGGTTGTGAATGCCGGTCAGTGCGTCGGTCACCGACAGCGCGCGCAACTCTTCTTCGACGCGCTTCAGGTCGGAGATGTCGGAGATATAACCGTGCCACAGCACGCCGCCGCCCGGCAGTTCCTCCGGGGTCGCCTCGCCGCGAACCCAGCGCAGGCCGCGCTCGGGCAGTTGCACGCGGTATTCCTCGCGCCACGGGCTGAGGTTGTCTGCCGAGGCACGGATCGACTTGCGCACGCGGCTGACGTCCTGCGGGTGGATGCGGGTGAAGATGGCTTCGGCGTTGAGCAGCAGCACGTCCGGCTCCAGCTCGTAGATCTCGCGGATGCCGTCGCTGGCGTAGATCACGCTGAAGCGACCGTCGAACTCCATCTTGAATTGATAGATCCCGCCGGGAACGTGGGCGCTGAGTTTCTTCAACAACACGTCCCGCGCGGCCAGCGCTTCATGCACGCGCTTGCGCTCGGTGATGTCGATGCAGATCGCCAGATGCCCGACCCACAGCCCCTGCTCGTCCAGCACCGGCGTGGCCAGCATGTTCACTGGGATGTGGCTGCCGTCTTTGCGCACCAGCGTCCATTCCCGCGCCTCGTGCCCGCCGACTTCGCCACCCTCCACCAGCATCGCCTGACAGGTCGGAATGGTTTTGCCATAACGAGCGCTGAGCTCCGCCGCGCGGGCCACCAGTTCCCGGGGAAAGTGCAGGTTTTCCAGGGTCATGTGGCCGACCACTTCGCTGCTGATATAACCGAGCATCTGTTCGGCGCCGGGGTTGAAGGTGTTGATCACCCCGCGCAGGTCGGTGGCGATGATTGCCACTTGGGTCGCCGCGTTGAGCACCCCGCGCAACTGGCCGTGGGTGCCGCGCAGTTCCTGTTCACGCTCATGCAGTTCCTGAGTGCGCAACTCGACCATGCGCAACGCACGCTGGCGCTGACTGACCAGCACATAAAGCAGCGCGCTCAGCAGCAGACTGAGCAATCCGCCCAGCACCACTACGCTGCCAACCGACGAATGGTTGGCTTGCATGAACGCCTCGCTGGGCAGGATATCCACCTGATAGTCGTGATCGGCCATGCGCACCAGCCGGGTAGCGGACAGATCGCTCGGCGCCGGCTCATTGGTCGATTCGAACAGCACTTCATGCTGATCGTTGGTAGACAGATCAAGAATGCGCACCGACAGATAATCATGGAACGCATCCGGCAAACCGTCCGCCAGCAGCTGACGCATGCTGATGACGGCCATCACGTAGCCGAATGACTTTGTCTCGCCGGGACGCACCACCGGCCCGACCAACAGCACGCCGCGCGCGTAGGCCGGCTCGATCGCCACCAGATGCATCGGCTGCGAGACCGCCAGGCCGCCAATCTGGTCGGCGCGCTCCAAGGTCGTGCGGCGCAGCGGCTGGGCCAGCAAGTCGTAACCCAGCGGCGAGCCGAGCCGGCTCTGGGTCTGGCTGTACAACACCACTACGTATTCATCGCGGGCCGAAGCCAGTTGCAGTTCGCCGCGGGCATTGAGTTCGCGCACGCTGAAGGTGCTCAGGCCTTCATCCCGCGCCCGCTGTTCAAAGGCTGCACGCTCGGCGCCGCTCACCCGCAGGGCGAACGAATAGGCCTGGGTGCGCAGTAATAAAGGTTGGGTGTAGCCGTCGAATTCGGCGCGAGACACCGATTCAGAGTTGGCGAAGAACCGGCGCAAGCCGTCGAGGCGTTGCTCCTGATCCTGAAAACGTTCTTCGATGCGGCTGTAGCGCTCGTTGGCCAGCAGCTGAAAGCGTTGGCGCAACTGGCTGTGAAACTGATTGAGGGTGCCCCAGGCGAGCAGCCCCGTGAGAATCCCGCCGGCGAGCAATACCAGCAGCGCGACCAGCCAGGCCGAGACTTCTTCGCTGATAAAACCCAATATCTTCGGGCGCACGGGGTGCAACGACATAAAAGCCACTCACTACGTCAGCATCTGCGGGAAAAACCCCATCGGCCGTGTGTGAGTTATAGCTATTAGCCACTAATTTGGCTAGCTCTGAACGGATCCAAGAGCCTTTAAAAATCAAGGCTCTGTGGATCCAATTTTGCAGAGTGTCAACGAGCCGTGATTTTCCAGGCGCGGTGGATCTTGCCGTTGCGGGCGAAATCCGGGTCGATGGTGCTGGCGGTGATTTCCTCGACCGCGTAACGCTCGGCCAGGTTGTCTTCGAGCTGGAACTTGCGGAAGTTGTTGGAGAAATACAACACCCCGCCCGCTGCCAGACGGGCCATGGCCAGGTCGATCAACTGCACCTGGTCACGCTGCACGTCGAAGATGCCTTCCATGCGCTTGGAGTTGGAGAATGTCGGCGGATCGATGAAGATCAGGTCGTATTCGTCGCGGGAATTCTCCAGCCACGCCATCACATCGCCCTGCTCCAGACGGTTCTTGTCGGAGAAGCCGTTGAGCGACAGGTTGCGGCGCGCCCAGTCGAGGTAGGTTTTCGACAGGTCGACGCTGGTGGTGCTGCGCGCGCCGCCCTTGGCCGCGTGGACGCTGGCGGTCGCGGTGTAGCAGAACAGGTTGAGGAAGCGCTTGCCGGCGGCTTCTTTCTGGATCCGCATGCGCATCGGCCGGTGATCGAGGAACAACCCGGTGTCGAGGTAGTCGGTGAGGTTGACCAGCAACTTCACGCCGCCCTCGGTCACTTCATTGAACTTGCCCTGGGCCGCCTGACGCTCGTACTGCTTGGTGCCGCTCTGACGCTCGCGGCGCTTGACCACCACGCGGCTCTTGTCGATGTTCAGCGCCTGCGGAATGGCCGCCAGCGCGTCGAACATGCGGATCGAGGCTTTTTCCGGGTCGATCGACTTCGGCGCGGCGTATTCCTGAACGTGCACCCAGTCGTGGTACAGGTCGATGGCCATGGCGTATTCCGGCATGTCCGCATCGTAGACGCGGTAGCAGTCGATGCCTTCGCGCTTGACCCACTTGCCCATCGCCTTGAGGTTCTTCTGCAGGCGGTTGGCAAACATCTGCCCGCCTTCGCTCAGGCGCGGTTGCTCGATCACTGGCGCCGGGGCCGGCGTCGGTTTGATCGGGTTGCCGTTCTTGTTGAACTTGCGCTCTTGCGGCTCGTTCGGCGTCTGATCGTAGGCGGCTTGCTCGCGCTCGGCCTGACGTTGTTCCGGGGTGCGGCGCTCGCCGGTGACGAACTGATCCGGCAGGACTTTGATCAACAGCAGCTTGCACGGCAGCGCGCCGTTCCAGAACGAATACTGTTTGTGGCTGCGGATGCCCATGCGCTTGCCCAGATCCGGCGCACCGGTAAACACCGCCGCTTCCCAGTTCAGGCAGGCCTGACGCAGACGCTCGCCAAGGTTCTGGTAGAGGTACAACAGGCTGGCTTCATCACCTAGACGCTCGCCGTACGGCGGGTTGCAGATGACCAGGCCTTTCTGGTTCTGGTCCGGACGCGGCTCGAAGGTCGCCACTTCGCCCTGATAGATCTTGATCCACTCGCTCAGGCCGGCGCGTTCGACGTTGTTGCGGCCCGGTTGAATAAGGCGTGGGTCGGCTTCATAACCACGAATCCACAGCGGCGGCTTGGCCAGACCGGCAGCAGCACGCTCGACCGCTTCTTCATGCAGTTTTTTCCACAGCGCCGGTACGTGACCGAGCCAGGCGGTGAAGCCCCACTGCTCACGACGCAGGTTCGGCGCCATGTCGGCGGCGATCATGCCGGCTTCGACCAGGAACGTGCCGACACCGCACATCGGGTCGGCCAGCGCGCCACCTTCGGCGGCAATGCGCGGCCAGCCGGAACGGATCAGGATCGCGGCCGCCAGGTTTTCCTTCAGCGGCGCAGCGCCCTGCTGCAAGCGGTAGCCGCGCTGGTGCAGGCTGTGGCCGGAGAGGTCGAGGGACAGAATCGCTTCGCCGCGATCCAGGCGCAGGTGAATGCGCAGGTCCGGGTTGAGCTTGTCGATGCTTGGGCGGTCGCCCTGCGGGGTACGCAGTTTGTCGACGATGGCGTCCTTGACCTTCAGGGCGCCGAAGTGGGTGTTGTCGATGCCCGAACCGTGGCCGCTGAATTCCACGGCCAAGGTGCCGTCGGCCAGCATGTGATCCTGCCAGTCGACGTCGAGTACGCCGTGGTACAGGTCTTCGGCGTTTTTCATCGGGAAACGCTTGAGCACCAGCAGCACCCGGTTGGCCAGACGCGACCAGAGGCACAGGCGATAAGCGGTTTCCATGGTCGCCATGCCACGCACGGCGGAGGTGTGTTCGCGGGCCTCTTCAAGGCCAAGCCCGACGGCTTCCTCGATGAGCAGGCCTTCAAGGCCTTTGGGGCAAGTGAGGAAGAGTTCGAAACGGTCGGACATGGTTTTTCCAGAGCCTTTGGCTAATGAACCGGCAACGCATTGCCGATCCGGTTTTCAATCAGGCGCTTTTCTACAAGAGCGCCCGCGTGGCACGAAGGTGTGCCGTTCCATCCCCGCTGCTCGGGTTAAAAGAGCTTAGATGCCGGGACAGATAAAAAAGTTGAAGCAACAAAATGACTCAAAGCAACCCTTCGTCGAATAGTACCCCAGCGCAAACGTGGGTCATTCTCACTAAAGGATTAACCTCATCATCCAGCGCGGGGCCGATCATACCGGGGTTTGGCCAACAAACACTGGATAAATACGCGGTTACTTATGGCCATAGCATCTTTTTCGTTACGTCCTTATGACAAAACGGTCATTCCATCGATGTGACTCATTGGTTAGAACTGGACACAGGTTGACGTCGCAACGGCGTCAACACCTTGGCTCGCCACGCCGGCAGCGAGCCGCCAACGGCAGAGTTTTTCTGCCAGACCTCAATTGAGGTCGACGCGACAAAAACAGTCAACAAGTGAGGGAAACACCCTATGAGAAGACTTAAGCGTGATCCGTTGGAAAGAGCATTTTTGCGCGGATATCAATATGGCGTTGGTGGCAAATCCCGTGAGCTTTGCCCATTTACTCTACCGTCGGTACGTCAAGCCTGGATCAACGGCTGGCGAGAAGGACGCGGCGACAACTGGGACGGTATGACCGGCACTGCGGGAATCCACAGACTCAACGAACTTCACGCCGTCGGCTGACACAGGGCACTTATTCCGACACGACAATCTGATTTCGCAACACACTGATCACCATGCACGTCCTTCCCGGACGGCGGGCTACGGCCCAGGGGCTCCTTCGAGGAGCCCTTTTTTATGCCTGCCTTTTATTTCCGTCGATCAGCGCTTGGCGGCGATCGCGTCCACGGACTCGCGGATCAGCGCCGGGCCCTTATAGATGAAGCCGGAGTAGATCTGCACCAGGCTCGCGCCGGCAGCGATCTTCTCGGCCGCATGCTTGCCTTCGGTGATACCGCCCGCCGCGATGATCGGCAGTTTGCCGCCCAGCTCGGACGCCAGCACTTTCACGGTGTGGGTGCTCTTCTCACGCACCGGCGCGCCGGACAGACCGCCCGCCTCGTCACCGTGTTCCATGCCTTCGACGCCCACGCGGCTGAGGGTGGTGTTGGTGGCGATCACCGCGTCCATCCCGGTTTCGATCAGCGCTTGCGCAACCTGCGCGGTTTCTTCGTCGGTCATGTCCGGCGCGATCTTGATTGCCAGCGGTACATGCTTGCCGTGGCGCAGAGCCAGCTCGGCGCGGCGCGTGGCCAGGTCCGCCAGCAACTGCTTGAGCGAATCACCGAATTGCAGGCTGCGCAGGCCCGGAGTGTTCGGCGAGCTGACGTTGACCGTGATGTAGCTGGCGTGGGCGTAGACCTTGTCCAGACAGATCAGGTAATCATCCACCGCGCGCTCGACCGGGGTGTCGAAGTTCTTGCCGATGTTGATCCCCAGCACGCCTTTGTATTTGGCCGCCGCCACCCGCGCCAGCAGGTTATCCACACCGAGGTTGTTGAAACCCATGCGGTTGATGATCGCCTCGGCTTCCGGCAGGCGGAAAATCCGTGGTTTCGGGTTGCCCGGCTGCGGACGCGGGGTCACAGTGCCGATTTCGACAAAACCGAAACCCAGCTGCGCAAAGCCGTCGATGGCCGCGCCGTTCTTGTCCAGACCGGCCGCCAGACCCACAGGGTTCGGGAACTCCAGGCCCATGACATTCACCGGCAGCGACGCCGGCGCCTTGCACAGCAAGCCGTTGAGGCCCAAACGCCCGCCCGCGCCGATCAGATCCAGCGACAGATCGTGGGAGGTTTCCGGGGAAAGTTTGAACAACAGCTGACGGGCCAGGGTGTACATGGGCGGCTATGACTCGGGCGGCGAAAAGAGGCGGCGATTATAGCCGGGCATCGCCCCGCCGCGCGAGGCGCACGGGTAAATCCGTGCGCATGGCATATGCCTTGCACCTTCCTCGACATCAGCCCGCAGGCCAATGGTGGCGTGCAGGCAAGGACAATGGCGTCGTCTCTCGGTTTTGCGCGGGCAAAGCCCGGGACGACGTTTTTTTTGAGGGTGGCTTTCATGACTCAAACCTCCGCCGGGCCGCTGGCCTGGGTCAACGGCAGCGATGCCCCGGAAAAAAGCGCGATCAACCTCGGTTTCATGGCCCTGAGCGACTGCGCCTCGCTGGTGGTCGCGGCCACTCAGGGCTTTGCTCAGCCTTACGGCCTGACCCTGAATCTCAAGCGCCAGAGTTCCTGGGCCAACCTGCGGGACAACCTGGTCAGCGGCGAACTCGATGCCGCCCACAGCCTTTACGGCCTGATCTACGCGGTGCATCTGGGCATCGGCGGTGTCGCGTCGACCGACATGGCGGTGCTGATGGGCCTGAATCAAAACGGCCAGAGCCTCAACCTGTCCCACGGTTTGCAGGGCCTGGGCGTGACCGGTCCTGAAGCGCTGCACCACCATGTGCACCAAACCCGCGCAAAACTGACCTTCGCCCAGACCTTCCCGACCGGCACCCATGCCATGTGGCTGTATTACTGGCTGGCGAGCCAGGGCATCCATCCGTTGCAGGATGTCGACAGCGTGGTGGTGCCGCCGCCGCAAATGGTCGCGCACTTGCAGGCCGGACGCATCGATGGCCTCTGCGTTGGCGAGCCGTGGGCGGCCAGCGCCGTGCAGCAGGATCTCGGTTTCACGCTGGCCACCAGCCAGACCATCTGGCCCGATCACCCGGAAAAAGTCCTCGGCTGCACTCGCGCCTTCGTCGAGCAGTACCCCAACACCGCCCGCGCGCTGGTGATGGCGATCCTCGAAGCCAGCCGTTTCATCGAAGAAAGCCCGGAAAACCGCCGCAGCACCGCGCAGTTGCTGAGCGCCCCGGAATACCTCGACGCCCCGGTTTCCTGCATCGAACCACGCTTTCTCGGCGACTACGACGATGGCCTCGGCAACAGTTGGCAGGACCCGCACGCCCTGCGCTTTCACGGCGATGGCGCGGTGAACCTGCCGTATCTCTCGGATGGCATGTGGTTCATGACTCAGTTTCGCCGTTGGGGTTTGCTGCGCGATGACCCGGATTACCTCGCCGTCGCCCGTCAGGTGCAGCAACTGGAGATCTATCGCGACGCGGCGACTGCTGTGGGCGTCGCGGCCTGGGGCAAGGACATGCGCAGCAGCCAGTTGATCGACGGCAAAATCTGGGACGGCAGCGACCCGGCCGCCTATGCCCGGAGCTTCAAGCTCCACGCGCTGAGCGACAGCGCGCCCCTTCTCGCCCACCGCTGACAGGAGACCGCGAACATGCTGCGCATTCTGCTGATCAACGACACCGCAAAAAAAGTCGGACGCCTGAAAGCTGCGCTGACCGAGGCCGGTTTCGAGGTGATCGACGAGTCGGGCCTGACCATCGACCTGCCGGCGCGCGTCGAAACGGTGCGTCCGGACGTGATCCTGATCGATACCGAGTCACCGAGCCGCGATGTGATGGAGCAAGTGGTGCTGGTCAGCCGCGACCAGCCGCGGCCGATCGTGATGTTCACCGACGAGCACGATCCCGGCGTAATGCGTCAGGCGATCAAGTCCGGGGTCAGTGCCTACATCGTCGAGGGCATTCACGCACAACGCTTGCAGCCGATTCTCGACGTGGCCATGGCCCGCTTCGAAAGCGACCAGGCCCTGCGCGCCCAGCTACAGGCCCGCGACCAGCAACTGGCCGAGCGCAAGCGCATCGAACTGGCCAAGGGTTTGTTGATGAAAATGAAGGACTGCAACGAAGAAGAGGCCTACACCCTGATGCGCCGCCAGGCCATGAGCCGCCAGCAGAAACTGATTCAGGTGGCGGAACAGATCATTGCCATGAGCGAGTTGCTTGGCTGAAGCCCTGCCCTGCCTTGATCGTTCCCACGCTCCGCGTGGGAATGCAGCCATGGACGCTCCGCGTCCGCTTCAGAGCATGACGCAGAGCGTCACCGAATGCGTTCCCACGCAGAGCATGGGAACGAGCCACATCGATGTGGCACAAATCTCGCTAAGCAATCCCTACAGGTAACCAACGGCGGTTGCCCCACCTACGACAAAGACGTCGCTCACCTTCTTCGCCCCTTTCGGCGATCCGGGTAGCGGCGTTTTTGCGTTTTGGCCCCACAGCCCGGGGCCGGTGGTGCGGCCGTGGCGGCGCCCCACTGTGCTGGTTCTGACTCCTTCTCGAGATTCTCTACAGCTGAGGTGCGCGATGAATAAAAGCTTCTGGAAATCCGGCCACACCCCGACCCTGTTCGCGGCCTTCCTGTATTTCGACCTGAGCTTCATGGTCTGGTACCTGCTCGGCCCGCTGGCGGTGCAGATTGCCGCCGACCTGCACCTGACCACCCAGCAGCGCGGTCTCGTGGTGGCCACGCCGATTCTGGCCGGCGCGGTACTGCGTTTTGCGATGGGCATGCTCGCCGATCGCCTGTCGCCGAAGACCGCAGGGCTGATCGGCCAGGTGATCGTGATCTGCGCACTGTTCGGTGCCTGGAAACTCGGCATCCACAGTTACGAACAGGCCCTGCTGCTCGGTCTGTTCCTCGGCATGGCCGGCGCCTCGTTCGCCGTGGCCCTGCCCTTGGCCTCGCAGTGGTATCCACCGGAGCATCAGGGCAAGGCGATGGGCATCGCCGGGGCCGGCAACTCCGGGACCGTGTTCGCGGCACTGATCGCCCCGGTACTCGCGGCGGCGTTTGGCTGGAGCAATGTATTCGGTTTCGCCCTGATTCCGCTGATCCTGACGCTGGTGCTGTTCGCCTGGCTGGCGAAAAATGCGCCGGAGCGGCCGAAAGCCAAATCCATGGCCGACTACTTCAAGGCCCTGGGCGACCGTGACAGCTGGTGGTTCATGTTTTTCTACAGCGTGACCTTCGGCGGCTTCATCGGCCTGGCCAGCGCCCTGCCCGGTTACTTCAACGATCAATACGGCCTGAGCCCGGTGACCGCCGGTTATTACACCGCGGCCTGCGTGTTCGGCGGCAGCCTGATGCGTCCACTGGGCGGCGCGCTGGCTGATCGTTTCGGTGGGATTCGCACGCTTTTGGCGATGTACACGGTGGCCGCAGTTTGTATCGCAGCGGTCGGCTTCAACCTGCCAAGTTCCTACGCGGCACTGGCACTTTTCGTCTGCACCATGCTCGGTCTCGGCGCGGGTAATGGCGCGGTGTTCCAACTGGTGCCGCAACGTTTCCGTCGCGAGATCGGTGTGATGACTGGCCTGATTGGGATGGCCGGCGGCATCGGCGGTTTTGCCCTGGCGGCCGGCATGGGCGCGATCAAACAGAGCACCGGCAGCTATCAACTGGCGCTTTGGCTGTTCGCCAGCCTTGGCGTGTTGGCGTGGTTCGGTCTGCACGGGGTCAAACGTCGCTGGAGAACCACCTGGGGTTCGGCGGCCGTGACCGCTGCCCGGGTCTGAGGCCCGAATGGCTCTGCAACTGAGCTTCGCCGAAGCCAGCGCCACCGGCCCCCGCGCGGAAAACCAGGACGCTTTGCGCCTGGTGACCCCGGCCCCGGCGCTGGCTGCCAGCAAGGGGTTTCTGTTCGCCATCGCCGACGGCGTCAGCCAGTGTGCCGATGGCGGGCTGGCCGCGCGTTCGACCTTGCAGGCGCTGGCACTGGACTATTACGCCACCCCGGAAACCTGGAGCGTGGCCCAGGCCCTCGATCGTCTGCTGCTCGCACAAAATCGCTGGTTGCAGGCCAACGGTGGCGGCCAGCCGCTGCTCACCACGGTCAGTGCGCTGGTCATGCGTGGCAGACGCTTCACGCTGGCGCATGTCGGAGATTGCCGGGTCTATCGCTGGCACGCCGAGACCTTGCAACGGATCAGTGAGGATCACGTCTGGGATCAACCGGGCATGCAGCATGTGCTCAAGCGGGCATTGGGGCTGGATCAGCATCTGGTGCTGGATTTTCTCGATGGCGAACTGCGTGACGGCGAATGTTTCGTGCTGCTCAGCGATGGCGTGTGGGCGGCGCTTGGTGATACCGCCATCGCCGGAATCCTGCGAGATCAACCGGACCTGCAAGGTGCCGCACAAACTCTGGTCAACGCTGCGCACCTGGCCGGCAGTCAGGACAATGCCAGTGCGATGTTGGTGCGGGTGGATGCTGTTGGCGAGGCCAGCCTCGGCGATGCGCTGATTCATTTGCAGCAGTGGCCGCTGCCCCCGCCGCTGAAACCGGGTCAGGTCTTTGAAGGCTGGCGGGTTCAAGAGGTTATAGGTCGCAGCCAGCAATCATTGCTGTATCGCGTGCTCGATGGTCAGGGCCAGGCCTGGCTGTTGAAGACGTTGCCTGCACAACTGGCAGACGATGCCCAGGCCGGTCAGGCCTTGCTGGCGGAGGAATGGTTTCTCAAACGCGTCGCCGGGCGGCACTTCCCTGAAGTCCATAGCGCCGGCCAGCGTCAGCATTTGTACTACGTGATGCGTGAATACTCGGGGACGACCCTGGCTCAGTTGTTCGAGCAAAGCGGCCCGCTGCCACTGGCTCAGTGGCAGGATCTGGCCGAACGCCTGCTGCGGGCTGTCGGCCTGTTGCATCGACGGCAGATCCTGCACCGCGACATCAAACCGGAAAATTTGCACCTGGGGGACGACGGCGAGTTGCGTCTGCTGGATTTCGGTCTGGCGTATTGCCCCGGTCTGTCGCAGGACGCACCGTCAACCTTGCCAGGGACCCCGAGCTACATCGCGCCGGAAGCCTTTCAGGGTGAAGCACCCAGCGCACAACAGGATCTGTATGCGGTGGGCGTGACTTTGTATTTTTTGCTCACCGGGCATTTTCCCTACGGCGAGATCGAAGCCTTCCAGCGCCCGCGTTTCGGGGTGCCGGTGAGTGCCGGTCGCTATCGCCCGGATCTGCCGGAGTGGCTGGCGCAGTGTCTGGAGCGCGGTGTGGCGACCGATCCTTTGCAACGCTATGAAACCGCCGAGGAATGGTTGCTGATTCTGGAGCAAGGTGAGCGCCGCAGCCTGAGTGTGCGCCCTCGCCCCTTGCTGGAACGTGAGCCGCTGAAGGTCTGGCGGACACTGGCGTTACTGGCACTGCTGGGCAATCTGGTCCTGCTGTTTCTGCTGTTTCATGGCTGATGCGGCGCTCCATTAACGGGCGTGCCGCTTCCATTCAGTGCAAAAACCACAACGAACATCTGGCCAATTCCAGCTTTACCCCAGTGAATTCGCGGCCCGCCGCGACTTGGCACAACCACTGCATTAACGTTTTCAACTGACATAAAGCCCGACCTTCAACGACGAAGGCCAGGCTTCCCGAGAGAACGGGACAAGGACAAAGGCGTCCTCGCTAGGTAACTGGCGGGACGCCTTTTTTGTTTGCGCCATTTTTGTCGAGCAAGGCCTGACTGCCCACAAGAGGCAAGCCCGATGCTCCCGGAGAACCTGATGAAAAAACTCAAACTGGTGATGATCGGCAACGGCATGGCCGGGGTTCGCACCCTGGAAGAACTGCTCAAGCTGAGCAACGAGCTGTACGACATCACGGTCTTCGGCGCCGAACCGCACACCAACTACAACCGCATCCTGTTGTCGCCGGTACTGGCTGGCGAACAGACCTTTGAAGAGATCGTGCTCAACGACCTCGACTGGTACCTGGAAAACAACATCAAACTGCTGCTCAACCGCAAAGTGGTGGAGATCGACCGGGTCAAACGCCGGGTGATCGCCGAAGACGGCACCGAGGCCGAATACGATCGCCTGCTGATCGCCACCGGCTCGACCCCGTTCATCCTGCCGATCCCCGGCAACACCTTGCAGGGCGTGATCGGTTACCGCGACATCGCCGACACCCAGGCCATGATCGACACCGCAAAAACCCACAAGCACGCCGTGGTGATCGGCGGCGGCCTGCTCGGCCTCGAAGCCGCCAACGGCCTGATGCTGCGCGGCATGCACGTCACCGTGGTGCACCTCGGTGAGTGGCTGCTGGAGCGGCAACTGGACAAGACCAGCGGCCAGCTCCTGCAAACCGCCCTCGAGTCCCGTGGCCTGCACTTTCGCCTGTGCGAACAGACCCACGCCCTGCACGACGCCGGCAACGGTCGCGTCGGCTCGGTGCAATTCAAGAACGGCGACATCATCCCTGCCGATCTGGTGGTCATGGCCGCCGGCATCCGCCCCAATACCGAACTCGCGGAAAAGGCCGGTATCCCGTGCAATCGCGGGATTCTGGTCAACGACACCCTGCAAACCTACGACCCGCGCATCTATGCCATCGGCGAGTGCGCGAGCCACCGTGGCATCGCCTACGGCCTTGTCGCGCCGCTGTTCGAACAGGCCAAGGTCTGTGCCAATCACCTGGCTCAACTGGGTTTCGCCCGCTATCAGGGCTCGGTGACGTCGACCAAATTGAAAGTCACCGGCATCGACCTGTTTTCCGCCGGCGACTTCATGGGCGGCGAAGGCACCGAGACCATCACCCTCTCCGACCCGATCGGCGGGGTGTACAAAAAACTGGTGATCAAGGATGACGTGCTGGTCGGCGCTTGTCTGTACGGCGATACGGCAGATGGCGGTTGGTATTTCCGGCAGATTCGTGAGAATCACGCCATCGGCGAGATCCGCGATCACTTGATGTTTGGCGAAAACGCCTTGGGCGATGTAGGACATCAAGGCCAGGACAAAGCCATGAGCATGGCCGACAACGCCGAAGTCTGCGGCTGCAACGGCGTGTGCAAGGGCACCATCGTCAAGGCGATTCAGGAACACGGCCTGTTCAGCGTCGACGAAGTGAAGAAACACACCAAGGCCGCCAGCTCCTGCGGCTCCTGCGCCGGACTGGTCGAGCAGATCCTGATCAACACCGTTGGCGGTGCAGCCGACGTCAAACCGAAAAGCGAAAAAGCCATCTGCGGTTGCAGCGACCTCAACCATGGCCAGATCCGCCAGGCGATTCGCGAACAGCATCTGCTGACCATCGCCGGCACCATGAGCTACCTCAACTGGCGCACCCCGAACGGCTGCGCTACCTGCCGCCCGGCCCTAAACTACTACCTGATTTCCACTTGGCCCGGCGAGGCCAAGGACGATCCGCAGTCGCGCCTGATCAACGAACGGGCCCACGCCAACATTCAGAAGGACGGCACCTATTCGGTGGTGCCACGGATGTGGGGCGGCGTGACCAACCCGTCGGAACTGCGGCGGATCGCCGACGTGGCGGACAAATATCAGGTGCCGATGGTCAAGGTCACCGGCGGCCAGCGCATCGACTTGCTGGGGATCAAGAAACAGGACCTGCCCGGTGTGTGGAAAGACCTCGACATGCCATCCGGCCACGCCTACGGCAAATCGATCCGCACCGTGAAAACCTGCGTCGGCAGCGAGTTCTGCCGCTTCGGCACGCAGAATTCGACCCAGTTGGGCATCGACCTCGAACATGACCTGTTCAACATGTGGTCGCCGCACAAAGTGAAGCTGGCGGTCTCCGGATGCCCACGCAACTGCTCGGAAGCGGGGATCAAGGACGTAGGAATCATCGGCGTCGATTCCGGCTGGGAGATGTACATCGGTGGCAACGGCGGGATCAAGACCGAAGTCGCCGAGTTCTTCGTCAAGCTCAAGACCGCCGAGGAAGTGCGCGAATACAACGGCGCGTTCCTGCAGCTGTACCGCGAAGAAGCCTTCTACCTCGAACGCACCGTGCACTACCTGCAACGGGTCGGCATGGAGCACATCAAGAAAGCCGTGCTGGAAGATCCCGAACGCCGCAAGGCCCTGAACGAGCGCCTGCAATTCTCCCTGTCGTTCGAACAGGACCCTTGGAAAGAGCGCCTCGCCCAGCCGCAACTGAAAAAAGAATTCGACGTGATCCCCGTGAAAAACCTGGAGGTGCCGGCATGAACTGGCTCGATATCTGTGCCCTGGAAGAGATCAACGCCCTCGGTTCGCGGATCATCGCCGGGCCCAAAGGTGACATCGCGATCTTTCGCACAAGCGACGACGAGGTTTTCGCACTCGATGACCGCTGCCCGCACAAGGGTGGCCCATTGTCCCAAGGCCTGATCTACGGCAAACGTGTCGCCTGCCCGTTGCACAACTGGCAGATCGACCTGCAATCCGGCGAAGCGCAGGCACCGGACGTCGGTTGCGCGCACCATCACCCGGCCCGGGTCGAGAACGGCCGCGTGCAACTGGCCCTGCGGGACGCCGTCTGATGAACCGCCAGACGACCGCCTCGACCTGCTGTTATTGCGGGGTCGGCTGCGGCGTGCTGATCGAGCATGACGGCGAGCGCATTCTCGGCGTCAGTGGCGATCCGGCGCATCCGGCCAACTTCGGCAAACTGTGCAGCAAAGGCTCGACCCTGCACCTGACCGGCGACCTGGCGGCCCGGGCGTTGTACCCGGAATTGCGCCTGGGCAAAGGCCTGGCGCGCAGTCGCTGCGACTGGAGCACCGCGCTGGATCACGCCACCAACGTGTTCGCCGATACCATCGCCGAACACGGCCCGGATAGCGTGGCGTTCTATATCTCCGGGCAGTTGCTGACCGAGGATTACTACGCCTTCAACAAACTGGCGCGGGCGCTGGTCGGCACCAATAACATCGACAGCAATTCGCGGCTGTGCATGTCTTCGGCGGTGGTGGGTTACAAACGCAGCCTCGGCGCCGACGCACCACCGTGCAACTACGAAGACCTGGAGTTGAGCGATTGCGTGGTGATCGTCGGCAGTAACATGGCCTACGCACATCCGGTACTTTTTCGCCGTCTCGAAGAAGCCAAATCTCACCGCCCGCAGATGAAAGTCGTCGTTATCGATCCACGGCGCACCGACACCTGCGATCTGGCGGACCTGCACCTGGCGATACTGCCGGGCACCGATGTCGCTTTGTTCCATGGGATTTTGCATCTGCTGTTGTGGGAAGACTGGATCGACCGCGACTTCATCAAGGCCCACACCGAAGGCCTCGCCGAGCTGAAAAGCCTGGTGCGCGATTACACCCCGGCGATGGTTTCGCAGCTGTGCGGGATCAGCGTCGAGCAGTTGCAGCAATGCGCCGAATGGATCGGCACCGCGCCGAGTTTTCTGTCGCTGTGGTGCATGGGCCTGAACCAGTCAACCGCCGGCAGCGCGAAGAACAGCGCGCTGATCAATCTGCACCTGGCCACCGGGCAAATCGGCCGGCCGGGTGCAGGACCTTTCTCCCTGACCGGTCAGCCGAATGCCATGGGCGGGCGCGAAACCGGCAGCCTTTCCAATCTGTTGCCCGGTCACCGTGAAGTCGCCAATCCAGAGCACCGCGCTGAAGTGGCGGCGTATTGGGGTGTGGATAAACTGCCGGAAAATACCGGTCTCAGCGCCATCGAACTGTTTGAACAGGTGCGCAACGGCAAGATCAAGGCGTTGTGGATTGCCTGCACCAACCCCGCACAATCGATGCCGGACCAGAACGCCGTCCGCGCCGCGCTGGAAGCCTGTCCGTTCGTGGTGTTGCAGGAAGCGTTTCGCACCACCGAAACCGCAGCGTTTGCCGATCTGCTGCTGCCGGCGGCCAGTTGGGGCGAGAAGGAAGGCTCGGTAACCAACTCCGAACGGCGGATTTCCCACGTCCGCCAGGCCATTGCCGCACCGGGTGAAGCACGACCGGACTGGGCGATCACCGTAGATTTCGCACAACGCCTGGAGAAGCGTCTGCGCCCGCAGCAGCCGGGGCTGTTTGCGTTCGAACAACCGGCGCAGCTGTTTGACGAATACAAACAACTGACCCGTGGCCGCGATCTGGATTTGTCCGGGATCAGCCATGGGTTGATTGATGAACTGGGGCCACAACAATGGCCCTTTCCCGCTGGTGCCCGCCAAGGTACAGCCCGGCTGTATGGCGACGGAATCTTTCCTACACCGAACGGGCGCGCGCAGTTCGTTGCCGATCCCTATCGCGCCGCCAAAGAACAACGCGACGCGCGTTTTCCCCTGACCCTGATCACCGGTCGCCTGCGTGATCAATGGCACGGTATGAGCCGCACCGGCACGGCGGCGCAGTTATTCGGTCATGTCAGCGAAGCAGTGTTGAGTCTGCATCCTGACGAGTTGCGGCGTCACCGCTTGCAGCCGGGGGATCTGGTGAATCTGAAAAGTCGTCGAGGCGCAGTGATCGTGGCGGTCGCCAGCGATGACAGCGTGCGTCCGGGCCAGGCGTTCCTGCCGATGCACTGGGGCGATCGTTTCCTCAAGGGCGGCGTGAACAGCCTGACCCTGCCCGCCTTCGATCCTTTGTCGAAACAGCCGGAACTCAAGCACAGCGGTGTGCGGCTAGAACCGGTGGATTTGCCATGGCAACTGTTCGCACTGATCGAGGGCGATGTTCAACGGCATTTCGAGGCGCTTCGACCGCTCTGTGAGGCGTTTTCCTACGCAAGTTTCAGCCTTGTCGGACGTGAACGGCCTGCGCTGCTGATACGCGCAGCCAGCGCCGTGGCGCCGGAGCCGCAATTGCTGCGTGAAATCGACCAGTGCCTGGCCCTGATCGACGGGCCGGTGCTGGCTTATGACGATCCTCGCCGCGCCATCGGCAAACGGGTACGGATTGAAAACGGACGAATCACCGCGATCCGTCTGGCCGGTGAAACCCTTGCCCAACACTGGTTGCAAGGCCTGTGGCTGGAGGGTCGTGCCGACGAACAACTGCGGCGCTGGCTGCTGGCACCGATGAGTGCGCCGCCGGGCAATGCAGGTGCGCAGGTTGTGGCGGACAAAACCCTGTGCAACTGCAAGAACGTCGGCCACAGCGCGGTTTGCGCCGGTATTCGTGAAGGTCTTGATCTACAGGGTTTGAAAAACAAGTTGGGGTGCGGCACGCAATGCGGTTCCTGCGTCCCGGAAATCAAGCGTTTGCTGGCCGCCGAAGTGCGTCCGGTTGCCGTCATCTGAAGAGGAAAACACCATGAACGCGAAAGTCTGGCTGGTGGGCGCGGGCCCCGGTGATCCTGAATTGCTGACGCTCAAAGCGGCGCGTGCCTTGCGCGAGGCCGAGGTGGTGCTGATCGACGATCTGGTCAATGAGGCGGTACTTGAGCACTGCCCTGCTGCGCGGATTATCGCGGTCGGCAAACGCGGCGGCTGCCGCTCGACGCCCCAGGCGTTCATCCATCGGCTGATGCTGCGTTATGCCCGTCAGGGTAAATGCGTGGTGCGGCTCAAGGGTGGCGATCCGTGCATTTTCGGGCGTGGGGGTGAGGAAGCGCAGTGGTTGCGCGAGCGCGGGGTCGAGGTGGAATTGGTCAATGGCATCACCGCCGGACTGGCCGGCGCGACCCAGTGTGATATTCCACTGACGTTGCGCGGCGTGGCCCGAGGCGTGACGCTAGTCACGGCTCATACCCAGGACGATAGCCAGTTGAACTGGCGGGCGCTGGCGCAAGGCGGGACGACGCTGGTGATTTACATGGGGGTGGCGAAGCTCGGCGAGATTCGCGAGCAACTGCTGGCGGGCGGCATGGCGGCGAATACGCCGGTGGCGATGATCGAGAATGCTTCATTGCCAGAACAACGCGAATGTCGCAGCAATCTGACAGCGATGGAAGACGATGCCCTTGGTTTCCAGCTCAAAAGCCCTGCGATTCTGGTCATAGGTGCCGTCGCAGCGGCTGCGTCCCAGGTCGATTCGATTCACTGGCCAGCCGACCGATTGGCCTGAAAATCCCCGATTTCACCAAATCGCAGGCAAAGAAAAGCCCGGCCTAAGCCGGGCTTTTCTCGGAGCGGCAGCTAATTACTTAGCTTGAGCTTCAACCTGCGCTTCTACGCGACGGTTAACAGCACGGCCAGCGTCAGTTTTGTTGTCAGCAACTGGGCGGGTTTCGCCGTAGCCAACAGACTGAACGCGGGACGATTCAACACCGTACTGGTTGGTCAGAACTTGCTTAACGGCGTTTGCACGACGCTCGGACAGTTTCTGGTTGTAAGCGTCAGGACCGACGTTGTCAGTGTGACCTTCAACAGTAGTGGTGGTGGATGGGTACTGCTTCATGAAGTCAGCCAGGTTCTTGATGTCGCCGTAGCTGTTTGGCTTCACAACCGACTTGTCGAAGTCGAACTTGACGTCCAGCTCAACACGAACAACTTCAGCAACTGCAGGGCAGCCATCAGCGTCAACAGTTACGTTGGCTGGGGTGTCCGGGCACTTGTCAACGTTGTCGCAAACGCCGTCGTTGTCGCTGTCGGAGCAGACTTCAGCTGGTGCTGGAAGTGGAGCAGCAGCAGGCTTGGAGCCGCCACCGAAGTTCACACCGATACCGACGCTAGGAGCCCACTCGGTGTCGCCCTGGTCGATGTTGTACTGAGCTTCAACGCCAGCACGGGCGTAGAAGTTGTCGGTGAAGTACAGCTTGGCACCAGCGCCCAGGTTGGCGAAGGTGGAACGGTTACGACCGTTCGAGCCGTTCTGGTCGATGCTCTGGTCGGAGAAACCGGCCGAGACGTATGGACGCAGCATGTCGCCTGGGTTGTTGAAGTGGTACAGAGCGTCCAGAGCGGTGTTAGCGCCTTTGACGTTCTTGCCATCGTCGGCACGCACGTTGTGCACTTCGTCGTAGCCCAGACGCAGTTCAACGTCGTCGGTCAGGAAGTAACCGATCGAACCGCCGAACAGGTTGCCGTTGTTCTTGAAGTTACGAGCGCTGTCGAATTGTTCTTTCTTTGCGAAGCCTTCGATTTCAACTGCGCCTTGGCCTTGTGCCAGAGCGCCGAAAGAAGTGGCGGCAATCAAAGAACCAATGGCCAAGCCCAAGGTGTTTTTCAGTTTCATCCGTTAAATCCCCATCTGGTGATTGTGAAGCAGTCCCGCAAACCGGGGGACAACTCGGCGGCAAGTCTATCAGAACTTGCCTACACGTAAGAGATATTTGCGCCGAACTAAGTTTCAGCAATGCCTGCAAATTTCTCACGCAATTTATCAAGAGCGCGTTTGTAACGCATTTTTGTCGCACTCAAACCCATGTGCATGATGTCTGCGATCTCCTGAAATTCCAGCTCTGCGACAAATCGTAGCACCAGAATTTCCCGGTCAATCGGGTTCACATACACCAGCCAGCGATCCAGTCCGCCCTTCTCCTCGGGTTTCGGCGCCTTTTCTTCGGACGCTTCCTCGAGGGGGTCAAGACTCAGTGCGTCCATCAAGCGACGCTTTCGCCGTTCCTTCCGATACTGCGTGATGCATTCGTTGTAAGTGATGCTATATAGCCACGTCTTGAACTTCGATTTCCCCTCGAAGTTCTTCAGGCCGTACAGCACCTTCAACATCACTTCCTGACAGACATCGTCTGCGTCGCGATCGTTCCCAAGATATCGCGCACAAACGTTAAATAATGTGCGCTGGTAACGCCGCATCAATTCTTCATACGCGCGCGTCACGTGAAAAAGCTCGGTATGCGAGCGCGCGACCAACTCCTCATCAGAGAGCTCGCGGGGGTCGTAGCGCGTGGATAGCGTTTGGGCTTTATTCAAAACAAGTCGTGCCGACAGTCAGGTCAATGTCCACCGCAGCCAGCGACAGCTGGCATTTTGCGGCGGCATACATTAGCAGGGTTTGCCGGGTTAGCGGCTACTCACATGCTGCTCCAGCAGGATCCGATTGGAGAGAGAGACTAGCTCACCCTCATCGGTCAGCAATGTGGTCTTAACCGTGCCGATCTCTTCGATCTGGCCTTCGACCTCGCCAATACGCACTTGTTGCCCAACCTGATACAACTCACGCACATAGATTCCCGCAAGAATCTGACCGGCAATTTCCCGGCTTCCCAAACCCATGGCCAGCGCAACCGCCAGACCAACGGTAATCAATACGATGACGATCACATGGTTCAGCAGGTCGGTCTTGACCTCCAACTGACTGATCGCGACCGAAATGCTGATGATGATCACCAGGCCCTGGGCAATTCGCCCAAGTCCTGAAGCGTAGTCCAGGCCTACGCCTTCTGCCGCCCCGCGAACCAGGCCATTGGCCAGTTGTGCGAGCAGCACACCCACCAACAACACCAGCGCGGCACCGAACACTTTCGGCAAATACAGCGCGAGCATGTCAAGCGTAGCTGAAACTCGCTCAAGTCCAAGGGATTCTGCTGCCGAAACCAGGAAAATCAGCAGAACGAACCAATAGACGATCTTGCCGATCAGGGTCGAGATCGGCACTTGCAGTCCCGCGCGGGACATCAATTTGGTCAGGCCGGTGCCGCCCATCAGGCGATCGAGGCCCAGTTTGGCCAGCAGTTTGGACAGCAAGGTGTCCAGCAGCTTGGCCACGACAAAACCCAACAGCAGCACAACCAGTGCGCCGAACAGGTTCGGAATGAAGTTAGCGACTTTGGTCCACAACGCAGTCATTGCAGTGACGAGGCTCTGAGTCCAGAGATCAAGTTCCATATTCAATCAGCCTTATCAGCAGTGCGAGCGGTAGGTTTACGAAGACGGGAGACCGGCGCGACATGGGCCGAGCCGTTATTCAGAGCGATCATCAGCGCGGGCAGCCAGCGGCCCAGCAGGCTGAACAGATCGCCGGCGCCAACCTGGCGGTTGGCGGTTTTGAGTACGCGGCCCAGACAGGCATCGTCGTCGCGGCTGGACGGCGAGGCGTTGAGCATGTCGCGCAAAGACTGTTCAAACGGATCGTGCATACGCACCTCTCGTGATGTCTGTGAAAGACGCGGGCAAATTTGGTCGGGTCACATGGCGCATCTTCATACCCAGCGCAAACGGCGGAACAACCACCATTGTCCGAACGCCAGGGCGAGCACCGTCAGGCAGGCGATCAGGAAACCATAAGGGCTGCTCGCGAACGGAATGCCGCCGACATTGATGCCCAGCAGACCGGTCAGAAAACTCATCGGCAAAAAGATGCAGGTGATGATCCCGAAGCGATACATCGTGCGATTCATGCGCACGCTCAATCGCCGGTCTTCGGCCTCCAGCACAAGCCCCACGCGCTCTCGGGTCAATTCGAGCTCTTCGAGATAACGGGTCAGGCTGTTGTTCAATTCGTTCCAGTAGTCGGCATCGTCATCGACGAACCATGGCAGTTTTATCCGCGTCAGCTGTCCGAAAATATCCCGCTGCGGTGCCAGAAAACGCTTCAGTCCGGCAGCCCGGCGACGGATGTGCAAAATGGCGCCATGCTCGGGGGTATACCGTTCGTCGGCATCCAGTTTTTCTTCCTCTTCATCGACCACTTCGGAGAGGCAAGTCACCAGATCCTGCACCTTGTTGGTGAGGAATTGCGCCAGATAAAGCATCAGTTCGGACGAGGTTTTCGGCCCTTTGCCCTCGCCCAGCATCACCAGCAACTCGTCGGTGGCGCGCAATGGACGCAAGCGCAGGGAAATCACCCGCTGGGCCGAAGCGAAAATCCGCACCGACACCATGTCTTCCGGCTCGGCACCGGGGTTGAGATTGACCCCGCGCAAAAACAGCAGCAGTTCGGAATCCGGCAGCGGCAACAGGCGTGGGCGGGTGTTTTCTTCCAGCAGCAGATCGCAGGTGAACTCGTTGAGCCCACTGGATTTGCGCAGCCAGGTCTGGGTCTGCGGGTGACTGCGATCCCAGTGCAACCACAGGCTTTCATGAGCCTGCAGTTGCAGATCGTCGAGATCAGTCCGGGCTATCGAACGCGCACCGCCTTTACCGTCCAGCACCAGGGCATGCACCAGCCCCCATTGCGCGTTTTCTTCCTCGAACATCCTCACCCCTGTGGTTACCGCGATTTATTCAGGCATTTTCAGCGGGCTTGGCGAGATGATCACGCCATTGTTGTCCGCATAGATGTACTGGCCGGGATGGAAAGTGACACCCGCGAAGGTCACCGGCACGTTGAGGTCGCCGATACCGCGCTTGTCGGTCTTCATCGGGTGGCTGGCCAGGGCCTGTACGCCAAGATCAGTCTGGGCGATGACGTCGACATCACGGATGCAGCCGTAGATGACCAGCCCTTCCCAACCGTTTTTCGAGGCCTTCTCGGCGAGCATGTCACCCAGCAGCGCGCGACGCAGGGAACCGCCACCATCAACCACCAGCACCTTGCCATTACCCTTGAGCTCGACCTGCTCCTTGACCAGCGAGTTGTCTTCGAAGCACTTGATGGTCACGATCTCGCCGCCGAACGAATCACGGCCGCCGAAATTGCTGAACATCGGGTCCAGCACCTGAACCAGCTCCGGATAGGCGTCGCACAGGTCAGGCGTAAGGTAATGGTTCATCGAATAACTCCTGTAACAAGGAAGACGATCAAGGATGTCGCACTCTTTTGAAACGAGTTCCGGCGGTCGCTGTTTACCTTAGCCCATGTCATGGTCGCTGAACGAACCTGAACACAAGCTGAAACGTAATAGCGAAACAGTCACTAAATATGACCAGAACCGTCCAATGCGTCATATCTTAGCCGCAAGCCGACTCGAACGAAATGCCCTTTTCAGGGCGCCGCGTTCAGACCGCTGCCGCCAGATCCGGCTTCTCGCCGAGCAACGGCGTGTGCTGATCCGCCAGCCAACGCGCCACCAGCGGCCAGACCTCAGCCTGCGCCGCCTTGCTGACCAGCATCTCGACATGCCCGAACTGATCGTTGAAACCCTGCTCACGGCCCAGGTTGATGAACTGCTTGTGCTCGGAACCAATCTGTTCGAACAGCTTCTGGCACGCCCAAGCCGGATCCTGATGATCCCCCGCCGCGCTCACTGCCAGCACCGGTATCTGCACATCGGCAAGGCCTGCCCACCAATCCTTGTCCTTGTCGCCGAAACGGCCGAACAATCCGTACCAGCGCATGCTTTCCAGCGCCAGGCCGATCGGCTCGTCCTCGGGGCCGCGCTTGAGCCGCGAGCCGGACAACTGGGCAAAACGCTTGAGAATGAAGCGCCCGCTCCACTCCACCGGCGGAATCTTCAGCGGCCAGTACGTGCGACTGACCTGGGTGCCGAAAAACGCGGCCGAGGCCACCGCTGGCTCACCAAGGTATTCGCCGCCCAGCGCAGCCGCCAACGTGATGCCACCCAGCGAGTGGCCGATCCAGTGCGGAATCTGCCCGCTCTGCTCACGCACGAACGCGGCAATGGCCGGCAGATCGTAACGGGCATAGTCGGCGACGCGGTTGCGGCGGTAGTCCTCGTTGCGCTGGGACAAGCCGTGGCCGCGCATTTCCGGGATCCACACATCGAAGCCCAGACGCGTCAGATACGCGCCCAGGCCAAGGCCCTTCGGCGAAAACCAGAAGCGCCGGTTGGAAAAACTGCCGTGCAGCAAGATCACCGGCACGCCGCGCGACGCCGGCTCATCCGCCATGCCGAGACGGGTTACCGCGATTTCCACGGACCAGTCAGGGCTGTTGCCCGGTTTCAAACGGTAAACGTCTTCGCTCAGATCACCGCGTCGTTCGGCGCTGATCAGGGCGACAGGAAATAGGTTGCTGCTGCTTTGCATAATGCTCTTGCACAAAAAAGGGCGGCATCCGGAGAGCTCGCCCTACTTCAATCTTAAAGCCCCGACCCGGTTCAACGGGCCGAGGCTTCATTCACGGCTTATTCCGCCGCCTGGCCTTCGGCAAGGAAGAACCAGGTTTCCAGCACGGTGTCCGGGTTCAGCGACACGCTTTCGATGCCCTGCTCCATCAGCCACTTGGCCAGGTCCGGGTGGTCCGAAGGGCCCTGACCGCAGATGCCGATGTATTTGCCGGCCTTGTTGCACGCGGCAATCGCGTTGGCCAACAGCTTCTTGACCGCCGGATTACGCTCGTCGAACAGGTGCGCGATGATCCCGGAGTCACGGTCCAGACCCAGTGTCAGCTGAGTCAGGTCGTTGGAACCGATCGAGAAACCGTCGAAGAATTCGAGGAATTCTTCAGCCAGGATCGCGTTGGATGGCAGTTCGCACATCATGATCACGCGCAGACCGTTGTCGCCACGTGCCAGGCCGTTTTCGGCGAGCAGATCCACCACCTGGCTGGCTTCGCCGAGGGTACGGACGAACGGCACCATGATTTCGACGTTGGTCAGGCCCATCTCGTTGCGCACGCGCTTCAGCGCACGGCACTCGAGTTCGAAGCAGTCACGGAACGATTCGCTGATGTAACGCGAAGCGCCACGGAAGCCCAGCATCGGGTTTTCTTCTTCCGGCTCATAGAGTTTGCCCCCGATCAGGTTGGCGTATTCGTTGGACTTGAAGTCCGACAGACGCACGATGACCTTCTTCGGTGCGAACGCAGCGGCCAGGGTGCTGATGCCTTCAACCAGTTTCTCGACATAGAAGCCGACCGGATCGTCGTAACCGGCGATGCGCTTGTCGACGCTTTCCTTGATGTCCTGCGGCAGGCCGTCGTAGTTCAACAGCGCTTTCGGGTGCACGCCGATCATGCGGTTGATGATGAATTCCAGACGGGCCAGGCCCACACCGGCGTTCGGCAGCTGCGCGAAGTCGAAGGCGCGGTCCGGGTTGCCGACGTTCATCATGATCTTGAACGGCAGCTCCGGCATGGCGTCGACGGAGTTCTTCTTGATGTCGAAGCCCAGCTCGCCTTCGAAGATGTAGCCGGTGTCGCCTTCGGCGCAGGACACGGTCACACCCTGGCCATCCTTCAGCAGTTGGGTGGCGTTGCCGCAACCGACGACCGCAGGAATACCCAGCTCACGGGCGATGATCGCCGCGTGGCAGGTACGGCCGCCACGATTGGTGACGATGGCGCTGGCGCGCTTCATTACCGGTTCCCAGTCCGGGTCGGTCATGTCGGAGACCAGCACGTCGCCCGGCTGGACCTTGTCCATCTCGGACACGTCCTTGATGATCCGCACCTTGCCGGCGCCGATGCGCTGGCCAATGGCACGGCCTTCCACCAGCACGGTGCCGGTTTCTTTCAGCAGGTAACGTTCCATGACGTTGGCCTGGGTGCGGCTCTTCACGGTTTCCGGACGGGCCTGCACGATGTACAGCTTGCCGTCGTCACCGTCCTTGGCCCACTCGATGTCCATCGGGCAGCCGTAGTGCTTCTCGATGATCATCGCCTGCTTGGCCAGCTCGCTGACTTCAGCGTCGGTCAGGCAGAAACGCGTGCGTTCGGCCTTGTCGACATCAACGGTTTTCACGGAACGACCGGCCTTGGCCTCGTCGCCGTAGATCATCTTGATGGCCTTGCTGCCCAGGTTGCGGCGCAGGATTGCCGGACGACCGGCTGCCAGCGTGCCCTTGTGGACATAGAATTCGTCCGGGTTCACCGCGCCTTGTACGACGGTTTCGCCCAGGCCGTAGGCGCCGGTGATGAACACAACGTCACGGAAGCCGGATTCGGTATCGAGGGTGAACATCACACCGGCGGTGCCGGTTTCCGAACGCACCATGCGCTGCACGCCGGCCGACAGGGCGACCAGTTTGTGGTCGAAGCCCTGGTGCACGCGGTAGGAAATGGCACGGTCGTTGAACAGGGAAGCGAACACTTCCTTGGCCGCGCGGATGACGTTTTCCACGCCACGGATGTTCAGGAAGGTTTCCTGCTGACCGGCGAACGAAGCGTCCGGCAAGTCTTCGGCGGTGGCGGAGGAACGCACGGCCACGGCCACGTCAGGATTACCGGCCGACAGCGCGGCGAACGCGGTGCGGATCTCGGTGTTCAGTTTTTCAGGGAATTCGGCTTCCATGATCCATTGGCGGATCTGGGCACCGGTCTTGGCCAGGGCATTGACGTCATCGACGTCCAGCGCATCGAGGGCCTTGTGGATCTGATCGTTCAGACCGCTCAGTTCCAGGAAGTCGCGATAGGCTTGCGCCGTGGTGGCGAAGCCGCCGGGGACCGAAACACCGGCACCGGCCAGGTTACTGATCATCTCGCCCAGGGATGCGTTCTTGCCCCCCACATGCTCAACATCGTGTTTGCCGAGCTTATCGAGGGAAACTACGTACTCTACCAAGGTGATCTCTCCACTAACTGTGTTGGAAAAGCTCAGAAACCGGCGGCTCGGGGGAGCGTTGGCCGGCTGTATGGCCTGGACCTGGAAAATAAGTGAGAATGCGGGCCAATGGCGGCCGGCAAATCGCGCCTATCATATCCAGAAATACTCATTAGCTTAAGGCCCAAGGTGCAAATGAAACGATCTGCTTTCTTTATCTCCGATGGCACCGGCATCACCGCCGAAACCCTGGGTCAAAGCCTTCTGGCGCAGTTCGAAAACATTACCTTCAGCAAATTCACGCGGCCGTACATCGACAGCGTTGAAAAAGCGCGGGCCATGGTACAACAAATCAACAAAGCCGCTGAAACCGACGGTTTCCGGCCGATCATCTTCGACACCATCGTCAATCAGGACATTCGTGAGATTCTCGCAACCTCCAATGGTTTCATGATCGACATTTTCTCGACGTTCCTTGCCCCTCTCGAACAGGAACTGACCGAGCATTCTTCCTACACCGTCGGCAAATCCCACTCCATCGGTCACAACTCCAATTACATGGAGCGGATCGAGGCGGTGAACTTCGCCCTCGACAACGACGACGGCGCCCGCACGCACTATTACGACAAGGCCGACCTGATACTAGTGGGCGTGTCGCGTTGTGGTAAGACGCCGACGTGCCTGTACATGGCGATGCAGTTCGGCATCCGTGCGGCCAACTACCCGCTGACCGAAGACGACATGGAACGCCTGCAACTGCCGGCCGCCCTGCGCGCCCACCAGCACAAGCTGTTCGGCCTGACCATCGATCCGGACCGCCTTACCGCGATCCGCAACGAACGCAAGCCCAACAGCCGCTATTCGAGCTACGCCCAGTGCGAGTTCGAAGTGCGCGAGGTGGAAAACCTGTTCCGCCGCGAGAACATCCCGAACATCAACTCCACGCATTTCTCGGTAGAAGAAATCTCCGCGAAGATCCTCGTGGAAAAAGGCGTCGAGCGGCGCTTCAAATAGATTCTCGGCGCCTGATCTATCGCTATCGCGAGCAGGCTCGCTCCCACAGGAGGTTTGCATTCAAAATGTGGGAGCGAGCCTGCTCGCGATTGAACGATAACGCGGTCCCTCACCCTCAGATAACAAACAAATCGACAAACCGGTTCACCGGCGTGGCCTCAAGCCGCGCCTGATCCTTGCACAACGCAAGAATTTCCCCGCTGCGCTGCCCGGTAAAACGGGTGGCCAGGTTCGCCCTGAACTTGTCCTCCAGCAATGGAATGCCCTCTGCGCGGCGCCGACGGTGTCCGATCGGGTACTCCACCACCACGTTTTCCGTGCTCGAACCGTCCTTGAAAAACACCTGCACCGCGTTGGCAATCGAACGCTTGTCGGCCTCCAGGTATTCACGGGTGAAGCGCGGATCCTCGACGATGACCATTTTCTCGCGCAGCACATCGATGACCGGATGGGCCTTGTGGAAATCATCCTCGTACTGCTCGGCCACCAGATTGCCGAACGCCAGCGGCACGGCGGTCATGTACTGGAGGCAGTGATCGCGGTCGGCGGCATTGGCCAGCGGCCCGACCTTGGAAATGATGCGAATCGCCGATTCGTGGGTGGTGATGACGATCCGGTCGATCTCATGCAGACGATTGCGCACCTGCGGGTGCAGGGTCACGGCGGCTTCGCAGGCGGTTTGCGCGTGGAATTCGGCGGGGAAGCTGATCTTGAACAGCACGTTTTCCATCACGTAACTGCCGAACGGCCGCGAGAAACTGAAGGTGCGTTTGTCTTCGGGCTTGAGCGCCAGATCGTTGTTGGTGTGGCTGAACAATACGTCGTAAAAGCCCCACTGTTTGGCACTCAAGACGCCGGGAATCCCCATTTCGCCGCGCATCGCGATATCCGCCAGCCGCACGCCCCGGCTCGATGCATCCCCTGCCGCCCAGGATTTTCGCGAGCCGGCGTTTGGCGCATGGCGGTACGTGCGCAATGCCTGGCCGTCGGCGAACGCGTGGGACAACGCTGATAGCAGCTGCTCACGGTTGGCGCCCATCAGTTTGGCGGTCACCGCGGTAGAGGCGACTTTCACCAGGATGACGTGGTCGAGGCCTACGCGATTGAACGAGTTTTCCAGCGCGATCACGCCCTGGATTTCGTGGGCCATGATCATGGCTTCGAGTACGTCGCGCACGGTCAGCGGCGCTTCGCCGTTCGCCAGGCGCTTTTGCGACAGGTGATCGGCCACCGCGAGAATACCGCCGAGGTTGTCCGACGGATGCCCCCATTCGGCGGCGAGCCAGGTGTCGTTGTAATCGAGCCAGCGCACGATGCAGCCGATGTCCCACGCGGCTTTTACGGGGTCGAGGCGATAGGAGGTGCCAGGTACTCGTGCGCCGAATGGGACGACGGTGCCTTCGACGATTGGGCCGAGGTGTTTGGTGCACTCGGGGAAACGCAGGGCCAGCAGGCCGCAGCCCAGGGTGTCCATCAGGCAATTGCGGGCGGTGTCGAGGGCTTCGGCGGATTCGATCTTGCAGGTGAGGACGTAATCGGCGATGTCCTGCAGGACACGGTCGTAGTCGGGGCGGTTGTTCAGGTCGACGTTGGCGCTCATGTTCGATTCACTCTTCAAAGTGGTTCGTTGATGGGACCTCGGTTCAGGCTGAGTCTTGGTTTTAAACCATTCTTATTGTTGAAACACAGAACCTGTGGGAGCGGCGGTGCGACGATTCGACTTGCTCGCGAATGGGCCGGCATATCCAGCGTTGATGTTGCCTGATACACCGTTTTCGCGAGCAAGCCCGCTCCCACATTTGGATCTGTGTTACGTCAGAAAGAATCTCCGGGGATGCGTACGTAGCCCTCCATCAGGACGCGCGCACTACGGCTCATAATCGCTTTCTTCACGACCCACTCACCGTTTTCCAGACTCGCCTCAGCCCCGACACGCAACGTCCCGGACGGATGCCCGAACCGCACAGCATTGCGTTCAACACCGCCAGCCGCCAGATTCACCAAAGTGCCGGAAATCGCTGCCGCGGTGCCAATCGCCACCGCCGCCGTCCCCATCATCGCGTGGTGCAGCTTGCCCATCGACAACGCCCGCACCAGCAAATCCACATCCCCGGCGCCAATGGCTTTGCCACTGGACGCGACGTAATCCGCAGGCTTGGCGACAAACGCAACCTTCGGCGTGTGTTGTCGCTTGGCCGCCTCATCCAGATTCGAAATCAGCCCCATGCGCAGCGCGCCATAAGCACGAATCGTCTCGAACATCTGCAACGCTTTCGGATCGCTGTTGATCGCGCTCTGCAGTTCGGTGCCGGTGTAACCGATGTCTTCGGCGTTGACGAAGATCGTCGGGATACCCGCGTTGATCATGGTCGCCTTGAACGTGCCGACGCCCGGGACTTCCAGCTCATCGATCAGGTTGCCGGTGGGGAACATCGAGCCCCCGCCGCCCTCTTCTTCCGCCGCCGGGTCCATGAACTCGACCTGGACTTCAGCAGCCGGAAAGGTCACGCCGTCGAGTTCGAAATCACCGGTTTCCTGGACTTCGCCGTTGGTGATCGGCACGTGGGCAATGATGGTCTTGCCGATGTTGGCCTGCCACACGCGAACCACCGCCACGCCGTTGTGCGGGATGCGGCTGGCGTCCACCAGACCGTTGCTGATGGCGAACGAACCGACCGCCGCCGACAGGTTGCCGCAATTGCCGCTCCAGTCCACGAACGGCTTGTCGATGGACACCTGACCGAACAGGTAATCGACGTCGTGATCGGCCTTGATGCTTTTCGACAGGATCACGGTTTTGCTGGTACTGGACGTGGCGCCGCCCATGCCGTCGATCTGCTTGTCGTACGGGTCGGGGCTGCCGATTACCCGCAGCAACAGCGCATCGCGGGTCGGGCCGGGAATCTGCGCGGCTTCGGGCAAATCCTTGAGGCTGAAAAACACGCCTTTGCTGGTGCCGCCACGCATGTAGGTGGCGGGGATCTTTATTTGCGGTGCGTGAGCCATGGTGCTCCTTAACGAAGGCATTGGACTTGAAGTCCCATGCCCACATCAGTTGATTTAAACGGCAACCGCCGACTCTTCGAGGAAGTCCTGAGCGAAGCGCTGCAACACGCCGCCGGCCTCGTAGATCGACACTTCTTCGGCAGTGTCGAGGCGGCAGGTCACCGGCACGTCGACGCGCTCGCCGTTCTTGCGATGAATTACCAGCGTCAGGTCGGCGCGCGGCGTGCGCTCGCCGATCACGTCGTAGGTTTCGCTGCCGTCGATACCCAGCGTCTTGCGGTCGGTGCCCGGTTTGAATTCCAGCGGCAACACGCCCATGCCCACCAGGTTGGTACGGTGAATGCGCTCGAAACCTTCCGCGGCGATCGCTTCCACACCCGCCAGACGCACGCCTTTGGCCGCCCAGTCGCGGGAAGAACCCTGACCGTAGTCGGCGCCGGCGATGATGATCAGCGGCTGCTTGCGTTCCATGTAGGTTTCGATGGCTTCCCACATGCGCATCACTTGGCCTTCCGGCTCGACACGGGCCAGCGAACCCTGCTTGACCTTGCCGTTTTCCACGACCATTTCGTTGAACAGTTTCGGGTTGGCAAACGTTGCGCGCTGCGCGGTCAGGTGGTCGCCACGGTGGGTCGCGTAAGAGTTGAAGTCCTCTTCCGGCAGGCCCATTTTCGCCAGGTATTCGCCGGCGGCGCTGTCGAGCATGATCGCGTTCGACGGCGACAGGTGATCGGTGGTGATGTTGTCCGGCAGCACCGCCAGCGGGCGCATGCCTTTGAGCGGACGAGCCCCGGCGAGCGCGCCTTCCCAGTACGGCGGACGGCGGATGTAGGTGCTCATTTCTCGCCAGTCGTACAGCGGCGTGACTTTCGGGCCGGTGTCTTCATGGATGGCGAACATCGGGATGTAGACCTGACGGAACTGCTCAGGCTTGACCGAAGATTTCACCACCGCGTCGATTTCTTCGTCGCTCGGCCAGATGTCTTTCAGGCGGATTTCCTTGCCGTCGACCACGCCCAGCACATCTTTTTCGATATCGAAACGGATGGTGCCAGCAATCGCGTAAGCCACCACCAGCGGCGGCGAAGCGAGGAACGCCTGCTTGGCGTACGGGTGAATCCGGCCGTCGAAGTTGCGGTTGCCGGACAGCACAGCGGTGGCGTACAGATCGCGGTCGATGATCTCTTGCTGGATCACCGGATCCAGCGCGCCGGACATGCCGTTGCAGGTGGTGCAGGCAAAGGCGACAACGCCGAAACCGAGTTGCTCCAGCTCCGTGGTCAGCCCCGCTTCATCGAGGTACAGCGCCACGGTTTTCGAGCCCGGCGCCAGCGACGACTTGACCCACGGTTTGCGGGTCAGCCCGAGTTTGTTGGCGTTGCGCGCCAGCAGGCCGGCGGCGATCACGTTGCGTGGGTTGCTGGTGTTGGTGCAACTGGTGATGGCCGCGATGATCACCGCGCCGTCAGGCATTTGCCCCGGCACGTCTTCCCATTGGCCGGCGATGCCTTTGGCCGCCAGATCCGACACCGCCACGCGGGCGTGCGGGTTGCTCGGGCCGGCCATGTTGCGCACCACCGAAGACAGATCGAAGGTCAGGCCGCGCTCGTACTGCGCGCCTTTCAGGCTGTCAGCCCACAGGCCGATCTGCCTGGCGTATTGCTCGACCAGTTGCACTTGCTGGTCTTCGCGACCGGTGAGTTTCAGGTAATCGATGGTCTGCTGGTCGATGTAGAACATCGCCGCCGTGGCGCCGTACTCCGGGGCCATGTTGGAGATGGTCGCGCGGTCGCCGAGGGTCAGTGCCGAAGCACCTTCGCCGAAGAACTCCAGCCACGCACCGACCACTTTCTGTTTGCGCAGGTATTCGGTCAGCGCCAGCACCATGTCGGTGGCGGTGATGCCCGGTTGCAGCTTGCCGGTCAGTTCGACGCCGACGCTTTCCGGCAGGCGCATCCACGACGCGCGGCCGAGCATCACGCTCTCGGCTTCGAGACCACCGACACCAATGGCAATCACGCCCAGCGCATCGACATGCGGGGTGTGGCTGTCGGTGCCGACGCAGGTGTCCGGGAACGCCACGCCGTCGCGCACCTGAATCACCGGCGACATTTTCTCCAGGTTGATCTGGTGCATGATGCCGTTGCCCGGCGGGATCACGTCGACGTTCTTGAACGCCTTTTTGGTCCAGTTGATGAAGTGGAAGCGGTCTTCGTTGCGACGGTCTTCGATGGCGCGGTTCTTCTCGAACGCCTGCTTGTCAAAACCGCCCGCTTCCACCGCCAGCGAGTGGTCGACGATCAGTTGCGTCGGCACCACCGGGTTGACCTGCGCCGGGTCGCCGCCCTGCTGGGCAATCGCGTCACGCAGGCCGGCCAGATCCACCAGCGCGGTCTGGCCGAGAATGTCGTGGCACACCACGCGGGCCGGGAACCACGGGAAGTCGAGATCGCGTTTGCGCTCGATCAGTTGTTTCAGGGAATCGGTGAGCGTGGCCGGGTCGCAGCGACGCACGAGGTTTTCCGCCAGCACGCGAGAGGTGTACGGCAGGGTGTCGTAGCTGCCGGGCTGGATCGCATCGACAGCCGCACGGACGTCGAAAAAGTCCAGCGGCGTGCCGGGCAGGTTCTTGCGAAATTCTGTGTTCATCGGTCAGGACTCGGTCACGGTGATAACAAGGGGTAGGCGCGGCACCAGTACTGAATGAACTCAGTCAAATGTGGGAGCGGGCTTGCTCGCGAAAGCGATGTATCAGTCGACATCAATGTTGGATGTCAGTCCGTCTTCGCGAGCAAGCCCGCTCCCACATAGGTTTCCGGTTCATTCAGCAACTTGCGGGGTCGCCCCCACCATTCAGCGACGTTCGATTGGCACGAACTTGCGCTGTTCGACGCCGGTGTACTCGGCGCTTGGACGGATGATGCGGTTGTTGGCGCGCTGTTCGAACACGTGCGCTGCCCAGCCGGTCAGGCGCGAGCAGACGAAGATCGGGGTGAACAGCTTGGTCGGGATGCCCATGAAGTGGTACGCCGAGGCATGGTAGAAGTCGGCGTTGGGGAACAGTTTCTTTTGCTCCCACATGGTCTTGTCGATGGCCTCCGAGACGGCGAACAACACCTTGTCGCCCACTTCGTCGGCGAGCTTTTTCGACCAACCCTTGATCACCTCGTTGCGCGGATCGCTGTCCTTATAGATCGCGTGGCCGAAGCCCATGATCTTGTCCTTGCGTTCGAGCATGCCGAGGGTGCCCTTGATCGCCTCTTCCGGCGACGAGAAGCGCTCGATCATTTCCATCGCCGCTTCGTTGGCGCCGCCGTGCAGCGGGCCGCGCAGCGAACCGATGGCTGCCGTGACGCAGGAATACAGGTCGGACAGGGTCGAAGCGCACACCCGAGCGGTGAAGGTCGAGGCGTTGAATTCGTGCTCGGCGTAGAGGATCAGCGACACGTTCATCACCTTGACGTGCAGTTCGCTCGGCTTCTTGTCGTGCAGCAGGTGCAGGAAGTGGCCGCCGATGGACTGCTCGTCCGTCACGCAATTGATGCGTTTGCCGTCGTGGCTGAAGCGATACCAGTAGCACATGATCGCCGGGAACGCGGCCAGCAGGCGGTCGGTCTTGTCGCGTTGCTCGGAGAAGTCTTTCTCCGGCTCGATGTTGCCCAGGAACGAGCAACCGGTGCGCATCACGTCCATCGGGTGAGCGTCGGCGGGGATGCGTTCCAGCACTTCTTTCAGCGCTTGCGGCAGGTCGCGCAGCTTGCTGAGTTTGTTCTGGTAGTCGGCGAGCTGTGCCTTGGTCGGCAGCTCTCCGTAGAGCAGCAGGTATGCCACTTCTTCAAATTGTGCGTCTGCTGCCAGTTCGCGTACGTCGTAGCCGCGATAGGTCAGCCCGGCACCGGCCTGGCCCACGGTGGACAGTGCGGTTTGCCCGGCAACCTGGCCCCGGAGCCCGGCGCCACTGAGTACTTTTGCTTCGGCCATTGTTGTCTCCAATCTTGAATTTATTAGGGAGTACGGTTGCGGCTTACTTCTTCGCCGCAAACAACGCGTCGAGCTTCTGCTCGAAGGTGTGGTAATCGATGCGATCGTAGAGCTCCATGCGAGTCTGCATGGTGTCGATGACATTCTGCTGAGTGCCGTCGCGGCGGATCGCGGTGTAGACGTTTTCCGCCGCCTTGTTCATCGCGCGGAACGCCGACAGCGGGTACAGCACCAGCGATACATCGGCGCCGGCCAGTTGCTCGGTGGTGTACAGCGGCGTCGAGCCGAATTCGGTGATGTTGGCCAGGATCGGCGCTTTCACGCGGCTGGCGAACAGCTTGTACATATCGAGTTCAGTGATGGCTTCCGGGAAGATCATGTCGGCGCCGGCCTCGATGCACGCGGCGGCGCGATCCAGTGCCGATTCCAGACCTTCAACGGCCAGGGCGTCGGTGCGGGCCATGATCACGAAGCTGTCGTCGGTGCGGGCATCGACGGCGGCCTTGATGCGGTCGACCATTTCCTGCTGGGTCACGATCTCTTTGTTCGGACGGTGGCCGCAGCGTTTGGCGCCGACCTGGTCTTCGATGTGAATCGCTGCTGCGCCGAACTTGATCATCGACTTGACGGTGCGGGCCACGTTGAACGCCGAGGCGCCGAAACCGGTGTCCACGTCCACCAGCAGCGGCAGGTCGCAGACGTCGGTGATGCGGCGCACGTCGGTCAGCACGTCATCCAGGCCGGTGATGCCCAGATCCGGCACGCCGAGGGAGCCGGCAGCCACCCCGCCACCCGACAGGTAGATCGCCTTGAAACCGGCGCGCTTGGCCAGCAGCGCATGGTTGGCGTTGATCGCCCCGACCACTTGCAGCGGATGTTCGCTGGCGACCGCATCGCGGAAACGCTGGCCTGGAGTGCTCTTGTTGGAACTCATGACTCACCTCGTTCAGTGGCTGTCTTATTGTCGGCGCCGTCCTGGTAGTGACGGGCGATGTTGCGTTTCGAGGCGCCGATGTGACGGCGCATCAACAATTCCGCGAGCTCGCCGTCACGGTCGGCGATGGCATCGAGAATCCGGTGGTGTTCGGCAAAGGCCTGGCGCGGGCGGTTGGGCGTGGTGGAAAACTGGATGCGGTACATGCGCACCAGTTGATAAAGCTCGCCGCAAAGCATCTGGGTCAGGGTGCGGTTGCCGCTGCCCTGGATAATCCGGTAGTGAAAGTCGAAGTCGCCTTCCTGCTGGTAGTAGCCGACACCGGCCTGAAACGCCGCATCGCGTTCGTGGGTTTCCAGCACCCGGCGCAGTTCGTCGATTTCTTCAACGCTCATGCGTTCGGCCGCCAGACGGCAGGCCATGCCTTCGAGGGATTCGCGGATTTCGTAGAGTTCGAGCAATTCGGCGTGGCTCAGCGACACCACCCGCGCACCGACGTGCGGCACGCGCACCAGCAGACGCTGGCCTTCCAGCCGATGGATCGCCTCGCGCAGCGGACCGCGGCTGATGCCGTAGGTGCGCGCCAGTTCCGGCTCGGAGATCTTGCTGCCCGGGGCGATCTCGCCTTTGACGATGGCCGCCTGGATGCGCCGGAAGACGTTTTCCGAGAGCGTCTCGGAATCGTCGCCGTTGATCACCGGGGGATCGAGTTGATCCAGCATATTGTCGACACCTTCAAATCCAATGCGGCAAAAACTAGCGAATCAGCCCGCACCAGTCAAAGGATAAATACAGATTGTCGACAATCGTCTAATAAGCCTTCATCTCAGCCCCAAGGGTTATAGACCGGTCCCGGCGCTGGCGCCATAAAACCACCGTGCTAGAATGCCGCCCGCATTTGCGAGTCATTTGCACGGCTTGTCATAAAAAGCTGATAGGCACACGAAGGCGCATGGGCAGACAGGATTTCCTGATGCCATGGCCCTGAACCGAGAACGGAACGCTGCTCGCCAGGATTTATGAGACTCAAGCCCTTCCCCACATTCTTTGCACTGTTTTGCCTGCCCGGCCTCGCCGTGGCGGGGGAAAAGACCGTGTACGGCCTCAACGAATACGCTGCCCTCGACGGGATCAACCTGGAAGTGGCGGCGAAACTCGACACCGGGGCGAAAACCGCCTCGCTGAGCGCCCGCGACATCAAACGCTTCAAACGCAACGGCGAGTCCTGGGTACGTTTCTACCTGGCCATCGACGCCGCGCATTCGCACCCGATCGAACGGCCGCTGGCCCGGGTCAGCAAGATCAAGCGCCGCGCCGGCGACTACGATCCGGAGGAAGGCAAGAAGTACACCGCCCGCCCGGTGATCGAGCTGGACATCTGCATGGGTTCGGCAATGCGCAGCATCGAAGTGAACCTGACCGACCGTAGTGCGTTCCAATACCCGCTTTTGATCGGCTCCGAGGCGCTGAAACGCTTCGATGCGCTGGTCGATCCCAGTCTTAAATACGCTGCCGGCAAACCCGCCTGCGCCATCGCCGCTCATACCGCCGAGTAATTTCCATGCGTTCTCTAACCTTCCACCTGAAAGTCCTGATCACCATCCTGGTGCTGCTGGGCGTTTCGGTTACGGCCTATCAGATTTTCGTGCTCGGCATTCCAGTGACCGAAGACGCCACCGACGACCTGTGGAACATCGACGCCAAGGTCGAGTTCGTCGCCAGCACCAAGGATCCGGTCAAGATCCAGATGTTCGTGCCGCCCCTGAGCCGCGATTACGTCAGCCTCAATGAAAGCTTTATCTCCAACAACTACGGCGTGGCGGTCAACCGCGTCGACGGCAACCGCAAGGTCACCTGGTCGGCGCGCCGGGCCAAGGGCAACCAGACCCTTTATTACCGTCTGGTGCTGACCAAGCGTTACACCGCCGAAAAAACCAAGATCAAAGGCCCGACCTTCCGCGACAGCATGGCCATCGAAGGCCCGGAAAAGATCGCCGCCGAAGCCCTGCTCGCCCCGATCCGCCAGCACTCGGCCGACGTCGAGACCTTCATTGGCGAGGCGATCAAACGCGTCAACAACGTCAACGACGACAACGTAAAACTGCTGCTGGCCGGCGATCCGTCGACGCCGCACAAAGCCAAAATCGTCGAGCTGCTGCTGTCCATCGCCCACGTGCCGGTGGAGAAAGTCCACACCATCCGCCTCGTCGCCGATCAACCGCAAACTCCGGAACTGTGGCTGCGCAGCTTCAACGGCACCGACTGGCTGTATTTCAACCCGGAAACCGGCGAGCAAGGCCTGCCGACCGACCGCCTGCTGTGGTGGAGCGGTGATGAAAACCTGATCACCGTCGACGGCGGCAAGAAAGCCAACGTGACCTTCAGCCTCAACAACAGCGAGATGAACGCAATTCGTCTGGCCAAGCTGACCGACGAGAATACCGACGCCAACTTCCTCGAATACTCGCTGTACGGCCTGCCGCTGCAAACCCAGCAGACCTTCATGATCATGGTGATGATCCCGATCGGCGTGCTGGTGATCCTGATCCTGCGCAACCTGATCGGCCTGCAGACCCTCGGCACCTTTACGCCGGTGCTGATCGCCCTGGCCTTCCGCGAGACACAACTGGGCTTCGGCATCCTGCTGTTTACCGTGATCACCGCGCTCGGGTTATCGCTGCGCTCGTATCTGGAACACCTGAAGCTGCAAATGCTGCCGCGCCTGTCGGTGGTGCTGACCTTCGTGGTGGTGCTGATTGCGGCGATTAGTCTGTTCAGTCACAAGCTCGGTCTGGAGCGTGGCCTGTCGGTGGCGCTGTTCCCGATGGTGATTCTGACCATGACCATCGAACGCCTGTCGATCACCTGGGAAGAACGCGGCGCCAGCCATGCCATGAAAGTGGCGATCGGCACGCTGTTCGCAGCGTCCCTGGCGCACCTGATCATGACCGTTCCGGAGCTGGTGTACTTCGTGTTCACCTTCCCGGCGATCCTGCTGATTCTGGTGGGCTTCATGCTGGCCATGGGTCGTTATCGCGGTTATCGCCTGACTGAACTCGTACGTTTCAAGGCTTTCCTGAAGAAGGCTGACGCCTGATGTTCGGTTTCTGGAAGACCTGGAAGGCCCTGGAAGCCCGGGGCATCATGGGCATCAATCGGCGTAACGCCGACTACGTGCTCAAGTACAACAAGCGCAGCCTGTACCCGATCGTCGATGACAAGATCATCACCAAGGAACGCGCGATCAAGGCCGGCATTCACGTGCCGGAACTGTATGGCGTGATTTCCACGGAGAAGGAAATCGACAAGCTCGGCGAGATCATCGGCGGGCGCAACGACTTCGTGATCAAGCCGGCCCAGGGCGCCGGCGGTGACGGCATCATCGTGGTCGCCGACCGTTTCGAGGGCCGCTATCGCACGGTGTCGGGCAAGATCATTGCCCACGAAGAGCTGGAGCATCACATCTCCAGCATCCTCACCGGCCTGTATTCGCTGGGCGGCCACCGCGACCGGGCGCTGATCGAATACCGGGTGACCCCGGACCAGATCTTCAAGAGCATCAGCTACGAAGGCGTGCCGGACATCCGCATCATCGTGCTGATGGGTTACCCGGTGATGGCGATGCTGCGGCTGCCGACCCGTCAATCCGGCGGCAAGGCCAACCTGCACCAGGGCGCCATCGGCGTCGGCGTCGACCTGGCCACCGGCCTGACACTGCGCGGCACCTGGCTGAACAACATCATCACCAAACACCCGGACACCACCAACGCGGTGGACGGCGTGCAACTGCCCTACTGGGACGGTTTCATGAAGCTCGCCGCCGGTTGCTATGAGCTGTGTGGCCTGGGGTACATCGGCGTGGACATGGTGCTGGACCAGGAGAAAGGCCCGCTGATTCTGGAGCTGAATGCGCGGCCGGGGCTGAATATCCAGATTGCCAATGATTGCGGGCTGACGTTGCGTACCCATGCGGTGGAAGCGCATCTGGAAGAGCTGAAGGCGCGCGGCGTGACGGAGTCGGTTGAAGAGCGGGTGGCGTTTGCTCAGGAATTGTTTGGGCATATTCCGGCGATCGAGGGCTGACAGCCCACGACGATCGTTCCCACGCTCCGCGTGGTAACGCCGCCATGGACGCTCCGCGTCCACTGTGACGCGGAGCGTCACGGGATGCATTCCCACGCAGAGCGTGGGAACGATCAAGCGCAATACCTGCCGCCAATCTGCCAATCCCCGACATCCCCTCTAGGAGCAATTCCCGGAGGGGACTACAATCCCCACCCCGCCTCGATGGCCGATCTGCCCCGCCCATGTTGACCTGTTCCGTACACCCGCTGCCCTATCGCGCCAACCCCGCCGACTATTTCGCGGCCGTCCGCCATGCGCCCGGCGCCGTGCTGCTCGACAGTGGCCGGCCGAGTGCCGACCGTGGCCGTTATGACCTGCTCAGTGCCTGGCCGCTGGAACAACTGGCGGTATTGCCGGACGAGCGCGGGGAAGATTTCCTGCAACGTCTGCGGGACAATCTGACCCGTTTGGGCGATGCGCAATTGCCCGACGGGTACGAATTGCCCTTCGCCGGCGGCCTGATCGGTTACCTGAGCTACGACTTCGGTCGGCATCTGGAAAACCTGCCAAGTCAGGCCCGGGATGATCTGCAATTGCCCGATGCGCGATTTGGCCTGTACGACTGGGCCTTGATCAGCGATCACCAATCGGCAACCAGCCAACTGGTGTTCCACCCCTCGGTCAGCGCCAGCGAGAAACAGCGGCTGATCGATGTATTCAGCCAACCGGTGGGCACGGAACTGACCCCGTTCAAGCTGAACAGCCCGATGGCGGCAGATCTTTCAGCCGACGATTACCGTCAGGCCTTCGAACGCATCCAGCATTACATCCAGGCCGGTGACTGCTATCAGGTCAACTTCGCCCAGCGCTTCCGCGCGCCGTGCCAGGGTGATCCATGGCTGGCCTACTGCAAATTGCGCGAAGCATGCCCGACGCCGTTTTCCGGTTTCCAAAGCCTGCCCGACGGCAACGCGGTACTGAGCCTGTCACCCGAGCGTTTCGTCAAAGTCAGCCAGCGTCAGGTGGAAACCCGCCCGATCAAGGGCACCCGCCCCCGTGGCGCGACCCCGGCCGAAGACGCGGCGAACGCCGCCGAACTGCTGGCCAGCCCCAAGGACCGCGCGGAAAACCTGATGATCGTCGACCTGCTGCGCAACGACCTGGGCCGCACTTGCCGCATCGGCTCGGTGCGGGTGCCGGAGTTGTTCAGCCTGGAAAGTTATCCGAACGTGCATCACCTGGTCAGCAGCGTGACCGGCGAGCTGGCGGAAGATCGCGACGCTCTGAATCTGATTGCCGGCAGCTTCCCCGGCGGCTCGATCACCGGCGCGCCGAAGATTCGCGCGATGCAGATCATCGACGAACTCGAACCGACCCGACGTGGGTTGTATTGCGGTTCGTTGCTGTATCTGGATGTGCGTGGCGAGATGGACAGTTCCATCGCCATTCGCAGTCTGCTGGTGAAGGATGGACAGGTGTGCTGCTGGGGCGGTGGCGGGATCGTCGCTGACTCGGACTGGCAGGCGGAGTATCAGGAGTCAATTACCAAGGTCAGGGTTCTGCTCGAAACCTTGCAGAACCTTTAACCATTGATCGCTTGATGATCGTTCCCACGCTCCGCGTGGGAACGATCATGTGGTGGCTACAAAGTCAGATCGCGGTTCGAAGCCTTGAGAAACTCCTGCTTCAACTCCGCAAATGTATGCACCGCCGGAAACTGCGGAAACTCGCGAATCACGTTATCCGGCGCATGGAACAGAATCCCCGCATCCGCTTCGCCCAGCATGCTGGTGTCGTTGTAGGAATCCCCCGCCGCAATCACCCGGTAATACAAGCCCTTGAAAGCCAGGACCGACTGACGTTTCGGATCTTTCTGACGCAATTGGTAGCTGGTCACCCGCCCGCTGTCATCGGTAATCAGTCGATGGCAAAGCAAAGTCGGAAAGCCCAGCTGACGCATCAGTGGCTGGGAAAACTCGTAGAACGTGTCCGACAGAATCACCACCTGAAACCGCTCGCGCAGCCAGTTGACGAACTCCACCGCGCCCTCCAGCGGCTTGAGGGTGGCGATCACTTCCTGGATGTCCGAAAGCTTCAGGCCATGCTCGTCGAGGATGCGCAGGCGCTGCTTCATCAGCACGTCGTAGTCGGGAATGTCCCGGGTGGTGGCCTTGAGCGATTCGATTCCGGTTTTTTCGGCGAAGGCGATCCAGATTTCCGGCACCAGCACCCCTTCAAGATCAAGACAGGCGATTTCCACAAGACACTCCCGTTTGTAATGTTTATTGAGTCGAGCGAGCCCGAACTCTAGCGGCTCGACCTGGACCGCGCAACGCAGAGGCCGCCCCGGCGCGCGTTGCTTTTTGTTACCATCGCCGCCATATAGAGCGCCCAGCGCCACCGACCTGTAGGAAGCCGCCCTGATGAGCCCAACGTTCGACGTCGTGGAACTCGCCACGACCTATGCCAACAAATCCGCGCAGGACATCCTCAAACTCGCGTTCGCCGAGTTCGGCGATGACCTGTGGATATCTTTCAGCGGCGCCGAGGATGTAGTGCTGGTGGACATGGCCTGGAAGCTGAACAAGAACGTCAAGGTGTTCAGTCTCGACACCGGCCGCCTGCATCCGGAAACCTACCGCTTCATCGATCAGGTGCGCGAGCACTACAAGATCGACATAGAACTGGTCTCGCCGGACTACACGAAACTTGAACCGTTCGTGAAGGAAAAAGGCCTGTTCAGCTTCTACAAGGACGGCCATGGCGAATGCTGCGGGATCCGCAAGATCGAGCCGTTGCGCCGCAAGCTGTCCGGCGTCAAGGCCTGGGCCACCGGCCAGCGCCGCGATCAAAGCCCTGGCACCCGCAGTGCCGTGGCGGTGATGGAAATCGATACAGCGTTCTCCACCCCGGAGCGCACCCTGTACAAATTCAACCCGCTGGCGCAGATGACCAGCGAGGAAATCTGGGGCTACATCCGCATGCTGGAGCTGCCGTACAACAGCCTGCATGAGCGCGGTTTCATCAGCATCGGCTGCGAACCGTGCACCCGCCCTGTCCTGCCGAACCAGCACGAACGCGAAGGCCGCTGGTGGTGGGAAGAAGCGACCCAGAAAGAATGCGGGTTGCATGCCGGGAATATCATCAGCAAGGCATAACCCCTGATGCCCCGTGGGAGCAAATCAGCTCCCATAGTGTTCTCGACCCGCCCTGAAAATGTGTACACACGAATGTCACCATCGGTGCCATTTATGTGTGCACTTTTCGTTTCTGCGCCCTGAAAAGTTACATCAAGCTCCAAAAACACTCCCTCCCTGCGCCCGCCAAAAAACCTCCTGAAAAATAAATACCTGTTCGAACGGTCAATTTATATCGCCCGTAATTCAACGACTTGGCGCGCCTCAATAACTTTTCGAAATCAGCGGTGGTTTTCATAGATCGCTGGCTGGCACAGATCTGGCTTTAGTGCATACATGTTTTGTATACAAAACCGCAAAACATGAACCCACACTTTCGATCCGCAAGCCTGAAGCGCCCTATCCCGTACAGGCTGCAGATGCCCCGTAACCAGTGATGTTTTCACCGCCGCGACGAAGATCTGCCGAGCCCGAACGCTCATGCACAGTCATCGTGGCCCGAACATCAGGAGCCTGCCGGAATGCGTACGAGTCTCTCCAATAACAACATCGCGCTGAATCTGCCCGCCTCTTCACCCCTCGACCACAGCGTGCCCGGTGATGGCATCGCCGAACCGCTGCAACTGAGCCCGCGTCTGCACAACAGTGACCTCGCGCCGACCAAGGTCGAAGGACGGCGCTGGGGCAAGTACAGCATCTTTGCCCTGTGGACCAACGATGTGCACAACATCGCCAACTACTCGTTTGCCATCGGTCTGTACGCCCTGGGCCTGGGTGGCTGGCAGATTCTGCTGTCGTTGGGGATCGGCGCGGCGCTGGTGTATTTCTTCATGAACCTGTCCGGTTACATGGGGCAGAAAACCGGCGTGCCGTTTCCGGTGATCAGCCGGATCAGTTTCGGCATTCACGGGGCACAGATTCCTGCATTGATCCGGGCGGTGATCGCCATCGCCTGGTTCGGCATTCAGACGTACCTGGCGTCGGTGGTGTTTCGCGTGTTGCTCACGGCGATCCATCCCGGTTTCGCCGACTACGACCACAACTCGATCCTCGGCCTGTCGAGCCTGGGCTGGGTGTGTTTCGTGGCGATCTGGTTTGTGCAGCTGGCGATCCTCGCCTACGGCATGGAAATGGTCCGCCGCTACGAAGCCTTCGCCGGGCCGGTGATTCTGCTGACCGTTGCCTGCCTCGCCGCGTGGATGTACACCCAGGCCAACGCGACCATCGCCTGGTCGATCCGCGAACCGCTGACCGGCGGCGAGATGTGGCGCAACATCTTTGCCGGCGGCGCCTTGTGGCTGGCGATCTACGGCACGCTAATCCTCAATTTCTGCGATTTCGCCCGCTCTTCACCGTGCCGCAAGACGATCAAGATCGGAAACTTCTGGGGCCTGCCGGTCAATATTCTGGTGTTCGCCGGGATCACCGTCCTGCTGTGCGGCGCGCAATTTCAGATCAACGGCCGGATCATCGAAAGCCCGACCGAGATCATTGCGTCGATTCCCAACACGTTCTTTCTGGTGCTCGGTTGCCTGGCGTTCCTGATCGTCACCGTGGCGGTGAACATCATGGCCAACTTCGTCGCCCCGGCCTTCGTGCTCAGCAACCTGGCGCCGAAATACCTGACCTTCCGCCGAGCCGGGCTGATCAGCGCCACCATCGCCGTGCTGATCCTGCCGTGGAACCTCTACAACAGCCCGCTGGTGATCGTGTATTTCCTGTCCGGCCTCGGCGCCCTGCTCGGCCCGTTGTACGGCGTGATCATGGTCGACTACTGGCTGATCCGCAAAGGCCGGATCCACGTGCCGCAGCTGTACAGCGAAAACCCGAACGGCGCGTATTACTACAGCCGCGGGGTCAATCTGCGGGCGGTGGCGGCGTTCATTCCCGCCGCGCTGATCGCGATCGTTCTGGCGCTGGTGCCGGGCTTCCACAGCGTTTCGCCCTTCTCCTGGCTGATCGGCGCCGGCATTGCCGGGATGCTCTATCTGATCATCGCCAAACGCCAGCCGCACTACGCCGATGTCGACGGTGAAGCCATCGCCGTCGACAACGTCAGCCACTGAATCTTTTGGCGGCCCCTCGCGGGGCCGCAGAACCAACCGTAATAAGGACTTCCCATGCGAATTCTCGTGGTCAACGTCAACACCACCGAATCCATCACCCAGGCCATCGCCCGCTCGGCGCAGGCTGTCGCCTCCCCCGGCACCGAGATTGTCGGCCTGACGCCGCACTTCGGCGCCGATTCAGTCGAGGGCAATTTCGAAAGCTACCTGGCCGCCATCGCCGTGATGGACCGGGTGATGTCCTACGACCAGCCGTTCGACGCGGTGATCCAGGCCGGCTACGGCGAACACGGTCGCGAAGGTTTGCAGGAATTGCTCAACGTGCCAGTGGTGGACATCACCGATGCGGCGGCCAGCACCGCGATGTTCCTCGGCCACGCCTATTCGGTGGTCACCACGCTGGATCGCACCGTGCCGTTGATCGAGGATCGGCTGAAGCTCTCCGGTCTGTGGGATCGCTGCGCCTCGGTGCGCGCCAGTGGTCTGGCGGTTCTGGAACTGGAACATGAACCGCAGCGCGCTCTGGAAGCCATCGTGCATCAGGCGGAACTGGCGGTGACTCAGGATAAAGCCGAAGTGATCTGCCTTGGTTGCGGCGGCATGGCCGGACTCGACGAGAAGATCCGTCAGCGCACCGGAGTGCCGGTGGTGGACGGCGTCACAGCGGCCGTGACCATCGCCGAATCGCTGGTGCGACTGGGCCTGTCGACGTCCAAGGTGCGGACTTACGCGACGCCACGCCCGAAAACCATCATCGGCTGGCCAGCACGTTTTGCGCGTTGAACCGTTCAGCGAGGCCCAGGGTTGAAAACTGCTCGATGACAAAATCTACGAACGCCCGGGTCTTGCCCGGCAGCAATTTGTGTTCGGCGTAATAGATGGAGATGTTGCCGTCGTCGACGTACCAGTCGGGCAAGACTCGCTGCAAAGTCCCCGCCTCCAGGTAGCCGACCGCGAACGGCATGCTCACCAACGCAATCCCCAACCCCTGCGCCGCCGTGGCGCAGGCGGCTTCGGAATCGCTCATGGTCATTCGGGCCTTGAGGGTCAGCGGGCTGTGTTGCCGGGTGCGATGCGTCAACTGCCAGGAGCGCACGCGACCGGTCTGTGGTGAGCGGATCAGGATGCCGTCGTGCAGCTTGAGGTCGTCTGGCTCGCTGATCGGCGCGTGCCGATCCAGATAATCCGCAGAAGCCACCAACACCCGATGCGCTGGCGTCAGCCTGCGCGCCACTACGCCCTGGGGCAGTTCGAAGCCGCCGCCAATCGCCGCATCGAAACCTTGGCCGATCAGATCGACCTGGCGGTTATCGAAGTGCCAGTCCGGGTTGATCGCCGGAAACCTTGTCAGGAATTCCCCCAGCAACGGCACGATGTACAAACGGCCGAACACCGTGCCCATGCTGACTTTCAGCGTACCGGCCGGTTGGCCGCTGGCACTGGCCAGATTGTTCACAGCGTTCTGGATGGTGGTCAGGCTGCCGCTGACCTCACTCAGAAACAATTGCCCCGCTTCCGTCAGGGTCAACCGACGGGTGCTACGCTGGAACAGCCTCACGCCGAGGCGCGCTTCCAGTTTCGCCACGCTTTTTCCCACAGCGGCCGGTGTCAGGCTCAGGCGTCGCGCGGCCTCGGCAAAGCTGCCGACTTCGGCGCTACGCACGAAGCATTCGATACTGCTGAAGGTTTCCATGGCCACCACTCTAAACTTTTGGTTTACACAGACTATAGCAACCACGGTCTACCCGCCTATTGGCGAGGGGCAGATACTCGACACCACACCAAGGCAGCCTGCCTTGAAACTTCTGGAGATCGAACATGACCACTCAACACCTCAGCGGTAAAGTCGCTCTGATTCAAGGCGGCTCTCGCGGCATCGGTGCCGCCATCGTCAAACGCCTGGCCGCTGAAGGCGCCGCGGTTGCCTTTACCTACGTCAGCTCCGCCGCCAAGGCTGAGGAACTGCAAAACAGCATCACCGCCACCGGCGGCAAAGCCCTGGCGATCAAGGCTGACAGCGCCGACGCCAGCGCCATCCGCAACGCGGTGAACGCCACTGTCGAAACCTTTGGCCGCCTCGACATCCTGGTCAACAACGCCGGCGTGCTGGCCGTCGCGCCGCTGGAAGACTTCAAACTGGAAGACTTCGACCAGACTCTGGCAATCAACGTGCGCAGCGTGTTCATCGCCAGCCAGGAAGCCGCCAAACACATGGGCGAAGGCTCGCGCATCATCAACATCGGCAGCACCAACGCCGACCGCATGCCCTTCGCCGGTGGCGGCGTGTATGCGATGAGCAAGTCCGCACTGGTCGGCCTGACCAAAGGCCTGGCCCGCGACCTCGGCCCACGCGGCATCACCATCAACAACGTGCAGCCCGGCCCGGTCGATACCGACATGAACCCGGCTCACGGCGAGTTCGCCGACAGCCTGATCCCGCTGATGGCGGTGGGTCGCTACGGTAAAGCCGAGGAAATCGCCAGCTTCGTCGCCTACCTCGCGAGCCCGGAGGCCGGTTACATCACCGGTGCCAGCCTGACCATCGACGGTGGTTTCGGCGCCTGATTGATCAGATAGTCGATAACGAAAAACGCCGCCCCTCCTTTGACAGAGGGGCGGCGTTTTTTTGTTCGTGATTTGATCAGGCCCAGTCGAGCGCTGGCAATCCGCATGCACTCGGCGTGAACGCTTTCAACGTACGAAGAATCCCGTCGGCGTGTGCGTACTTTTCATCGGCCATGGCGGCATCGGGAATGGCGATGGCAGTCATGCCGGCCGCTTTCGCCGCCGTCACGCCAAATGGCGAGTCTTCGAACACCAGGCAATCTTCCGGCGATACACCCAGGCGGCGCGCGGCGGTGAGGAAGATGTCCGGCGCCGGTTTGGCCGCGCCGACTTCCGGGTCGTCAGCGGTGACGATGAAGTCGAACAATGCAAACCAGTCGCGGTGCAAGGTGGTTTTCTGCCCGAACGACTGACGCGACGAACTGGTACCGACCGCAATCGGAATGTTGTGCGCCTTGAGGTGGCGGATCAGTTCCTCGGCGCCCGGCATCGCTTGCGCAGTGGGAAAACGCTCGCGCATCAGCGGCTCGCGGATCACCAGAAATTCTTCGGCAGTGATCGGCAGGTCCAGCGCTTCAACCACATAACGCGCCAGATCGCCAGCGCCACGGCCGATGATGTTCTGCTTGATGCTCCAGTCGAAGGTACGCCCGTAACGCTCGGCAATCAGCGAAGTGACCTCGGTGTAGATGCCCTCGGTGTCCAGCAGCAAACCGTCCATATCGAAAATCACGGCCTTGATCGGGCCGAACGCCTTCAGCGGTGCATTCATCATCGGATCCGTTATCAAAGACATCCCGGGCGGCGTGGATAGCGCCGCTGCTCGGATCTGATTAAAGGGTTCAGCAGCATAACGAGCGCGCCCGAGTTTGGGCAACGGGCAATGTTGGTTGTCCGCCGAACGCCCTCCCGCAGATTTAGAGAATCGCCCTACAGACATCGCCTACTCGGCTGACTTCTTTCCTGTTTGATCCCCCGCAAAGTTTCGCGCCATTCCCCTGATGCGCGCGAGTGACTGCGAATGCTTCCATCTGACCAACTCCTGAAACTGAACAACAGCATTGGTTTGCTGGTGGTCGCTGCGCTGAACCCTGATCAGCCCGACGTCGAAAAGCTGTTTAAGGAGTTTCGCCTCTGTCTCAACAACTATGACGCCTGGGCCGAGCAGTTCTGGACGGGCACCGCGCTGGGTGTCGAGCAAGTGTTCCAGGTCGGCAACGATGTCCGGCTCAGTGCGCCGGTCGCCAGCCGCAAACCCATCAGTTCCTCTGTCGCCATGTGTTCCGCTACCGGCTCCCTGACGCTGGTGCACATGTTCGAAGCCGCGCGGTTTGTGCCGATCGGTGATACGCCGGTGATCCTTGAACCGGTCATTTCCGATGTCGACGGTGTTCTGGGTTTCGGCGATCCGCTGCGCTACACCATCGGCCCCAGCGGCATTCTCAAGGTCGACGACTGCGACCGGGGCCAGCGTTATCGCATCACCTTCTTTCCCGATGTTTCCACCGCGCATATCCAGACGTTGTACGCCTCGTATCAGGGCCTTGTTGATGGCCTGGAAGGCTGGCTGCGTGAGGAGTGGAAAGGGTTTCAACCGCAGTGGACAGAGTTTTCCAGCGCCGGTTTCACCGAGCGTTACGGGCAGCTGCAACGGGCTGACTGGCACGGTTTCGAATCCGCCCTGAATGGCGTCTGGGATGACGTGAAGCAACTGTTTGCCCTGCTCGCCGATTTGCAGGCCAACAGCGAAAAGCTTCTGCAGTATCTGTCCAGCGCTGAACTGGATGCCTTGCTCGAGGCGTCCAGCGAGGCCATTGCCAACGGCCTGCTGATGCTCGGCGATGAGCCGTTGCTGTTCATTTATCTGGCGGCCTTCACCAGTTGGCTGAAGATGCTGCCGCCGCAGTATCTGGCCGAGGTGGTGGCTGAGGTTCGGGCCGAGCTGCTGGTCAGTTTTCTGCTGATGTGCGTGTCGGGTGGCATGGGTGTGCCGCTGCGGTTGAGCACCAAGGTATTGGGCAAGATCAAGTCGCCGCGTGCACGGGAATGGCTGGCGGCTTCGGCGTTGCGGCTGGCGGAGCTGACCTCCGCGCCTGATCTGACCCGGCATGCGAGCGCGTTGAAACCGCTGATGATCAATGCAGGTCCGGCACCGTTGCGGCCGACACCGGCTATTCCGCTGGAGGTTCGCACGGGGGATGCGCTGGTGCTGACAGTGCCCAATCCGGCGGCCGTTGCGCGTGACAAGTCCCACGGCATGACGCGAATGGAACGGCATGAGCCTCGGGATGAGGCTTCGGATCAGGCGAAAAATCCCAACGGCGACAGTGCCGATTGTGCGCCGCTGACCTGTACCAACGGGTGTCCAGTGTCGATGGTCACCGGTGAGGAATTGTTGACGCTGACTGACGGCGTGCTTGATGGACTGCTGCCGTTCGAATTCAGTCGGTTGTACCGCAGCAGTGCGGCTGAGATCGATGTTGGGTTGGGGTTTGGCTGGAGCCATTCGCTGGCGCATCGGCTGGAGGTTGATGGCGCTGCGGTGGTCTGGGTTGACCATGAGAACCGGCGGACGCGGTTTCCGTTGCCGAGCGTTGAGCGGCCGGCGATTCACAACAGCCTTTCGCGGGCGGCGATCTTTCTCGGGGATGAGCCGGAGGAGTTGATCGTTGCGCTGGCGGGGGACGCGGCGCGGTTTTATCACTTTCGGGCTGGGCGTCTGACGGCTGTCAGCGATGCGTATGGCAATCGTCTGACGGTGCATCGGGATCTTTCCGACCGGATTCAGCGGCTGGATAACGGGACTGGCCGTTCGCTGCTGTTGCGCTATGAGCGGGCGCATCTGGTCGCGGTCGATTATCAGGTTTTTCGGGAGTCTGCCTGGCGTACCGAGCAGACGCTGGCCAGTTATCGCTTTGATGCTCGCCATCGATTGATCGAGGCGTCCAACGCGGTTGGCGAGACTGAGCGTTACGACTACGACGATCAGCACGTCATCCTGCAACGGCAGTTGAGCGGCGGCGCGAGCTTCTTCTGGGAATGGGAGCGTGCCGGCAAAGCGGCGCGCTGCGTGCGGCACTGGGCGTCGTTTTCGCAGATGGATACGCGTTACGTCTGGGATGACGCCGGCCGTGTCACGGTGCAGTACGTCGACGGTCGCGAAGAGGTTTATGTCCACGACGACACGGCGCGGCTGGTGCGTCAGGTCGCCGCCGACGGGGGTGAACAGCTCAAGGCCTACGATTCGGCGGGCCGGCTGGTCGCCGAGCAGGATGCGCTGGGGGCGGTTACCGAGTACCACTATGACGACGTCGGACGGCTGATCGCGCTGATTCCGCCGGACGATGCACCGACGTCCTACGAGTACCGCAATGGTTTCCTGCACAGCCGTTCGCGTGGCGATGCCGTGTGGACGTACCGGCGCAATGCGCAGGGGGATATCACCGAGGCGGTCGATCCGGATGGTCATGTCACCCATTACCACCACGATGCACAGGGACGGTTGCTGTCGATCCGTTATCCGGATTCCGGTCGCCATGTGTTCGTCTGGAACGACCTCGGACAACTGGTCGAGGAAAGTCTGCCGGACGGTGGGGTTCGGAAGTTTTCCTACGATGCTTTGGGGCGGCGGATTACTGCGCAGGATGAACACGGTGCGGTCACCCATCAGGCGTGGGACGCCGTTGGCCGGCTGATTCAGACCACCTCGCCTACCGGCGCCACCCGCGCCTGGTCCTACAGCGCCTACGGCCAGATCACCGCCGAACGCGACGAACTGGGACGGATCACCCGTTACGAGTATGACGACGACCTGCACCTGGTCAGCCGGCGGATCAATCCCGACGGCACCCGGCTGCAATACCGCTACGATCATGCGCAGCTGCTGCTGACGGAAATCGAGAACGAGTCCGGCGACAAGTACCGGCTGGACTACACGCCCACCGGACTGATCCGACAGGAAACCGGCTTCGATGGCCGGCGCACCGCCTACGCCTACGACCGCAACGGCCACCTGCTGGAAAAGATCGAGTACGGCGATGACGGCTCGACGCTGGTTACCGCTTATGAGCGCGACAGCGCCGGGCGATTGCTGCTCAAGACCCTGCCGGACGGGGTCGAGGTCAGCTACCGCTATGACCGTCTCGGTCGACTGGTCGGCGTGGATGACGGCCAGGATCACCCGCTGGCCTTCGAATACGACCTGCAGGACCGGCTGGTGCGCGAGCATCAGGGCTGGGGCACCTTGCGTTACGCCTACGACGCCTGCGGCCAGCTCACTCGCATGCGTCTGCCGGACAACAGCAAGCTCGACTACCACTACGCCAAGGGCGGCGTGCTGACCGCGATGGACCTCAACGGCGCCTTGCTCACTCGCCACGTCTACCAGAACGGCCGCGAACAGCAACGCCAGCAAGGGCTGCTGCTCAGCGAATACGCCTACGACGAACAGGGCCGGTTAAGCGCCCACGCCGTAGGCCATCAACGCAGTGCACTGTACCGCCGCGACTTTGCCTACAGCGCCAACGGCAACCTCGAACACATCGCCGACACCCGCCACGGCCAGCGCAACTACACGTACGACGCCCTCGACCGGCTGATCCGCGTACGCCACACCCGCGACGATGTGCCGGAAAACTTCGCCCACGACCCGGCCGGCAACCTGCTGATGCAGGACCGTCCAGGCCCGACACAGATCAAAGGCAATCGCCTGCTGATGCAGGGCGATCGTCATTACGACTACGACGCCTTCGGCAACCTGATCCGCGAACGCCGCGGCCGCGCGCAAACCCTCGTCACCGAATACCGCTACGACAGCCAGCACCGCCTGATCGGCCTGAGCCGTCCCGACGGCACCAGCGCCACCTATCAGTACGACGCCTTCGGCCGGCGCATCCGCAAAACCGTCGACGGCCAGGCCACCGAGTTCTTCTGGCAAGGCGACCATCTGATCACCGAAAGCAGCAAAGAACAGCACCGCAGCTTCATCTACGAACCCGGCACCTTCCGCCCATTGGCCATGCTCGACGGCAAAGGCCCGAAACGCGCCTGCCCGTTCTACTACCAACTCGACCACCTCGGTACCCCGCAGGAACTGACCGACTACAGCGGCGACATCGTCTGGTCAGCCAAATACAGCGCCTACGGCAAAGTCACCTCACTGGAGCTCGCGACCGAAGACTACCTGAACCAGCCGCTGCGCTTTCAGGGGCAGTACTTCGATGACGAAAGCGGGCTGCATTACAACCGGCACCGGTATTACGACCCGGACGTGGGACGGTACCTGACGCCGGATCCGGTGAAGCTGGCGGGTGGGTTGAATCAGTACCGGTACGTGCCGAATCCGACGGGGTGGGTGGATCCGTTGGGGTTGACGTCCAACTGTCCGCCCAAAAATGGAAAATCAGTTGCTTGTTCAGATTTCGGTGAGGTTGAGCTTCCGGATGTTTCCAGACGCGGCGCTTTCAGACAGGCAAAAGCTGATGCAGGGATTCCGAAAGGTCAACAGCCAGACGTACAGTTTGACGAGGTCAGTGGCAAACCAGGTCAGTTTATTTACATCAACATGACCGATATAAACGGCAAAAGCATCTTGAACGACTCCGGCATACCCATTAGAACTAGACAGTACATGTACACTCGACAGGATGGTTTCAAGCTAATATTGCAAGATCACTCTGCTGGACATAAATTCGGCGACGCTAGGAAAATTGGAGATCAAGGACCACACTTCAACATACGTCCCGCAGCCAACCCAAGAACTGGAAAAGTCAAAAATACAGACGAGCACTATCCTTTCAGGAAATAACCATGAAGCACTGGACCGATATAGCAGAAAGCACTTTTTTCAACATGATTTTCAGCTCCCCAATAGCCATCGGAGAGATAAAACTTTTTATCTTAAATATCGACAACAATTACTCGACCGTCACCTTAGGTTTCGACATACCTGAAATCCCGGACACCCCTCCGAAAAAATGGGAAAAAATGGGATTTAACGCTTGCCGTATAGGAATAACATGCAGCGAAATAGAGGATTTGGCATTACACAATCTACCTACAAACAAAAACCTGAGATTAACCATCAAAAATACTGGTTCACGATTTAGAGTTTCGGCCATTTCTGACGACTCATCGATATACTTCACGACAGCTTTTATAAGCCTTCGCGAACCTACGGTTTATCTGTCCAGCATTCCATTCCATGAAACATGATGAATAATCTTAAGACCTGACATTCGAACCTCCATCGCGATAGCTTTTACTTGCAAGACTTACTATTTGTTATCAAGAGATATGTGCAATTACTTTATTTAGTTTCAGATCAGAGTGCCCAAGTCGATTACCAAAATCTAAACGAACAACAGACGAAAATTAATGCAGGAGAATTGATGCATGCACCCCATCACTCATCATCATCAAAATCCTCATACTCAAGCTCCTCCTCACCCTCCAAAAGCGGAACCGTCGCATCATCCATCAGCGATCCCGGATCTTCATTCCCCGGATCATTGATAAACGGCAATCCGCTCGGGCCTTTTTCTTCCTTGCCTTCGGTTTCGGGAGTCATGGCGCACCTCGTCAATGGCATTCGTATAGGACGTTCGAAAAGTATGGTCGCCATTCGTTCCTGCGCATGACGCGCAGGCACAAAAAACCCGGCATAAGCCGGGTTTCCGTAGAACCGATCACTCAACGATGACGGTTCTTGTGTTTGTTCTTGTGCTTGTGGCCGCCCCCGGAGTGCGACTTGCCGCCATCGTCACCCAGGTTATTGCCGACCGCACCACCCGCTGCGCCGCCCAACCCTGCGCCGATAGTCGAACCGGTAGAGCCGCCGAGGCTGTTGCCGACCACTGAACCGCCTGCGGCGCCGAGGCCACCGCCAATGGCGGCTTCCGTGCGATTGCGTTTGTTCGCGCCGACCGCGCTGCCGGCCGCACCACCAACACCAGCACCCACCGCAGCACCGGTGCTGCCGCCGAGCTGGCCGCCGACCACATTGCCCAGCGCGCCACCCAATCCACCACCCACGGCGGCCGTGCCATCACCGGCGGCCATGGCGCCTTGGGCCACGAACAATCCCAAAACCAATGCGGATAATGTCAATCGCATACAGACCTCACAGGTCCCGAGTCGGGACGGTACGCCCGCGGAGGGGGCTATGTGGTATTGGAGGCGTATCCGGGAAAAACGTTCAGCAACGAAAAAGCCCGGCATAAAGCCGGGCCTTTTCAGTCACGCGTTGGCAATCAGTGACGCTTGTGACCCTTGGACAGATTGCTGCCCACTGCGCCTCCGGCTGCGCCGCCCAGACCAGCACCGATGGTGGCGCCAGTCTTGCCTCCCAGGCTGTTACCGATCACCGAACCACCTGCCGCGCCGACGCCGCCGCCGATGGCCGCTTTGGTGCGAGCACCTTTCTTGGCAGCCAATGCGCTGCCGGCAGCACCCGCTACACCAGCACCAATCGCGGCACCGGTGCTGCCGCCCATTTTCTGGCCAACCACGTTACCCAGCGCACCGCCCAGGCCGCCGCCCAGTGCGGCGGTACCGTCGCCAGCCATTGCACCTTGAGCAACCAGAAGCCCCAGAACCAGAGCAGGCAGAGTTAAACGCATGACGAAAAACCTCAACAGAAGGAATAAAAAAGGGCGCAGATTGAATGCTGTTGTCGCGGCAATGTCCAGCGTTGCAGCGCACTTGGCGCCGATTGGACAGCGAATACGGAAAAGGTTTTATGACGGGCAAAAAAAAGCCCGCTGGGGAGACGGGCTGGAGACTTGCTTTCTAACGGATGGCTTCACCCTACTCAGCCGGGTGTGAAAAGTTTGTGAAAGAAACCGGACGAATCTGCAATTTCTGTAGGACGCTTCTCAAAAAATAGAAACAAAAAACCCCGCTCAATGGCGGGGCTGTGTGGCATCCGGATTACTTCCTGGAACGTGTCGTCACCTTGGGCAGAAATTTTGCTTTAGGCCCCTTGGGTGCTGCCGACTTGATCTTGCCGGTCTGCACCGGGTCCTCGCCAAATCCGGCCTGATACTCCGTCTGGCCACAGCGTACGCAATTGTTGAATGGAAATTCAGCCCCGTCGTCTTCGATGTACGGATCAGTCATCTCTTCACCCCTTTTCAAATGCGGGCCGACACCGGCAAACCCTTTCGCCTGAAAAAATATCGACCTCCAAGGCTTTTGAGACTAGCCGGTCATTCCTGGACTTGTGATTCAGACCGCCCGAAGCCCGACGAATGGCCTACGGAAATTAAACACATTGAGGAACCGTTGGTCCCACGCAGCTAAAGATTTGCGGCGACCGGCCGCTGCCCTTTTTCCTACGCAATGAATCTCAAGGAGAGAACATGGAAATCAAAGGATTCCCGACACTGCCTGTTGTAAAGCTCACGGATGAACAGATCGCCGCCGGCAAGGCCGGGGCGGAGAAACTCAAGGAAAAGATCGCTTCGGGTGAAATCGTCATCAAGCAGCCGACCGGACCGAGTCCGTTGCAGCCTGGCGTGATCTACCACCCAGACCCGGTTCAGCCAGTTCAACCCGGCGATACGCCGCCTCTCGTCGCGATCGATACGCCGCTGACCTACGATTCGAAAGGCACAATCCTGCTCAAGCCGCAGGGCTGATTATCAGTACAGAGCCCATTCCGTTGAATGGGCTCACTAGCCTCAGCGCAACTTGACCGCCGTACCGGTCGCAAACACCACAACCATGCCACCCTTCCCTGCCGGCATGCTGATCTCGAAATCCACCCCGACCACCGCATCCGCCTGCAAGGCCCGCGCCCGCTCCCTGATCTCGTCAGTCGCCTGAACACGCGCCTCCTTCAACGCCCGCTCCAGCGTCTGCGAACGCCCGCCAAAAAAGTCCCGCATGCCCGCGAACATATCGCGAATCACATTCACGCCCTGCACCGATTCGGCACTGACGATGTCCAGATACGCCGTAATCTGCCGGCCTTCGATGGATTGGGTGGTGGAAATGATCATGGAGGTCGTCCTTTTACATGCCGGATAAAACCGCGATTGTAATGCCCTGACAAAAAGAAGCCGAACCGATCTCTGTGACCAAAAAAATCCGGACGCCAGAATGCACAAAACCCCTGGCTTCTTTCGAAACCAGGGGGTTTTGTTTACATCGAATTTGGCGGTGAAGGAGAGATTCGAACTCTCGATACAGTTTCCTGTATACACACTTTCCAGGCGTGCTCCTTAAGCCACTCGGACACTTCACCGTATCTCTTCAAACATGTTCTGTCTGTCGAGGCGCGCTAATGTAGTCGAAAGCTTTTCTGATGGCAAACTTTTTTTCAGAATTTTCATGCGGTTAAGAGAAAAAGTCGCTTCCACCTGCTAGGGGCCATGGCAATCCGGCCAATCTTGGGTGGGCGCGGCCCTTCTATATAGGTGCGCAGGCGTCAGGCGCGGGGCGTGTTGCAGCGCATCGGCCGGTAAACGGTGACTGGCGGGTCAGTCACAGTGCTTTACCTGACCGGCGACGGTGGGTAACGTCTGCCCATCTTTCTTATAAGGAATTGCGCCATGAGCGACCTGATTGCCTACCACCTCGAAGACGGTATCGCGACCCTGACCCTGAGCAACGGCAAGGTCAACGCCATTTCCCCGGACGTGATCGCGGCCTTCAACGCGGCGCTGGATCAGGCGGTGGCGGATCGCGCCATTGTGATCATCACCGGTCAGCCGGGCATTCTCTCTGGCGGCTATGACCTGAAAGTGATGACCGCTGGCCCTAAAGAAGCCGTTTCCCTGGTGACCGCCGGTTCGACCCTGGCTCGTCGCCTGCTGTCGCACCCGTTCCCGGTGATCGTTGCTTGCCCGGGGCATGCCGTGGCCAAGGGCGCGTTCATTCTGTTGTCCGCCGATTACCGGATCGGTGTCGACGGCCCGTTCAGCATTGGTCTGAACGAAGTGCAGATCGGCATGACCATGCACCACGCCGGCATCGAGCTGGCTCGTGATCGTCTGCGTCGTTCGGCCTTCCATCGCTCGGTGATCAACGGCGAGATGTTTGATCCGCAAAGCGCGGTGGATGCCGGCTTCCTCGATAAAGTGGTTGCGGCCGAAGAACTGCAAGGCGCCGCCCTTGCCGCCGCGCGTCAGTTGAAGAAGATCAACATGACCGCACACAAAAACACCAAGCTGAAAGTGCGCAAGGCGCTGCTGGAAACCCTGGACAACGCCATCATCCAGGATCAGGAGCATCTGGGCTGATACCCGGCTCGCACCGCTTCAGAAAAGCCCGACCGTCGTGTCGGGCTTTTTCTTGCACGCCCCGTTGAAAACTCCGCAGCAGCTCTAGGACGCCTCTGACCAACAAGTCGGAAACATGCGCTTAAACATCGCCCATCTCCGGACTCTATAGCGGCAATTGCCGAAAACAGTGCACATCCGTACACTGCGCCACCTTTTGTCCCGATGGGCCTGAAAATGCTGTTTGTGTTTCGTATGTTATTGATGGGCCTGCACTTTATTCTGGCGGGGATCCTCGGAGTGATCCTCGGCCTGTGCCGCCCGTTCAATCCGGACAACAGTCGCCTGTGCGCCCGTCTCTATGCACTGCCAGCCATGTGTATTTTGCGTCTGCGAGTGAAGGCCGAGGTCGGCCCGCTGATGAACAAGCCTGACAGCTGCGTGATCATCGCCAACCATCAGTCCAACTACGACCTGTTCGTGTTCGGCAACGTGGTGCCGCGTCGTACCGTGTGCATCGGCAAAAAGAGCCTGAAGTGGGTGCCGCTGTTCGGGCAGTTGTTCTGGCTGGCGGGCAACGTGTTGATCGATCGTGGAAACGCGCACAAGGCGCGTCAGTCGATGCTGACCACCACCGACACCTTGCAGCACAAAGACACCTCGATCTGGGTGTTCCCGGAAGGCACCCGCAACCTGGGTGAGGAATTGCTGCCGTTCAAGAAAGGCGCGTTCCAGATGGCCATTGCCGCCGGGGTGCCGATCGTTCCGGTGTGTGTCAGCAGCTACATCAAGCACATGCGCCTGAACCGCTGGCACAGCGGGAAAATCCTCATACGCTCGCTGCCGGCAATTCCTACCGCCGGCCTGACCATGGACGACATGCCCATGCTCATCACCCAGTGCCGCGAGCAGATGCGCGAATGCATCGATGCGATGGATCGGCAGCTGCAAGCCGCGTGAAAAAGAAGCCCGCCCTGTGCGGGTTTTCTTTTGCCCGGTGAACTGTGCAGATTTCACTGACTCTCAAGCAGCGACACGGCTAAGCTGAAGCCGTGTCTCCCCTGCCATCTGCCAAGAAGAAGTGAATCACCACCATGGGTCGAGTTGTTGCTGCTGCGGTTTACAGCGCCGGTAAGAAAGTCACCAATATTTCCCTCGACGAAGGCGCGGCCTGGGCCGCCAAGACCGGCCACTTCGTCTGGATCGGCCTCGAAGAGCCGAACGCCCAGGAACTCTCCAACCTGCAACGCCAGTTCAACCTGCACGAACTGGCCATCGAGGACGCCCTGGAAAAACACAGCCGCCCGAAGCTGGAAACCTTCGGCGACGCGCTGTTCATCGTCACCTACTCGCCAGTACGCGAACACGGGATTCTGCAGTTCATCGAAACCCATATTTTCGCCGGCAAGGGCTACATCATCACTGCCCGCAACGGCCACTCGGCGTCCTACGCCCATGTCCGTCAACGCTGTGAGGCGCGGCCGCTGTTGCTGGAGCACGGGGAAGATTTCGTACTGTATGCGCTGCTGGATTTCGTGATCGAAAACTATCAGCCGGTGGGCGAAGCGATCCACGCCGAGATCGATGAACTGGAACGCAACGTGTTGTGCAGCGCATTGAATGAATACGACATCCAGAAGCTGCACGGCCTGCGTCGCGACGTCCTGCGCCTGCGCCGTTACGCCGCGCCGATGGTGGAAATCGGCGAGGAGCTGCAGAAGCTGAGCTTTCCCTTCATCGACAAGAACATGCGCCCGTACTTCCGTGATGTGCAGATCCATGTCACGCGGCAGATGGAAGACCTGACCACCCTGGCCGACATTGCGAGTCAGACCATCGAAATCGGCGTGCTGCTGGAAGCGTCACGCCAGAGCGTGGTGCAACGCAAATTCGCGGCGTGGGCGGCGATTCTGGCATTCCCCACGGCAGTGGCGGGGATCTACGGGATGAACTTCCAGAACATGCCGGAGCTGAGCTGGCACTACGGCTATTTCGGCGTACTGGGCTTTATCACGGTCGGCTGCGTGAGCCTGTGGGCGAGCTTCAAGAAATCCGGCTGGCTATAAGAAAAAACGCCCCCGTGTAAAACACGGGGGCGCCTGGATTCAAGCAGCGGTCGGCTTGTGCGCCACGAAACGCATCATCCATTCCGCAACGGTGGTGCCGTGGTGCTGATGCTCCAGGCTGGCCACACCCTTGCTGTACACCTGCTCGCCCAGCGCTTCCTGACGCAGATCCAGCAGCGCCCGCGAGTAGTCGTGGATGAATTCCGGATGCCCCTGGAAGCACAGCACCTGATCGTTGATGTGGTACGCGGCGAACGGGCAAAAATCGCTGGAAGCAATCACCGTGGCGTTCTCCGGCAACGCCGTCACCTGATCCTGGTGGCTGATCAACAACGTCAGCTCTTCACGCACCGGGCTCATCCACGGTGCCTTGGCCGCCAGTTTGTAGTTGTGGATGCCGACACCCCAGCCTTGCGTGGCGCGCTCGCTCTTGCCGCCCAGCAGCAGCGCCAGCAACTGATGGCCGAAGCACACGCCGAGCAGTTTGTCGCCGCGCTCATAGCGGTTCAGCAGGTATTGCTTGAGGGTCTGGATCCACGGGTCGGTACCGAACGAATCGGCCTTGCTGCCGGTGACCAGGTACGCATCAAAGGTCAGGTCATCACTCGGATAGTCGCCCTGCATCACGTTGTACACCGTGAACTCGGCGGCGATCGGCTGTTGCGAGAACAGGCGCTGGAACATCTGCCCGTAACCCTGATATTCATCGACCAGTTCCGGACGCAGGATGTCGGTTTCCAGAATGCAGATGCGTAGCGACATAAAAAATACCTGACACGTGATGGGAATAATGCACACCCCAGAGCCTGCCTTGAAACCACCCGGCAAGGCAAGCCCCGAAATGCGTCCCCACCCCGTTAGAACGACTCGCCCTTGGCAGCTTTTTCCAGCAGCAGCGCAGGCGGTGCGAAACGCTCACCGTACTGCTCCGCCAAGTACTGCGCCCGGGCGACAAAATCCTTCACGCCATATTGGTTGATGAACTGCAGCGCACCGCCCGTCCATGCCGCAAAACCGATGCCGAAGATCGAGCCGACGTTGGCGTCCGCCGTCGACGTCAGCACGCCCTCCTCCACACAACGCACGGTTTCGATGGCCTGCACGAACAACAGTCGATCACGTACATCCTTCGGCGAAATCTGCCCGTCGGCTTTCTCGAAACGGGTTTTCAGTTCGGGCCACAGATGTTTCTGCCCACCCGCCGGGTACTCATAAAAACCGCCTCCCGCGGCCTTGCCCGGCCGCTTGTATTCGTTGAGCAGCAAGTCAATCACGGCGAACGCCGGGTGCTCAATCAGCGGTTTCCCTTCTGCTTGAAGGTCTTTGGCCGTTTGCTGACGGATATGGCTCATCAGGCTGAGGGAAACTTCGTCAGAGATCGCCAGCGGTCCGACAGGCATGCCGGCCTTGCGCGCTTCGGTCTCGATCATCGGCGCACTGACGCCCTCACCCAGCATCGCAATGCCTTCATTGGTGAAGGTGCCGAACACCCGCGACGTGAAGAAGCCGCGACTGTCGTTGACCACGATCGGAGTTTTCTTGATTTGCAGTACGAAATCGAACCCGCGTGCGAGGGTTTCGTCGCTGGTTTGCGCGCCTTTGATGATTTCCACCAGTGGCATCTTTTCCACCGGGCTGAAGAAGTGCAGGCCGATGAACTTGCTCTGATCCGGTACCGCGGTTGCCAAGCCAGTGATGGGCAAGGTCGACGTGTTGGAGGCAATCACAGCGTCGGCGCCAACCATCTGTTGCGCTGCTGCCGAGACCTTGGCCTTTAGTTGACGATCCTCGAACACCGCCTCGATGATCAGATCGCAACCTGCCAGATCGGCATCGCTTTCGGTCGGGTGAATACGCGCCAGCACCGCTTCACGCTGCTGCGCAGACATCTGCCCGCGAGCGACTTTCTTGTCCAGCAACGCCGCCGAATGCGCCTTGCCCTTTTCCGCAGCCGCGAGGTTGATGTCCTTGAGCACCACGTCGATCCCGGCCGATGCGCTGACATAGGCGATCCCGGCGCCCATCATGCCCGCGCCGAGTACGCCCACGCGTTTCGTCACATAAGGCGCAAAACCCTGCGGCCGCGAACCGCCGGCATTGATTTCATTGAGCTGGAACCAGAACGTACCGATCAGGTTTTTCGAGATCTGGCCGGTGGTCAGTTCGGTGAAGTAGCGGGTTTCGATCAGGTGCGCCGTGTCGAAATCCACCTGCGCGCCTTCCACAGCCGCGCACAGAATCTTCTCCGGCGCCGGCAACGTGCCCTGGGTTTTGGTGCGCAGGATCGACGGCGCAATCGCCAGCATCTGAGCAACTTTCGGGTTCGACGGAGTGCCGCCGGGAATCTGATAACCCTTCACATCCCAACGCTGCACGGCCGCAGGATTGGCCAGAATCCAGGCCCGGGCCTTGGCCAGTAGCTCATCGCGATCCGCCGCCAGCTCATCGATCAATCCGGCCTGCAACGCCTGCTGCGGACGGACTTTCTTGCCTTCAAGCAAATACGGCAAAGCCTTTTCGATGCCCAGCATCCGCACCATCCGCACCACGCCACCGCCGCCCGGCAACAGGCCGAGGGTCACTTCCGGCAAACCGAGTTGCACCGATGCATCGTCTAACGCAACGCGGTGGTGGCAGGCAAGGCAGATTTCCCAGCCGCCGCCGAGCGCCGCGCCGTTGATCGCCGCGACCACCGGTTTGCCGAGGGTTTCCAGGGTGCGCAACTGACCCTTGAGGGTCAGCACCATGTCGTAGAACGCCTTGGCTTCGGGCTTGCCGACCTTGATCAGTTCATTCAGGTCGCCGCCGGCGAAGAAGGTTTTCTTGGCCGAAGTGATGATCACCCCGGCGATGTCATCTTTTTCCGCCTGCAATCGGGCGACGCTTTCGGCCATGGCCTCGCGGTACACCGCGTTCATGGTGTTGGCGCTCTGGCCCGGCATGTCGATGGTCAGGAGAACGATGCCGTCCTGGCCTTTTTCGTAACGAATGGCTTGGGTCATGACAGGATTCCTTGGGGTCAGAGGCGTTCGATGATGGTGGCGATGCCCATGCCGCCGCCGACGCACAGCGTCGCGAGGCCGTAACGCAGACGCCGGGCTTCCAGTTCATCGAGCAAGGTGCCGAGGATCGCGCAACCGGTGGCGCCCAGCGGGTGGCCCATGGCGATCGAGCCGCCATTGACGTTGACCTTGTCCGGGTCGACGGCCATGTCCTTGATGAATTTCAGCACCACCGAGGCGAACGCCTCGTTGACCTCGAACAGGTCAATGTCTTCCACCCGCAGCCCGGCCTTGGCCAGCGCCTTGCGAGTGGCCGGCGCCGGGCCGGTGAGCATGATGGTCGGGTCGGTGCTGGTGACCGCCGTGGCGACAATCCGCGCCCGAGGTTGCAGACCCAACGCGCGCCCCTTCGCTTCGGAGCCAATCAGCATCAGCGCCGCGCCGTCGACGATCCCCGAGCTGTTGCCCGGCGTGTGCACATGGTTGATGCGCTCGACATGGCTGTAGACCCGCAATGCCGTGGCGTCGAAGCCCATCTGGCCGATCATTTCGAAACTCGGCTTGAGCTTGCCCAGGCCTTCAAGGGTCGACTCGGCGCGAATGAATTCATCGTGATCGAGCAGGATGATGCCGTTCTGATCCTGCACCGGCACCAGCGACTTGCTGAACGAACCGTCGGCCCTGGCGCGAGCGGCTTTCTGCTGCGAGTGCAGCGCGTAGGCATCGACGTCCTGCCGGCTGAAGCCTTCAAGGGTGGCGATCAGGTCGGCGCCGACGCCTTGTGGTGTGAAGTGGCTGTGCAGATTGGTTTGCGGATCCAGCGCCCAGGCGCCGCCGTCGCTGCCCATCGGCACACGGGACATGGATTCGACGCCACCCACCACCACCAGATCCTCGAACCCGGAGCGCACTTTCATCGCCCCCAGGTTCACCGCTTCCAGCCCCGAGGCGCAGAAGCGGTTGATCTGCACGCCCGCGACGCTGACGTCCCAATCGGCCACCTGCACGGCGGTCTTGGCGATGTCGGAGCCCTGATCGCCAATCGGCGTGACGCAACCGAGCACCACGTCATCGACCTGACTGGTGTCCAGCGCGGTGCGCGCCTGCAAAGCGGTCAGCAGCCCGGCCACCAGGTTCACCGGTTTGACGCTGTGCAGCGATCCGTCGGCCTTGCCCTTGCCACGGGGCGTGCGTAACGCGTCGAAAATCAAAGCTTGGGTCATGACGTCCTCGAACCTGTGCGGTGAGTGAAATTCGTGCTGTCACTGTTGTCTTCGCAGGCCATGGATTCAATGACCACAGCGCTCAATGACGTTGACGCGCACGCTCAGACGGACGGTCATCCGTGTCTTGGTTAACCGGTTCAGGTGCGCGAGCTGTCTAGCAAACGGGCGGCAAAGAAGCTGGCAATGGGCCTCATGCTTTTTTAATCGCGACAGGTGGTAAATACATACGAAATGGATCTAAGCGAAGCGTGACGCGGGCCCTAAGGTGAAGATGTACGTCGTTGTCGTCGGGTTTTGCCGAGACAGGCGTTCGCTACAGGAAGTGCAGCGCTTGCCGTCATGGATATGCAGGCAGGCATCAGGAAATAACAAAAAAGGCGGTCAAGCCATGTTCAAACAACCGAAAGTACGGCAAGCAGGGCTCATTCTTTTCGCCACGACGCTGTTGTTGATTCTGCCGAACCTGACCAAGGTCATCGGCTGATTCAAGCGGCAGGTATTGTTTATCGCCACTGAAAATGTGACTGGCCCGCTACCCGGGCAAGCGTGGCTGTGCCAACCTTTGCGCACTTCCACGACACGGACGGCGATCACTTGAAAACGCTCATTCTGTTCGGGGCCATGCTGCTGAGCATGCCCCTGTCTGCCGCGCAGCTGAACCTGGAGCTGGGCGCGAACAGCCGCACCTGGCAGACCGACGAGTTGCTCAAGCATCCTCAGGTACAAACCCTCACGATCAAGAATGACGTGTCCTACAAGAAGGACATGACTTATCGCGCCGTGCCGATGGCCGCGCTGCTGACCGGCATCAAACCGGACGATCACCTGCAAGCCGTGGCGCTGGACGGCTTTGCCGCCGAGCTGTCCGCCGCACCGCTACTGAACAACAAGGGTTCACGCGCCTGGCTCGCCATCGAGGATCCGGCGCAGCCCTGGCCGCCGCTGTCGGAAGGCAAGCACAGCGCCGGGCCGTTCTATCTGGTGTGGACCGATCCGCAGGCCGGCAATATCAGCCCGGAACAATGGCCGTTCGAAGTGGCGAGCATCAAGCGCATGGCGCCGGTGGCCGAGCGCTTCCCTGCCCTGTTGCCGGATCCTGCGTTGAAGGCCGATGACCGGGTGAATCAGGGGTTTGCGCTGTTCCAGAAGAACTGTCTGGCGTGCCATCGCCTGAATGGCGCGGGCGATGCGCAGTTCGGTCCGGACCTGAATATTCCCTACAACCCGACCGAGTACTTCGGCGCGGACTTCCTCAAGCGCTATATCCGCGATCCGCAGAGTCTGCGTCAGTGGCCGCAAGCGAAGATGCCGGGGTTTTCCGCCGAAGTGTTGCCGGATGCGGATCTACAGAAACTGATCGGGTATTTGCAGCACATGGCCGGGCGCAAGGTTACGCCGGCCAAGTAAACCAACTACGCCGCTTACTGCTGCTGAACCGAGATGATTGGCGCTGGTGTCGGCGACACCAGCACTTTCGCGTGCATCTGCTCTGAACCACCGCCCCGGCGCATGCCCCTCACTGGGCAGGCATCGAGGTAATCCAGACCCACTGCCAGTTTCAGGTGCCGCTCCGGCCGCGCCAGTTCATTGGTCACGTCAAAGCTGTACCACGCGTCATCGATCCAGGCCTCGGCCCAGGCGTGACTGGCCAGATGCTCGCAATCCTCGCTGTACAGATAGCCCGACACATATCGCGACGGCACCCCGAGGCTGCGCGCGCAGGCCAGAAACGCGTGGGCATGATCCTGGCAAACACCCGCCCGCCCGGCAAACGCCTCGGCGGCACTGGTATCGACTTCGGTGGCGCCCGGTTTGTAGGTCATGTGCTGGTTCAAACCATGCATCAGGTCGATCAGTGCATTGCGGTCCCGGCGCTGTTTGCAGGACTTCTCGGCAAACGCCCGCAGCGCCTCGTCAGCCTCGGTCAGCCGGGTGAAACGCAGGAACGGCAGCGCCGACTGACTCTCGTGCTCGGCTTCGCGCAACTCGTCGATATCGACCTGCCCCCGGGCGCCGATGATGATCGCTTCGTGGGGCTCGTCCATGGTCAGCACATGCAGGATGTTGCCGAACGGATCGAGCTGGGCGCGCACCGGGCGCGGCAGGTCGAGCTGCCAGCTCAGCACATGCTGACGCTCGCTGTCGTGGGGTGTCAGGCGCAGGTACTGGATGCTCGCGCGCACCTGATCTTCGTAGTGATAGGTGGTCTCGTGGCTGATGGAAAGTCTCATGCGGCCTCCAGGTAGGAACTGTGAATGGCGTTGCCCAGCTGGCGCACCAGCGGGATGAATTCGGTGAGCCAGGCGTGCAGCCCTTCCTCGAGAATTTCTTGAATGCCGGTGTAGCGCAGACGCGCGTCCATTTCCGCCGCCAGTCGTTGCGCAGGACGACCGTTGGCCCCCGGCAATTGCGCGAGAATCTGGTCGATTTCTTCGGTACAGGCCCGCAGCGAACGCGGCACGTCAGCACGCAACAGCAGCAATTCAGCGACATGCCGGGCGCCCGGCGCATCGCGATAGATCTCGGTGTAGGCCTCGAACGATGACAGCGCCCGCAACAGCGCACTCCACTGGTAATAGGCGTGAGCGGTGCCGTCGCTGACCGCTTCGGCCTGATCGCCGGCCATCTCGTAACGAGCATCGAGCAGGCGCAAGGTGTTGTCCGCCCGCTCGATGAACGTACCCAGGCGAATGAAACGAAACGCGTCGTTGCGCATGATGGTGCCGTAGGACGCACCCCGGAACAGGTGCGAACGCTCCTTGATCCACTCGCAGAAGCGACTCATGCCGTAGCGGCTGAGGCCCTGATTGGCGATCCCGCGAATTTCCAGCCAGGTGGCGTTGATGTTCTCCCACATGTCGGCAGTGATTCGCCCGCGCACCGCGTGGGCGCTCGCTCGCGCCGCGCCGAGGCAGCTATAGATGCTCGCCGGATTCGCCGCATCGAGGGCGAAGAAGTGCAGCAGTCGCTCGGCATGCAACTCGCCGTGGCGTTCCAGGTAATCGTCCAGCGTGCCGGTGATCAACAGCGGCATCGCCAGTTCGTGCAGACCGTCGCCACGGCCGTCCTGCGGCATCAGCGACAGCGAATAGCTGACATCGAGCATCCGTGCGAGGTTTTCCGCCCGCTCCAGGTAACGCGACATCCAGTACAGATCCGAGGCAGTTCTACTTAACATGGCAGGCTTCCTTCAATCCTCGACCACCCAGGTGTCCTTGGTTCCGCCGCCCTGGGATGAATTCACCACCAGAGAGCCTTCACGCAGGGCGACACGGGTCAAACCGCCGGGCACGACCCGGGTTTCGCGACCGGACAATACGAACGGGCGCAGGTCGATATGGCGCGGCGCAATGCCGTTTTCGACAAAGGTCGGACAGGTCGACAGCGACAGCGTCGGTTGCGCGATGTACGCGTGGGGCTTGGCCTTGATCCGCTCGCGGAACGCATCGATTTCCGCGGTCGTCGCCGCCGGCCCCACGAGCATTCCGTAACCGCCGGAGCCCTGGGTTTCCTTGACCACCAGATCCGGAAGATTGGCCAGTACGTGGGAAAGTTCAGACGGATTGCGGCATTGCCAGGTCGGCACGTTCTTCAGGATCGGCTCTTCGTCGAGGTAGAAACGGATCATCTCGGTAACGAACGGATACACCGATTTATCGTCCGCGACGCCGGTGCCGATGGCATTGGCCAGCACCACGTTGCCGGAGCGATACGACGACAACAGCCCCGGCACACCGAGCATCGAATCCGGGCGGAAGGCCAGCGGATCGAGGAACGCATCGTCGAGGCGGCGGTAGATCACGTCCACCGCTTTCGGGCCGTCGGTGGTGCGCATGAAGACTTTGTCGTCGCGCACGAACAGGTCAGCGCCCTCCACCAGCTCCACACCCATTTCCCGGGCGAGAAACGCATGCTCGAAAAACGCGCTGTTGAACCGTCCCGGTGTCAGCACCACCACACTTGGGTCGTCGATGGGGCTTGAGCTTTTCAGGGTGTCGAGCAGCAGGTTCGGGTAATGGTCGATCGGGGCGATGCGCTGGGCCGCGAACAATTCGGGGAACAGGCGCATCATCATCTTGCGGTCTTCGAGCATGTAGCTCACGCCGCTCGGTGTGCGCAGGTTGTCCTCGAGCACGTAATACGTGCCGTCGCCGTCGCGCACCAGATCGACGCCGGAGATGTGCGAATAGATATCGCGGTGCAGATCCAGCCCCTGCATCGCCAACTGGTATTGCTCGTTGGCCAGCACCTGCTCGGCAGGAATGATCCCGGCCTTGATGATGCGTTGCTCGTGATAAAGGTCGGCGAGGAACATGTTCAACGCCTTGACCCGCTGGATGCAGCCGCGTTCGACGATCCGCCACTCGCTGGCGGGAATGCTGCGCGGAATGGTGTCGAAGGGAATCAGGCGTTCTGTCCCCTGCTCGTCCCCGTAGAGCGTGAAAGTGATCCCGGCACGATGGAACAGCAGATCGGCCTCGCGTCGCCGCTGGGCCAGCAGTTCGTCAGGCGTTTCGGCCAGCCAGCGGGCAAACTCCCGATAATGCGGGCGAACCTGGCCGCCGGCATCGTACATTTCATCAAAATAGGTGCGGATCATGCCGTACTCCTTGTCACCCCGGACATACAGGCCTTCGCAAGGCCCGTGCCATCGGCATAAACGCTTTGATTTCAATCGGTTGGATATTCACGCCACACACACCGCACCATTCCTGTGCGGCAAATGCCCCAACCTGATCGCCCCCGCTTCATTGCGACGCAGTCCCGTCGCCTATCACCAGCATAGTCAGAGTTGATTTCACTGCTCGCCGGCCGCTGCGGATAATCCACGCATCCGCTGCAAAAACGTCGCTGACGAAGTACGCAGCTCCACTGATCCGGCTTGCCTCGGCAGCCCTCCCGGCCGTAACCCTGACCGGTTTCCTCTCCTTCCGGTCTTCCCTTTCAGCCACCTTTTCAGGTGGCTTTTTTTTGCGCCGGTTTCTTGTTTCAGGGTTTTGCCATGCGCTTTTGGGGCGGCAGAAACGACAACGGCCGACCCGAAGGTCAGCCGTAGCTAGACGTGTTGCGAGAGTGATCAGTTCAAACGGTGCCGGTTGCGGATCTCCTGTTTCACGCCCCAGCCTTCGATGATGCCGCCCAAGGGCTCGACCACCGCCGAAAAGCCCTGCTCGAAATCGCCAATGTCGTCGTAGGTTGCGTACATCACCTTGCTCAATTCCAGAGACCAGGCGCCGTCGTCGCGCGCACTGACCTGGGCATTGATGGATTCACCGCGAAATTTGCCTGCCGCCCTGCGCGCCCGCTCCTCGTCCGGGAAAATGGCGTAGAACTCGATGGGATGGAATCGGGAAAAATCGAAACCGCCTTCTTTCATGCGGCGCAGCACGCTGCTGCTGATGTCTTCTTGATAGGCTGTGCTCATGAATCGTCCCCCTCGCATAGATGGATAGACTTTCCGTATTCCCTGCACTGGCCCAACGGGCCCGGGTGCTTACGGCAACCGCGTTGCCGGCGGGAAACAAGCATGTAGCTGACAAGACCAGACCTTAGCGATCCGTTCGCTGATCTCGCTTGCAGAGTAGCCCCAAGATAGAGCCGCTGCCAAGGCCTGGTACATGAAGAAAATGAAGATTCAGATTGGGGTGATGCTGCGGATTTCGATGCTGTTCTGGGTTTTCAGGCTTTTCACGCCGGCATCGGCGGTGCGCCCTTCCAGATCGTTCAGGTCAAGCTCGGCGGCGACTGGCAGGAGTCGTTCCTTGATGAGGCGGGCTGCCCGTTCATGGCTGGGGCATTCCTCGCACTCGAAGACTTCGTCGATCGTTTCACCATGATCGTCCACGAAAGTGACTTTCCACTTTGACATCGGAGCCTCCTCGATCAAACCCGCAAATGGGCTTACACCTATCTCGACTTTTGTCAGGATTGATCGTTCAAAAGGTTTACACCGATGCAACATGAAAAAAGCCGAGGCCGGTGTGTATTCACACACCGGCCTCGGCTTTTTCTGACCCGCGAACGATCAGTCGTTACTTGGCTTGTTCACCGCTTGCAGCACGTATTGCGGCAAGGCGAAGGCGCCGATGTGGATTTCCGGGTTGTAGTAGCGGGTGACGATGCCGCTGCCGATGAAGCGCTGTTGCAGCACTTCGCGGCTCAGCTTGCGGTAGGCCGGGTTGGTCGAGCCCCAGGCGAAGGTCATCGAACCGCCGATGTAGGTCGGTACGGCCGCCTGATAGAAGTGCCAGTCCGGGAACAGGCTGCGCAGGCGGCCGGCGGTGGTTTTCACTTCTTCGATCTGCATGAACGGCGTGCCGTTCTGGGTCACGAGGATGCCGCCCTCGTTCAGGCAGCGGTGGCAGGCCTGGTAGAAGTTTTCCGAGAACAGCACTTCGCCCGGGCCGATCGGGTCGGTGGAGTCGGAAATGATCACGTCGAACTTTTCAGTGGTGGTCGCGACGAAACGCATGCCGTCATCGATCACCAGATTCAGGCGTGGATCGTCGTAGGCGCCCTTGGAGTGGTTCGGCAGGAACTCCTTACACATGTCGACCACGGTGCCGTCGATCTCGACCATGGTGATGTGCTCGACGCTGGCGTGCTTGGTCACTTCGCGCAGCATGCCGCCGTCGCCGCCGCCGATGATCAGCACGCGCTTGGCGGTGCCGTGGGCGAGGATCGGCACGTGGGTGAGCATTTCGTGGTAGATGAACTCATCGGCTTCGGTGGTCTGGATCACGCCGTCCAGCGCCATCACCCGGCCCATGCGCGGGTTCTGGAAAATCACCAGGTGCTGGTGTTCGGTGCGCACTTCGTGCAGCAGTTTTTCCATGCGAAAACGCTGGCCGTAGCCTTCGTAGAGGGTTTCCAGGTATTCGCTGGTCTTGGTGACGGTCATGGTGAAGTGCTCCGATGAATGCGCGGGCGCCAATCGTCAGGTTCGATTGCCCGGGAAAGGCGCGCATTCTACGTTGCAGAAGATGACAGGTCGAACCTCAGTTCATCGGCCCGACCCAATCAGGCTGCGAACGGTCAGATCCGCACATTGCCCCGCGGCCCGGCAATCGCCCAGATGATCAGGCCCAGCACCGGCAGGAGGATGATGAGCAGCACCCAGAGGATTTTCATCCCGGTCTCGGCGCCGCTTTTCAGCACATTGATGATCGCCCAGATGTCGAGCGCAAGAATGATCAGGCCGACCAGGCCGTTGAACGTGGAACCCATGGTGTCGCTCCAGAATAGTGGCATGCACTTTTAGGATAGACGGTCGCGCACAGGGTTCCCTTTTATTGCGTTCAGACGTGAACGGCGACCTTCAGGGCTTCCAGCGACGGCGCGGCGGCAATGCCGACTTCGGCGCACAGTTCCAGCACGCGCGGTACGTCGTTGCCGTAAACCAGCACCACTTGCAGCTCGTCGTCGAGCAACTGGCTGAAGTTCATCAGGGTGTAACCGCCGTTTTCCTTGTTCAGGCTGCTCATCTGCACCTGGATGCGGTTGAGCGCGGTCAGCGCCTCGGTCTTGGCCAGTTGCTTGGGCTTGAGGTTGAACTCGACGCCCGGGCCGAACGAGGCAACGATCTGCGCGAACAGGTCGGCGTAGGTGTCAGCCTGGAACAGCACGGTCTCCGGCAGGCTGCCGACCACGACCCACTCGCCCAGCGGAATCGGGAAAGTGTCGTCGTAGTTGATGTCCGGGTTGGCGGTCAGAAAAGCGTCGGCATCGGCGTAGGCCTGTGCCGCTTCGTCAGCGACCTTCTGAATCTCGTCGTCGCCCATGCAGCCGGAGCTGATTTTGCTGATGAGTTCGGCGAGTGCGGCTTTCATGGGGGCGGATCCTGTGGCGAAGGGAATTTTGAGGGCGCGAAGGATAGCGCATTCTCGCCTTCACCACAGAGCGGGTTCCGGCCAGCGGCTTCAGCCCAGCAGTTTTTCCAGCTGCGCAGTAGTGTCGACAGCGCCCATGGTGCGGGCCGCGTCCAGCGCGGTGATGCCGTTGGCGTCCTTGGCTTTCGGATCGGCGCCCTGGTCGATCAGGAAGTCGACGATTTCAACGCGGTTGAACATCGCCGCCATCATCAACGCCGTGCGGCCATCAAACGAGGCGCCTTCGATCTGCGCCCCGCCAGCAACCAATGCCTTGACCACGGCCAGATCACCCTTGAACGCCGCGCCGGCAATCGGGCTCTGGCCGTTGCCGTTGCGTTGTTCCGGATCGGCCTTGTGCTTGAGCAGCACTTGCACCGCGTCCACATGCCCGTAGTAACTGGCGAGCATCAGCAGGGTGTCGCCCTTGCTGTTGGTCAGGTTCACCGGCAGACCGGCAGTGATCAGGCGATCCAGCATCACCGCATCGCCCTCGCGCGCCTTGTTGAATACCTGCTCGGTGAATTCGGCAGCTTCTTCGGGGGTCATCTGGCGGCTTTGGTCGGACATGGGGGCAACTCCACTTTCGGTCAATCGGAAAGCCGATAGTTTCCCGAGCGCGGCGATAGCTGTCATCCCCTTTTTTCCAAGACCGCCGATAGCCAATATCAATAACGGAACTTGCCTACCCGGATGTCCGCAAGAATTTCATCCGTGACCTGCACGTAGGTTTCGGTACCCGGCAGCCAGGCGTAAATCGGATCATCCCCCGTCTGGCCGGGATCGAAACCTTCGTTTTTCAGGCGGGTTTTCTGGTATTTGAAGGTGCCGGTGGTTTCCATTTTCACCTTGACCCGCAAGAACAGCGGCACCGCGTAGGCCGGCATGCGCTGGCGGGCGAAGGCCAGCAGTTCGGCGAAATCCAGGGTCGCCAGAGACTCGGCCGGGGTGATCGCCGCCATCCCGGCGCGGCCATTGGTGTTGGGGATTTCCACGCCATAGGCCACCGCTTCGGAAATATGCGGATGCTGGAGCAGCAGATTTTCGACCTCGGTGGTCGAGACGTTCTCGCCCTTCCAGCGATAGGTGTCGCCGAGGCGATCCACAAACTGCGCGTGACCGAAACCGATGTTGCGCAGCAGATCGCCGGTATTGAAGAAGCGGTCGCCCTTGGTGAACACGTCCTGCAGCACAACCTTGGCGGTTTTCTGTGGGTCGGTGTAGCCATCCAGCGGTGCCTTGTCGTCGATCCGCGCCAGCAACAGGCCTCGCTCGCCCCGGCCGACCTTGCGCATGAACCCGTCAGCGCCGCGAATCGGTTCGCCGCTGTCCTGGTCGTAGGCGACCAGTTCCCAGGCCATCAGCGAGAAGCCGATGGTGTTGTCGAAATTGAGGATGTTGGTGAAGCCGATATTGCCGTCGCTGGCGGCGTAAAGCTCACAGATGTGATCCACGCCGAAGCGGGTCTTGAACTCGGCCCACGCGCCGGGCCGCAGGCCGTTGCCGATCATCTTGCGCACATCGTGACGGCTATCGTCGGCGCTGAGCGGCTGATCCAACAGATACCGGCACAGCTCGCCGACGTAACCAATGGTGGTTGCGCGGTAGCGGCGCACGTCGCTCCAGAACTGCCGGGCGCTGAACTTGCGGCGAATCGCGAAACCCGACGCACCATTGACCGCCGAACCCCAGCACACGCAAAGCCCGGTGGCGTGGTACAGCGGCAAGGTGCAATAAACGATGTCGTCCGGGCGCATGTCGAGGGCGATCATGCCGAAGCTCGCCGAACTGCGCATCCAGCGGCCGTGCTTGAACACCCCGGCCTTGGGCAAACCGGTGGTGCCGGAGGTGTAGATATAAAAACAGGGATCGTCGAAGAAAATCTGCCGGCTACTGGCCGGGTTGTCGCCAGAGGCATCGGCACTGGCGCTGATCAGGTTGATATAACCCTCGGGCGCGATGCCCGGATGGCTGAAGGTATCCTGATCGGCGACGAACCAGGCGCGCGCTGCCGGGATCGACACTTGCTCGCGTACCGCCGCAAATGCCGGCAGCAATTCTTCACCGACGACAATCGCCGCCGGCGTCACCAGATTGATGCTGTGAATCAGCGTATCGCGGGTCTGCGAGGTATTGAGCAGCGCGCTGACCGCGCCGACTTTGGCCAGCGCCAGAATCGTCACCAGCAGTTCCGGGCGGTTCTCGATGAACACCGCCACCACATCGCCCTTGCCGATGCCCTGCCCGATCAAATAATGGGCGATGCGGTTGGCCCACTGGTTGACCTGTGAATAACTCAGCACCACCTCGCCCGACAGCAGCGCGGGGCCTTCGGGATTGCGCAGGGTCGCTTGCTCGAATGTCCAGCCCAGGCCACAGGTTTGGGTCGGATCCTTGACGTTGGCCACCTTCATGCCTTTCACCACCCGGGGGATGGCTTTGGCAATCATCGGCAGTTTGCGGAGCATCATGCCCCAGGTAATCGTGTCGCTCGGCGCGTGGCGCATGGCAGCTCCCGTTCGACCTTGACGTGCAGGCCGGATTTTTATTGTCGGGCAATCGGGTGAGGCAACCAGCGCTTCTCGAGCGAGGGTCGAGGCCGAAAATACGTCAGGGCTTCGCGGGCTGTACACGCGGTTTTTGCAATGTTTTGTATCCGCCAGCGCTACAAGGCGAAGCGGGATTGCGGCCCGCCGGAATGGTTCCATCGGATCGACAGCGATCCCGCAAAATGCAGGATGCACGATGGCCATTCATGCAGATTGCACGACAGTCGAAACGTGAACATTTTATAACTTATTGATTTATAACGATTTTTAAAAACAGAAATACTGGCACAATCGCTGCAACTCCCTACGCATGCTTGCCATTCAAGTGCATACGGAGCTGAAAGACATGAACCTGATCCAAGAAAAATTTACCTCCCTGTTTTCCAACTTCGCCGTCACCACCCAGCCCCGTCCCGATGGCGGGATCCTGCTGACGCTGAAGAGTGCCGACGGCAAAGTGTTCAAGCGTGCGCTCACGTATCAGCAACTGCATACCGGTGATCAACTGTCGTGGGCGATCAGCGCGATCCGTCGTGATCTGGCGGAACAGGCCAGCGAGCTGCCACAGATCGGCATGCTGCAAAGCCAGCAGCGTTTTGCCCTGCCGACCTATCACTCGATGTAATTCGAACACCGTATAAACAGACAGGCCGTGGAGCTCTCGCTTCACGGCCTGTTTTTTTTGCGCGTCGATTGTGTGAACTCAGAACGCTTCCGGCTCGATCCCGGTGAAACTGTCCACGGTTACATGCCCTGCCAACTCCCCGCCTTCACGGGCCAGCCCGCAGGTTTGCAGGCCGGCGGCCTGGGCGGCATCGAGCTCTTGCACGATGTCGGACAGGAACAGGATTTCCTGCGGATCCACTCCGATGGACTGCTGAATATTGCTGTACGACTGCGCTTCGCGCTTCGGTCCCGAAGTGGTATCGAAATAACCGCTGAACAGCGGCGTCAGATCCCCGGCTTCCGAGCAGCCGAAAATCAGCTTCTGCGCCTGAATCGAACCGGACGAATACACAAATAGTTGATACCCGGCCTGATGCCAGCGCTGGAGCGCTTCAACGGCGTCCGGGTAAACATGGCCTTTCAACTGCCCGGCCTGATAACCCTGTTCCCAGACCATGCCTTGCAACGCTTTCAGCGGCGTGGCTTTGCGATCTTCGGCGATCCAGGCCAGCAGAATTTCCACGACCCGCTCGACGTCAGCCTGCGGTTCGTTGCTGTCGCGGCGCACGGCGTCCAGTTGCTCGGCAACGTCGGCACGCTGGGCGTTCTGGCGAACGAAGTCCGGCAGGTGTTTGGCGGCATACGGAAACAGCACGTCGAACACAAAACTCACTGCGCTGGTGGTGCCTTCGATGTCGGTGAGAATGACCTTGATCGACATCGACTCAGTCCTCCAGACGCGGGAAGCGGCCGGCGATGTCTTCGCCGGTGAAGTTGGCGACCCAGCCTTCGGGGTTGTTAAACAGACGGATCGCCACGAAGTGCGGGTTCTCGCCCATATCGAACCAGTGCTTGGTGCCGGCCGGCACCGAAATCAGGTCGTTCTTTTCGCACAGCACGGCGTAGACGTAATCGTCGATGTGCAGGGTAAACAGGCCGCGACCGGCGACGAAGAAGCGTACTTCGTCTTCACCATGGCGATGTTCTTCGAGGAACTTGGCGCGCAATTCGGCTTTTTGCGGGTGATCGCTGTTGAGGCTGATCACATCGACCGTGATGTAACCGCGCTCGGTCATCAGTTTATCGATCTGTTCTTTATAGGCACCGATCACTTCTTCCTGGCTGGCGCCGGGCTGGATCTTCGCGGCGGCTTGCCAGCGGTCGAAGCGCACGCCCTGCTCGGCCAGGGTCGAAGCGATGTCTTCAAAATGGGTCAGCACCTTGTTCGGAATCTCGGGGCTGGAAACGTGATAGACGGACAGGCTGCTCATGGGGCATTCCTCGGTATCGGCCTTGCCGTCCGGTTCTTCGAGACCGGTCGGGCACTGCATTCATCAGGCAAATGGGCTGGTTCTGGTGAAGTCAGCCTTGGCGGTTCATGACGCTGCGGGTCTTCAACTCGCATTCAAACAGGAATTCAAAGGCCTCGATCTGGCGCAGCGCATCGCTCATCTGCGCGCCCCAGGTGTAGAGGCCGTGGCCGCGAATCAGATAACCGACGCAATCGGGATGGGCTTCAAGCCAAGGCTGCACCTTGGCGGCGAGGCGCGCAATGTCCTGATCGTTGTCGAAGATCGGCACGCGCACCCGGGATTCGTGGGTCGAAATGCCGCTGAAGGCTTTTTGCAGTTCGTAGTCTTCGAACTCGATGAAGTCTTGCGGCGTCAGGCGCGACAGCACCGTGGCGTTCACCGAGTGGGTGTGCAACACCGCGCCGATCTCCGGACGCCAGCTGTAGAGCTGGGTGTGCAACAGAGTTTCGGCAGACGGTTTTTTGCCCGGCTCCAGGCTGTTGCCGGACAGGTCGGTGGCGAGCACGTCGTCCAGGCCCAATTGGCCTTTGTGCTTGCCGGACACGGTCAGCAGCGCTTCGCTCGGCGACAGGCGCGTCGAGTAATTGCTGCTGGTGGCCGGCGACCAGCCGCGACCATAAAGAAAACGCCCGGCGTCGACAATTTGCTGGGCAAGCTGTTCACGGGTAAGGCTCATGGCCTGTCCTCTTGCATTCGAATGGCAATGATAACGGCAGCGGCGAGCGCTGCGAGACTGGCAATACTAAAGGTCAATGTCGCGCCGAGGGCATTCCAGCTGTAACCGGAATACAACGCGCCGAGCGCACCACCGGTGCCGGCCAGCGCTGCATACAACGCCTGGCCCTGCCCTTGCTGGCGCGCGCCGAAGCTACGTTGCACGAACGCGATGGCAGCCGCATGAAAGCTGCCGAACGTCGCCGCGTGCAGCACCTGGGCAAACAACAGGACCCACAGGAACTCGGCGAACGAACCTAGCAGCAACCAACGTAGCGCCGCCAGCAGAAAACTCGCCATCAGCACCCGCCGCAGGGAAAAACGCGCGAGGATCCGGCTCATGGCCATGAACATCAGCACTTCCGCCACCACGCCGACCGCCCAGAGCATGCCGATCACGCCACGGCTGTAGCCCAGTCGCTCGAGGTGCAGCGTCAAAAACGTGTAATACGGCCCGTGGCTCATCTGCATCAGCGCCACGCAACCGTAGAACGCCAGCACCCCGGGATTGCGCAACTGCTTGAGAAAGCCCTCGCCTGTCGGCCGGTTGCCCTGAGGTGGCTGCGCGTTCGGCACCCACAGACTGCTGAGGACGATGCCGGCCATGATCAACACCAGCGCCGCCGGATAGATGTCGAGGCTGAGCCACTCGAACAGCCGACCGAGAGCAACCACGGTGATGATGAAACCGATCGAGCCCCACAGGCGAATCTGACTGTAGCGGGAGGTCTGGCCCTGCAAATGCGCCAATGTGATGACTTCAAACTGCGGCAACACCGCGTGCCAGAAGAACGCGTGCAAGGCCATGACCATCGCCAGCCAGGCGTAGGTCTTGCTGACGAAAATCAATGAGAAAGTCAGCAGCGTGCACACCGCGCCAAAGCGCACGATGACCAGGCGTCTGCCGGTGTAATCGCCGAGCCAGCCCCAGATGTTCGGCGCCACGCAGCGCATCAGCATCGGGATCGCCACCAGCTCGCCGATGCGTGCCGCACTGAATCCGAGGTGATCGAAGTACAGCGCCAGAAACGGCGCCGTCGAACCGAGCAAGGCGAAATAGAACAGATAGAAACTGGACAGCCGCCAGTACGGAAGCGCCGCCACGGTCAGACCGCGGCGGCCTTGAGATCACCCATCAAAGCTGACCCAGCACCGGGGTGCTCACGCGCACATCGGCGTTCTGGCCACGGTGACGCAGCAGGTGATCCATCAGCACGATGGCCATCATCGCCTCGGCAATCGGCGTGGCGCGGATGCCGACGCACGGATCGTGACGACCCTTGGTGATCACGTCGACCGGATTGCCGTCGATGTCGATCGAACGGCCCGGGGTGGTGATGCTCGAAGTCGGCTTCAACGCCAGATGCGCGACGATCGGCTGACCCGAAGAGATCCCGCCGAGGATGCCACCCGCGTTGTTGCTGAGGAAGCCTTCCGGGGTCAGCTCGTCACGGTGTTCGGTGCCGCGCTGGGCGACGCAGGCGAAACCGGCACCGATTTCCACGCCTTTGACCGCGTTGATGCTCATCAGCGCGTGGGCCAGTTCGGCGTCGAGACGATCGAAGATCGGCTCGCCCAGGCCCGGCATCACACCTTCGGCAACCACGGTGATCTTCGCCCCGACGGAGTCCTGATCGCGACGCAGTTGGTCCATGTAGGCTTCCAGCTCCGGCACTTTGTCCGGATCCGGGCTGAAGAAGGCGTTCTGCTCGACCGATTCCCAGGTCTTGAACGGGATTTCGATCGGACCGAGCTGGCTCATGTAGCCGCGAATGACGATGCCCTGGCTGGCCAGGTATTTCTTGGCGATGGCGCCGGCCGCGACGCGCATGGCGGTTTCCCGCGCGGAGCTGCGACCGCCGCCGCGATAATCGCGCTCGCCGTATTTGTGGTGGTAGGTGTAGTCGGCGTGGGCCGGGCGGAACAGGTCCTTGATCGCCGAGTAGTCCTTGGACTTCTGGTCGGTGTTGCGGATCAGCAGGCCGATGGAGCAGCCGGTGGTGCGGCCCTCGAACACGCCGGAGAGGATTTCGACTTCGTCGGCTTCCTGGCGCTGGGTGGTGTGGCGGCTGGTGCCCGGCTTGCGACGGTCGAGATCGCGTTGCAGGTCCTCAAGGGAAATCTCCAGGCCCGGCGGGCAGCCGTCGACAATGGCGACCAACGCCGGACCATGGCTTTCGCCCGCGGTGGTGACAGTGAACAGCTTGCCGTAGGTATTGCCGGACATGCAGGACGCTCCGTGAAATCGAACCCAAATTCGTGATGCGCGCCAGTATACGCAGGCTAACCGAGTAGTTCATCCTCGAACCTTAGCGGTGTGGGTGAGTCCAACCGGCACCTTGGCAAATGATGGCGTGATGATGCTGCGAGTTTTGATCTTGAGCCTTTCCCTGTTTACCGGCTTTGTCCAGGCAACTGTCCTGCAACGTCCGGTCACGTTGACTACCGACAATGGCGAACTTTTCGGCTCGCTGTTGCTGCCGAAATCCGACAGCCCCGTGCCGGTTGTCCTGATCCTTTCTGGCTCGGGTCCTACCGATCGTGACGGAAACAACCCCGACGGCGGGCGCAATGACAGCCTCAAACGACTGGCCTGGGTGCTGGCCAAACACAATGTCGCCAGCGTGCGTTTCGACAAGCGCGGCGTGGCGGCCAGCCTTGCGGCAACCCCGGACGAGCGAAACCTGTCGGTGGAAGCCTATGTGGCGGACGCCGTGGCCTGGGGTCAGAAGCTTAAAGCCGATCCGCGCTTCGGCCCGTTGATCCTGCTCGGCCACAGCGAAGGCGCGCTGATTGCCAGCCTCGCGGCGCCAAAGGTCGACGCGGCGGCGGTCATCTCGCTTTCCGGCACGGCCCGACCGATTGATCAGGTGCTGCGTCGGCAACTGGCCCGCAGCCTCCCTCCCCCGTTGATGCTGCGCAGCAATGAACTGCTCGACAGCCTCAAGGCCGGGCGCACCGACGACAATGTGCCGGCGCCGTTGCAGGTGATTTTCCGTCCGAGCGTGCAGCCGTATCTGATTTCACTGTTCCGTCAGGATCCGGCGGCGGCCTTCGCTCAACTGAAAATGCCGGCGCTGATCGTGCAAGGCAGCAACGACATCCAGGTCCAGGTCGATGATGCGAAATTGCTCAAGGCTGCCAAACCGGACGCGGAGCTGGCGCTGATCGAAGGCATGAACCACGTGTTGCGCATCGTGCCCAACGACGTGAAGCGGCAACTGGCCTCCTACAAGGACCCGAATTTGCCGCTGGCGGCAGAACTGGGGACACGCGTCCTTGAATTTATTGACGGACTTCGCACCCGTTGAGCTCTTTTACCCTCTAGTCCTATGGAAAACGGCCGATAAGCCTTTGTCGCCAGCGTACTGGCTGGCGGCAAGCAGCTTGGACAGGATCTCGCCGTTATGACTGATACCCAGACTTCACCCGACACCACCGCTGAAAAAGACGCACCGCCAGCGGTCGAGCTGCCATGGGCGGATGTCCACGTCGAGCACCACAAGATGCTCCGCCTGGCGCCGTTGCAGACCGACCGCAACACCGGCGGGCGGCCGCTGCGCTTCGTTGAATTCGGTTACGCCGAGCGCAACGGCAAAGAACACAGCCTGATGCGCATGGCGATCAAGTTGCCCGCTCAGCGCGTGCGTAAAGAACAGAATCATCTGGACGTGTGGGTCGACCACACGACCAAACGCGTGCATTTCGGCCCGGACAGCGGTTTGCAGATCGAACCGATGAATCGTGGCATCGGCCGTTTCATGGCTGCCCAGGGCATCAACTGGGCGAAAAAACGCTGGCCCACCTACACCGTCGACGGCATGGACTTGAACAACAAGGACGCGCTGAACGAAGACACTCGCCTGCGCCGCGATCACTTTCTGCGGGTGCATGGCTTTGATGTGGTTTACGCCGACGCCCAGCATTTGAAGGGCAGCGTCAAGGAAGTGCAGGTCGGCGATTTGCTGGGCGACTGGAACAGCGAAAAGCTGCAGATCGTCGAAATTCTTGAAGCTGCGCAGATGTTGCAGCAGGCCGAGCAGAATCTGGCCGAGCAGGAAGTGAAGCTGAAGAAGCAGGAAGACAAGGTCAGCAAGTTCAAGCGCGAAGACGCCGGGTTGCGTTTCACCATTACTTGTCTGGTGGCGTTTGCGGTGTTTCAGGCCGGGTTGCTGATCTGGATTGCAACGCACCGCTGACTGATCTTTCCCACACTCCGCGTTTGACTCGGATGGGACGCAGAGCGTCCCGGGCTGCATTCCCACGCAGAGCGTGGGAACGATCAGAGCAATTTAGACGCGGGAAGCGAACAGTGCCTGATGGGCGCGGCACTGTTCGGCGGTCAGCATGAACACGCCGTGCCCGCCGCGCTCGAACTCCAGCCAGGCAAAATCGACTTCCGGGTACAGCGCCTCGACGTGCACCTGGCTGTTGCCCACCTCGACAATCAGCAAACCCTTCTCGGTCAGATGATCCGCCGCTTCGGCGAGCATCCGGCGTACCAGGTTCAAACCGTCATCGCCGCAGGCCAGGCCCAGTTCCGGCTCGTGCTGGTATTCGTCCGGCATGTCGGCGAAATCTTCCGCATCGACGTAGGGCGGGTTCGACACGATCAGGTCGAAACGTTGACCCGGCAGACCATCAAAACCATCGCCCTGCACGGTGAACACACGCTCATCGACGCCATGACGCTCGATGTTCTGGTTCGCCACTTCCAGCGCTTCGAACGACAGATCCGCCAGCACCACTTCGGCGTTCTGGAACTCGTAGGCGCAGGCGATGCCGATGCAGCCGGAGCCGGTGCACAGGTCGAGAATGCGCGCAGGTTCGTCGCCGATCCATGGGGCAAAACGGTTTTCGATCAGCTCGCCAATCGGCGAACGCGGGATCAGCACGCGCTCATCGACGATGAACGACATGCCGCAGAACCATGCCTCGCCCAGCAGGTAAGCGGTCGGAATGCGTTCTTCGATGCGACGCTTGAGCAGGCGCTGAAGATTGACCAGTTCGTCGTCTTCCAGCGCGCAATCCAGATAGCTGTCAGCGATTTCCCATGGCAGGTGCAAGGCACCGAGCACTAGCTGCCGGGCTTCGTCCCAGGCATTGTCGGTGCCATGGCCGAAAAACAGATCCTCCCCATGGAAGCGGCTGACGGCCCAACGGATGTGGTCGCGCAGGGTACGAAGTCGGGAAGTGATCACGGGGCAGAACTCCAGAAAAAACGACTGGCGATTCTAGCAGCCAAAACGCGCCGCGACGACGCAGGAAAGATTCCGGGGCGACGGTAGGACTCTTCCGATTTTCCCCTCGGCTATTGAACAGATCGTGTAACTTGACAAGGCTGCAGGCCAGCAACGACGGTGTCTACGATGGTAGCGATTCACAGAACCGCTCAGCCAGAGGACAATGTCGCAAAAGCCCCACCCGAAGGAGCCCCAGAATGTCCGTTCCAAAAACGATGTTTCAACTCAGCGGTCGCGGTTACGCAGCGGCCACGTTGAGCCATGCCACCGTGGTCATCATCGATGCCCAGAAAGAGTACCTCAGCGGCCCGCTGGCCCTGAGCGGCATGGACGCGGCTGTCGCGAACATCAAACAACTGGTTGCCGCCGCCCGCGCAGCCGGCCGGCCGATCGTGCACGTGCGTCACCTCGGCACCGTCGGCGGCCTGTTCGACCCGCAGGGCGAACGCGGCGAGTTCATCCCCGGCCTGGAACCCCAGGGCGATGAAACCATTATCGGCAAACTGCTGCCGAGCGCCTTTCACGGCACCGAACTCTACGATCGCCTGCAAACCATCGGCTCGCTGGACCTGATCGTCTGCGGTTTCATGAGTCACTCCAGCGTCAGCACCACCGTGCGCGCGGCGAAAAACCTGGGTTTCCGCTGCACCCTCGTCGAAGATGCCTGCGCCACCCGCGATCTGCCGTTCAAGGGCCGCGTGCTCAGCGCCGAACAGGTGCAGGAAGCGGAAATGGCGATCATGGCCGACAACTTCGCCACCCTCGCGCTGACCCAGGATCTGATCTGATCGAACGTAAATGAGCGGCTCAGCCCGCCGCTCATCTGCAAAAACCTCGCATTTGCTTCAATTACCCTAGCCTCAGGAACAACCCGGTCAACTCCCGGTCGAAGGGCCGATACCCATTGAGGAAGGTCGGAATGAAGTTATCCGATGGATTTGACGCACGCCGCTTGCGGCCCAAAGGCCAAAGCAACTGGCGATTTCGATTCGGCGCGGCGATCGCGGCCATACTGGCGACGTTCGGCGTGCTGCTGGCGATGGCCGGGGCCGCCAGCCTGCTGGGGCGCCCGCCGGCGCTCGGCGATCTGAATGCAACACCGCTTGGCTCGGCAATCATTCTCGCAGTCGGCCTGCTGTTCCTGTATTTCGGCGTGGCCCTGTGGCGTCGTTGCCGGCGTCGCGCACGGCAATCGCGGGAATTGAACATGTCCCCGCACCTGATGAAAAAACACGATTGATCAACGGCCTGGCTTTTTGCCGGGCCGTTTTGTGTCTGTTTGGGTAAACTGGCCGCCCTTCGCGGAGGCTGACATGCAAGACGACGATTTTTCCCTGTTCAAAAGTGCGATCCAAGGCGTCAAGCCGATCAAGCACGACCGCGCCGACACCGGCAAACCCAAGGCAGACCGCGCACAAATTGCCAAGCTGCGCCAGTCCGCCACCGTGCGCACCGACACCACTACCGTTGACGGCCTGTCCGATCAGTTCGTGATCGACGTCGGTCCCGAAGACGAGTTGATGTGGGCCCGCGACGGCGTGCAGGAAAGCCAGATGCGCAAGCTCAAGGTCGGGCAGATCCCGTTCGAAGGCAGCCTCGACCTGCACGGCATGAGCGTCGAAAAGGCCCGCGAAACTCTTTGGGCGTTTCTCGCCGAAGCCACCAAATTCGAAATCCGCTGCGTGCGCGTCACCCACGGCAAGGCCGTGCGTCTGGACGGCAAGCGGCCGATGATCAAAAGCCACGTCAACACCTGGCTGCGCCAGCATGCGCAAGTGCTCGGTTTCTGCTCGTGCCAGGCGAAACATGGCGGCGCCGGCGCCGTGTATGTGATGCTCAAACGCACCATGATGGAAGGCCGCGACGAATAAACCCGTCACACCGAACTTGCAGGGTCGTGTCCGCCACCGTACCCTTGCCCTTTGCGAAAATCCCCACAGGTAGTTTCATGTCCCTGGAACAGAATTACACCGCGATTCTCGGCCAACTGGGCGAGGACGTCTCCCGCGAGGGCCTGCTCGACACGCCAAAGCGTGCCGCCAAAGCCATGCAGTACCTCTGCCGCGGTTATGAACAGACGCTCGAAGAGGTCACCAATGGTGCCCTGTTCAGCTCCGACAACAGCGAAATGGTGCTGGTCAAGGACATCGAGCTGTACTCGTTGTGCGAACACCACCTGCTGCCGTTCATCGGCAAGGCCCACGTCGCGTATATCCCGAGCGGCAAAGTGCTGGGCCTGTCGAAGGTCGCGCGGATCGTCGACATGTACGCCCGCCGCCTGCAGATCCAGGAAAACCTCAGCCGCCAGATCGCCGATGCGGTCCAGCAGGTCACCGGCGCGCTGGGCGTGGCCGTGGTGATCGAGGCCAAGCACATGTGCATGATGATGCGCGGTGTGGAGAAACAGAATTCGTCGATGATCACTTCGGTGATGCTCGGTGAGTTCCGTGAAAACGCGGCGACCCGCAGCGAGTTTCTCAGCCTGATCAAGTAATGCGTGACAGAAAAAAACCGGCGTTGATCGCCGGTTTTTTTTCGTCCGTGAAAAATCGGGTAAGCTGCGCGCCTTCTTCAATGTCCCAGTGAGGCTTGTAACGTGTTCGTCAAAGCGCTTCGTGTCGGCCTCGGCCAACTGATCATCTTCGTTGATTTCCTGACCCGCCCGGGCAAGAAACAGCGCCCCGCCGCTGCCCAGGCTCAGGTTGACGCCGCCGCGAAGGACCTGACCCTGTATCAGTTCCACGCCTGCCCGTTCTGCGTGAAGACCCGCCGCAGCCTGCGTCGCCTGAATGTTCCGGTGGCCCTGAAGGACGCGAAAAACAACGAGCAGGATCGTCAGACCCTGCTGGAACAGGGTGGCAAGATCAAGGTGCCGTGCCTGCGCATCGAAGAGAACGGCCAGACCACCTGGATGTACGAGTCCAACACGATCATCGAGTATCTGAACAAGCGGTTCGCCGCAGTCTGATCCAAAAAAAACCGGCCTGATGGCCGGTTTTTTATGCCGCCTGCGCGGCCTGAGCCTGGCGCACCACCGCCGCCAGACGTTTGAGCCCTTCGTCCAGTCGGGCCGGGTCGATGTGACTGAAGTTCAGACGCAGATGCCCGGGATTGCGATCCGGCTCGGGGAAGAACGGTTCACCCGGCATGAACGCCACATCGTTGGCCAGCGCGGTGTTCAGCAAGGTGCGGGTGTCCAGCGGTTGCTTCAGGGTCAGCCAGAAAAACAGCCCGCCCTGCGGCGTGTTCCAGTCCGCCAGATCGCCGAAGTGAGTTTCCAGCGCTGCTTGAAAGGCATCGCGGCGCTGACGATAGAAGCCACGCAATTCACTCAAGTGCTGCTGATATTTCTCACTGCCGATCCATTGCAATGCTTGCCACTGGCCGATGCGATTGGTGTGCAGATCCGCTGACTGCTTGAGTTTGAGCAGATGCGGAAACAGATCCGGGCTGGCGATCAGGTAGCCGACACGCAGGCCTGGCAGCAGGGTTTTCGACACGGTGCCGGTGTAGATCCAGCTGGATTTCTTCAGGCGTCCGGCAATTGGCTGGGCGCTGCCGCCGTCGAAGGTCAGCTCGCGATAGGGTTCGTCTTCGATCAGGGTCACGCCGAATTCGTCGAGCAATGCCGCAACGGCTTCGCGCTTGGCTTCGCTATAGCGCACGGCGGAGGGGTTCTGGAAGGTCGGGATTAAATAGATGAACGCCGGGTGGTGCTGTTCCAGACGCTGACGCAATTGCGCAAGGTTCGGGCCGTCAGCCTCCAGCGGTACGGTCAGGCAATCGGCGCCGAACAGCTGGAAGATCTGCAAGGCCGCCAGATAGGTCGGCGCTTCGAGCAGGATTTCGGTGCCCTTGTCGATGTACAGCTTGGCCGCCAGATCGAGGGTTTGCTGGGAGCCACTGACCACCAGCACCTGACTCGCCTCACACGGCAACCCCAGCGCCCTCGCCTCTGCTGCCAGCGCTTCGCGCAGTGCCGGCTCGCCTTCACTCATGCCGTACTGGCCGAGAGACAGCGGCATGTCGGCCCACTCGACCTTCGGCAACATCGCTTCGGCCGGCAAACCACCGGCGAATGACATGACCTCCGGGCGCTGAGCCGCGGCAAGGATTTCACGGATCAGAGAACTTTTGAGGCGCGAGACACGTTCGGAAAAAGCCATGGAAGTCACCGCTAGCGAGGCATGGGAAAAATGAGTCAAACTTGTTGACTGAAATTACGACACCCTCTCTGGAAACGTCAATATGCTTGACCTTAAAAACTGCGCCAGCCAGCAACAAGCCATGGAAGCGTTTTTCTTCGGTTACCAGGCGTTCACCGCCAAGGCCGATGAAATGCTCGAGCGTCGCGGCCTGTCCCGGGTGCATCAACGCATCGTGTTTTTCATCGCCCGCTACCCGAACCTGAGCGTCAAGGAATTGCTCGCGCTGCTCGGCGTCAGCAAGCAAGCGCTGAACATGCCGTTGCGGCAGTTGCAGGAAATGCATCTGGTGGACAGCGTGGCGTCCGAGACCGATAAGCGTAAACGCTTGCTGGAACTGACCGTTGAAGGCGCGAAACTTGAACAGGCGTTGCGCCGTGAACAGGTGAAATTGCTTGAGCGCGTCTTTGCCGAAGCCGGCGAAACGGCGGTAAACGGCTGGCTTGCGGTGAATCTGGCGCTGGGAACCCATCGTCCGAACGAGTGATATAGCTTGATCGCCAGCATTTTCGTCTACAAAACCAAAAACAATATTTGCTTTATTTGTACACAAAAGCATAATCCACAGCGTGCGAGTTCCTGACCTCATGGTCAACAAATTCGCGTATGCCTCAAAGGGCCGCTGCCACCCCTCATGGGTCCGGTCCTGGAAATAACAATAAAACTCTTGAGGAGTACTCGCTGTGGAAAGCCGCAAATCCGAAGCATCGACGCTGGAACTCTCGCCGCCGTTACGCAATGGCCTGCTTGAGCGCATCTTTAAACTCAGCTTGCATGGCACCACGGTGAAGACCGAGCTGATTGCCGGTCTGACAACCTTCATCACCATGGCCTACATCATTTTCGTCAACCCGAACATCATGGCCGATGCCGGAATCGATCACGGTGCAGCCTTCGTCGCTACCTGTATCGCCGCCGCGCTGGGCTGCCTGCTGATGGGCCTCTACGCCAACTGGCCGGTAGGCCTGGCGCCGGGCATGGGCCTCAACGCGTTTTTCACCTACACCGTGGTCGGCACCATGGGCTACAACTGGGAAACCGCGCTCGGTGCGGTGTTCGTCTCGGGCGTGCTGTTCATGATCCTGACCTTTTCGCGGATTCGCGAATGGCTGCTCAACAGCATTCCGGTCAGCCTGCGCTATGCGATGGGCGCCGGCGTGGGTCTGTTCCTCGGGCTGATCGGTCTGAAAACCGCCGGCATCGTCGTCGATAGCCCGGCCACCCTGATCAAGCTCGGCTCGCTGCGTGAACCCGGCCCGCTGCTTGCCGCCATCTGCTTCCTGATGATCGCGATCCTCAGCTACCACAAAGTGTTCGGCGCGATCCTCATCAGCATCATCACCGTGACTCTGGCCGGCTGGGGGATTGGTCTGGTGCACTACGAGGGCATCATGTCCGCCCCGCCAAGCCTGGCGCCGACGTTCATGGCCATGAACGTCGCCGGCGTGTTCAACGTCAGCATGATCAGCGTGGTGCTGGCCTTCCTCTTCGTGCACATGTTCGACACCGCCGGCACCCTGATGGGCGTCGCGCAGCGCGCCAACCTGGTGAACGCTGACGGCCGCATCGAAAACCTGTCCCGTGCGATGAAAGCTGACTCCGCCTCCAGCGTTTTCGGCGCAGTCGTCGGTGTTCCGCCGGTCACCAGTTACGTGGAAAGTGCCGCCGGTGTAGCGGCTGGTGGTCGGACTGGTCTTACCGCAGTCACCGTGGGTGTGCTATTTATAGCCGCGATGTTCTTTGCACCGCTGGCCGGCATGATTCCCGCCTATGCCACCGCCGGCGCGCTGATTTACGTAGCGATGCTGATGATGGGCGGCATGGCGCACATCGAATGGGACGAAGCGACCGACAGCATTCCGGCGATCGTCACCGCGATCATGATGCCGCTGACCTTCTCGGTCGCCGACGGTATCGCGCTGGGCTTCATTACCTATGTCGCGCTGAAGGCCGGCACCGGTAAGTACAAAGAAATCTCCGTCAGCCTGTGGGTGCTCTGCGCGATCTTCATCGCCAAGTTCATCTTCCTGTAAGCGCTACGCGGTTCACGCTTCAAAACAGCCTCACCCCACCGGGTGGGGCTTTTGCACATTCTTGATAACGATAAAAAGGAGCAAGTGATGAGTCTGGAAACCTGGCTGCTGTTCAGCGGCGCTGCGCTGGTGGTGATCCTGATTCCGGGGCCGCTGTCGTTGCTGATGATCAGCAACAGTTTGAATTACGGTCTGCGTCGTTCGTACCCGGCGTTTCTCGGTGGCGTGTTCGCCTCGATCTGCCTGCTCAGTGCCTCGGCGCTGGGGCTGGGCGCCCTGCTGCTGGCATCCGAAAAACTGTTCAGCGCCCTGAAGATCGTCGGCGCGATTTACCTGTTCTACCTCGCCTGGCAGAGCTGGCAGCAATCGCGCCAGCCGTCGGTGGGTGCCGAAGTGCCTCAGGCCGCACCGGTTCCTAAGTTCCGCGCATTGTTCAGCCGGGCCTTCGTGCTGGGCGCGAGCAACCCGAAAGACATTTTGTTTTTCGCCGCGTTTCTGCCGCAGTTCCTCAGCGCCGAGCAACCGTTCCTGCCGCAACTGCTGGTGATGATCGCCACCTGGACGCTGCTCGATCTGCTGTGCAAATTGACCTACGGCCTCGGTGCCCATGGTGCAGCGCGTTACCTGCGCAGCGGCAAGGGCCAGAGCTGGTTCAACCGCATCAGCGCCGGATTGTTCGGCGGTGCCGGTGCCGCATCGCTGCTCAGCGGGCACTGATACTTGCAGACAATGTTCTGAGTTTCAGATGATTTGAATCTGACTGCCAGTTTCGACACTCACGTCCTGCATCGAAACTGGCAGCAACTTCCGTTTCCAAAACGCAACACACCGCAACACCCCGCCGATGTACATCGTTTGAACCCTCTTCCTAAGATGACGCCACAGCGCAACCTCATCTTCAGAACAAGGATGTTCAAATGGCTACCCTTATCCTCCCGTCATCGATCGAACATAACGACGTAGACATTGCCGACATGCAACTTGTCGGCAATGAACGGCAACCGTCAACGATCGACTATGACGACAACAATTCCCTCCAGACCCCGCCCGCGCTCAAACGCAAAAGAGCGCAACTGAAAACGGTAGACCAGGTATTCGGCCCACTGCAGATAGGCGGATATTCAATCACCCGTAGAGCCCTGGATACATTGGGCGCGACCATTGACGGGCAACCCCTGAACGGCAAGAACACGTTTTTCCGCACGCCCGGAAAGCGTTTCATCAATGCGTTGCAGTTTGATCCAGCCGTCATTGAAGCGCGGATGAAAACGACGACCGGGGCGGATGATTATCTGCTTCCCAGCCTGCTCTTCGAACTTGCCAGCCAACGCCCCCTGACGGCGCCGCCGTTGTTGCATGACTCATTCGATTCCCCGAGCGATCCAGGTACTTATCCGGGCAAGCTGAAACAACTTCTGAACGCAGCGCAAAAACTCGACATCCGCCATGCCCATATTCAGGAGCCACTCCCGAACTGGGTCAAACGCTCAACCAGCCGCACCATGGCCAGCACGGGTATCGGACTTCAGGCGTTCGGGATCTACAGTGGTCTGCGCGGTCTGCAAGATGCAATCAGAGACAAGGATTCATATGGCATCGTGTTCAACAGTTCGGCGTTCAGCGCTGACGTTGCTTCGATAGCGATCGATCTCGCGGTAGCCCGCAAAGCCACGCAAATGCTCAAGGCCAGCGAGAGTGCCTTCAAGGGTTTTGCCAAAACCAGTTTCGCCCTGAAACTGGGGCGCGGCGGCGGCTTGATTGGCGGCGCCCTGACGCTGCCCTTCGATATCATTTCTGCGGTGGATGGTTTCAAGGCGGCAGCCCGGACAACCGGCAAAGAATCCATCAATCACTATGTGAATGCCGGGTTGAGTGTCACCAGCGCGGCCATGACCGTGCTGCTCGGTGCAGCGGCACTGGCCGGATTCTCCTCGGCGGGCCCGATCGGGCTGGTCGCTGGCTTACTGCTGGTCGCAGGATCCCGAGTCTGGGCGGCGATCAATGTGGTCGATGACATTGACGACTACATCACGTTGACCACCGAAGAGCGTCTGCGTACCGGCTGGTTTGCGTTCTGGGGTATCAGCCCGGATGAAAGCATTGAAGATCGCCACCTTATCGCCAGGTCGGCCGCCCGACACTCACAACAACTGCGCGCCACTGCCCGAAAGTTGCTGGACGAGACACTAAAAGACCAGGCCGAAGCCATCGTCAATGGCAGTTTCCAGGTGGATGTCGAACCCATCCAGGTCGCGACTTATGAGTGGACAGCACAAAACCCGAAGTACAAAACCATCAAGCGTCCCCGCATCAACGATCACAACGACACCATCGATGCACGCGCAGGCGTTACCAAAGACACTCCCGGAGCAGTGCTTGGAACTTCTGCCGACGACAAGGACATCCTGTGGTTTATCGGCGGCGGTAACGACACTATTCAAGGGGTGAAAAAAAAACCAAACGGCTTCTATTACGCTGCCGGCCATAAATCCCTGAACGGTGGCGAGAAAGCCGACGAGTTCATCTTCGAGGGCGCTGCCGACCTGCTGAAAACCGGCACCCAAGAAACACTGATTTCCGAACTGCAAGGTGATGCAGGTAACGACACGCTGAAACTGGCGGGACACTTCCCGGAAACCAACGAAGATCGTTACGGATTCCGAGTGGACTTGCATAAGGGCGAGATGTCGCTACTGGTCAAGCCGCCCACTCCAAAAGAGCAGGCCTACAGGCTGCACAGTCATCTGCAAAGTATCGAAAACGTCGAGACGCTGACCGGTGCAACCAATGAAGTCATCGGTAGTGACGGTCCGAACATCATAAAGTCCCGTGGTCGCGACGAGATTGATGCAGGCCCCGGCGAGGACCAGATTTATTTGCTCAGCCATTACGTATCGGCCAATGGCGGCAAAGGCAAGGATGCCTACGCTATCGCTCATGTCCCCGGCGCAGCATCGATTATTGAAGACGGCGCAGAGGAAAGCATCATTGCACTGGACTGGCGATCGGACCTGATCGAAAGCTGGAAGATCGAAAACCGGGAGTTGGTCATCACATCAGGATTCGAATTCGACGACGTCAGCAAGAAAGTGGTCAGGATCAAGAATGTCTACCAGCGAACCGGGGACAAACTAGCGCTACAGAATGGAAAACTGACCTTCATCACCAAAGACGGATTTCATCTCGTGCCAGAACTTCCAGCCAGCATCGAAACGCCGCAAGCGGTCGATGTGGAAGTGGTGATCCTGCGACAGGGAATCCGACAGCTTCCGGTCATCGTGTTTGATACGAAGTGCACCGTCCCCAACGACAGGAGTTCGAGCTACTGGCTGTCACGCAACAATATCCAGACGGTTTTCCAGGTAACAGCGACCGGTAATACAAGGGTCACTACGCTGCACATTGATTGCGCCAGCACAGAACTGACGCGCGTCGAGGCTTATTACAACGCCGACCTCATACGCGGCACTCACTTCAACTACATCATGTACAAGGAATGCGGGATGACCCTGCATTTCGGCAGCAAACAGCTAGCGATCAAAAATCTTGCCTCTTCGACCATGTCCGGCATGCGCGATCTCAAGCCCCGGTTGAAGGCCCCCGAACTGGCAACACATCACTCGTTCATTCTGGTCATGAACGACGGCGCGTCTTATCGGCTTGTTCAGCCCGCCGTCACCGACAGTCATTTTTGGAACGACACGTTTGAAATAAGCGGTCCGATGCATTGGACCAGCAACGTGCCTCTGCCACTTTCCCCCAGAGCGGGAACGCATCAATACCTGCAACCGCTCGACAACCAGGCACATGCGCTGGGTAGCCGGGAGAAGTGCGTCATGCTCAAACCCGCTGCGTACCAGACTGCCGTGGAAAGCCTCACCGGTGAGGGCTCGAAGTACCTCGTCCACCTCACCCCCGGCATGTCATTGCGCATTTCCACACCCGGCGCACTGGCGACCGCGAGCCAGCAACTGGCATTTTCCTCGACGTGGGAATTCGACGCCTCCAGCCTGGGCACGGTCGAGATCACGCTCGTCGACAACCGGTTACAGATCGGACAGACGATCATTTACCTGCCGCAATACCAGAACACGGGCGACCTGATCGACCAGATTCGCGTCATCACCGCGCAAGGCATTGTCTGGGCGGTCGACCTGATCTTCGAAGCGGTTTATATCGAAGCGATCGATGCACGGTTTCTCGTACCGCCAACCGACCTCTCCACCCCGTTGCCTATCGAACTGAAGCAATATCCGGAAGACGACATACTTGTGCGCAACATGGCCATGAAAGATGGCAGCCTCGGTGCCCTGCGATATCACCTGGCGCAACGTCAATGGATACTCGACGCGGACAAGTCCCGCGAAATTGATCGCCTGGATCTACAGACGACCAACCACTGCACCCACCAACTGAAACTGTTCGAAGAAGTGGCACAGATCGGCCTCGCTTACACTCCCCCGCTGGGCGACCACGCCTTGAAACTCCTGCGCGAACATTGCGTCAGGTTGATGGGCGATCTCTCGCTGGACTACCCGGAGAAACTGAAAAAGGCGAAACACTTCGCCTGGCTTTTATCCGGACAAACGCACTACAACTGATTCCCTCGGGAGCAACGGACTCAGCTGGAAACGCTTTGCATCAGTCGCTTGCACCGATTGATCTATGTACCGCACGCCAGAAGTGCGCTTTGACGATCATTCAGCCCCCTTTAGCCAGCATCACTCCATGGCTTTACACAGCTGAATCAGTCGTACATCGGAGCACTTCAAATGGCCAAGCCACCCAAGCAGATTCCTCCAGCGGGTTCGTCGCCTCCCAGGCCTTCAACAGACACGCCTCACGTCAACCTCGATAACGTTTCGAACATTCGCCCCGGCATGCATCTGCCCACCGGCGAGCCGACTCTGACCGGACACTCTTCGCCGCGCACGACGGAACATGACGCAGGCAACCGACAGCCCTCGGTCGAAGTCAGCGAGATGCTGCCCCGCCAGCCGCCACACGCGTCAGGCATTGCACCTGAAGCCTCGCCAAGGCCGACATCACCCGTATTCATTCCTGCACATCTGGCCCTCAGGCTGACCCCGGCAGCCGCGTCCTCGCAAGGCATCCGCCGTGACGGCCGGGAGCGAACCTATGTGGACATGCGCGAAGGCACCGCCATGGTTCATCAGCACCCTGACGGACGCTTTCAACTGACCTCGGCCAGCGAACTGACGCCCTCCGGTTTTCTGGTCGAGCGGATCCGGGGCACGAATCTGTGGCAAAAACGACAAGCAATCACGGCACGCCGCCCACATGTCGACGAGCCGGACACGCAGGCCGATCCGGGCAAGCGTCCGCGACTGGATGAAGATGACGCGTCGACCGATCCAGACCCACTCGCCGACAAGCCTTCGACCATTGCCCAGCCTCTGGATCTGTCCAACAAGCCATGGCGAAATTGGGGCCAGCCGACAAAGCCCACCGGCGGTCAATCGGTTGAAATAGACGGGCTGCACTACCCGATCGTGCCGCAGATCGTTCGCTCCAACACATCGATCGTCTGCATCAAGCACCCGCGTTTCAACCCCGAGCGCTTTGATGCCTTCGAACAGATGCTCGTGGACGATCGCACACTGCAACCGCGCTGGGCAGCTCGCGGCCCGGACAATCAGTGGCGCTTTACAGACCATCAACTGCCATTCGAAAAGCCGCTGACGCAATATGTTGCCGATGCCTTCGAGTGCTTGTCCGGGCAGTCTGCCAGGGCCGTGGCCAAGGCCATGTTCAGAGAGTCCCGCGGCGCCGAAGTGATCAACGGCGAAGGGTTGCAGGCGCTGAGCCAGACCTTCCGTCACTGGCAAGACAGGGCCATCCCCGCCCCCCGACACCTTGCAGATCCACTGCTGTTGCTGCCGGTCCAGCCCATCATCTCTGACGGCACTTTCGGGGGAAGAATCGTGCTGCCCCCGACAACCGGGCCGAGCCTGCAGCGAGTCGATTTTGATCCGCAGAAATTCTCGCAGCAATGGAGTGAATATACAGCTGCACCGGGGGCTGCGAGCTTGCAAAAGCTCTTCCACAACATCCTGGTCAAGAGTGGATACACCGTCAGTTCGCCAGATCCCTTGCTGCTGGAACACTCGCTGGTTTTTCATCGGGAAGGACTGGATTCGCTTTTCGTATTGAAGCTCCCGTTGGTCTCCCCGGGCTTCATCCCTCGCTATACCAGGCCGGGTTCCGAACTGACCAGTTCGGCAGCGCGGATGACACTCGATGAAACCGGACAACAAAGGCTGAACGCTCTGCTGGCACAAGACAAAGTCAATTATCTGGTGGGCGGCATTCAACATCCGAGCCCGGACCAACCCACCCTCTTCATTCTTCGCGAAGGCTGATCATCAATGAGCCCCAAACGTCCTATCCGAACGAAAACAGATACAGCGGATTCCACGCCTGTCGTGCGAGACACCACGCCGGACATTTCAACGCCGCCTCGACTGATGCCCGACACACTGATCGATCCGACCTTGACCCACCCGGCCTGGCAATTGCCTGTGCCACCCGTTACCCGTCAACAGATGATCGAAGTCTACGATCTCCCTGCCGAGACACATGTCCGGAACGTCACCGCGCAACGACCGATCGGCAGCTATTTTCTCGCCCCCGGACTGGTCAACAGATTGCCGCCTGCCGATCCTCGGGACGGCACGCGCACAGCGGGACGTTATACCTACGTCGACCTTGTCGAAGGGGGGACGGTGCAGATCGGCCCCGATGCACAGAATGGGTTGAGGGCCCGGTTATCCAGTGAACTCCTGGCATCCGGACCACTGCTGGAAAGGGTTGAGGGTACGCTTGTGTGGCGTCCGCTCCCTGCGCAAAACGCGCCGGATGCCGACATCTCGCAGCTGTCCATGACACGTCACCGATTGCCGGATGACGAACCGTCGGTCGTACCGCCCAAACGTCAGCGCACCGATGAAACGCTGGATCCGTGGAGCAATTGGGCCATCGACCCGCAACATGCCACCACCGGTGACATTCGCGTCGACGGTATCCAGTACAAAGTCATTCCGCGAGGCGATGCGAGCGATCCGATCGTCTACATCAAGAACCCGAGTCATCTGATCTACGACTTCGACTTGCTGGACCGCACGCTCAGAATGGAACCACAGGAACAGCCGCGGGGCGCCATCCAGGTACCGCCTGCTCATGACTGGCAAATCGATCCGACGCTGCCGTTCGAACGTCCACTGACGAAATACATCAGCCAATACTTTCCGGAGCTATCGACGACCTCGCTGGAGAGTGTCGCCTTTCACCAGTTCGTGCTGGCAAATGGTTCCGACACGGCGACCGGATCGGGGCTGACCCTTCTGCGCCAGACATTCAATGACTGGCAGACCGGAAACCGCCATCCCCGTCCGCAACTGGCCGATCCGCTGCTGATGCTGCCGATTCTCCCGACGTCGGGCAATGGGGCGGTTCGCATCATCGAATTGCCGACGCCGACATCGGACGGTCCGCTGCAGCGACTGGATTTCGATCCGGCACTGTTTCGCCAGGAATGGCTGTATTCCAACACCACGCAATCGGCGCTGGATCTCAAACGTTTCATGGCCACCCTGCTGACCCGCAACGGTTATGCCGTGTTCGATCCAAGCCCGTCCAACTCGTATCCGGCACTGGTGTTCAAGCGCACGGGGCATGACTACGTGTTCTTCATCAGCCTGCATCGCATCCGGGGCCGCAAGATCAACCAGACGCTGAATGTCGATCACAGCAGTGCCAATCTACGTCTGCACATTCAGGTGGGTGCGACAGCGGCGGCGGCCGTTGTTGCAGCAAACGCTGCAAACAAGGTCGTCTGGCTCAGAGGCGGTCCCCAGACACTGGCGAACGCCGACGACACCGTGTTTATCGTGCGCGACGCAAACCCACGGCTGTGATTGCACTCCGCTGAACGACGGGCGAAAAAAAGCCCGCAGTGTGAGCGGGCGAAAGACCAAAGAAGCTATATGCGCAGTCGCTTCCCGGCAGGGGCAGCTGCTTGGGGGTCAGCTGCCCCGATAGGTGGAATAGCTGTAAGGCGAGATCAGCAACGGTACGTGGTAGTGATCCTGTTCGGCAGAAATGCCGAACCGCAGCACGACCACGTCCAGGAATGCCGGCTCCGGCAACTGGACGCCACGGGCGCGGTAGTAATCGCCGGCGTGGAATTGAACCTGATAGACACCGGTACGGTAGTCATCGCCTTGCAGCAGCGGCGCATCGACCCGGCCATCGCTGTTGGTAAGCGCACTGGCGACCAATTCCAGGTGCGAACCTTCAACGCGGTACAGCTCGACCTTGATCGAGCTGCCCGGGCAACCGTGTGCAGCGTCCAAAACGTGTGTTGTCAAACGTCCCATTGATTCTGCGCGCCTGCCTGCGTGGAGCAGTCAGACTTCGCGCCTCCCGAAGTCAGTTGAAAAGGAGACCGCACCGTTTCGGAGCACGAAAAGCTGCGGCGAGCGATTGATTAAGACACTTTTCAAAAAAATTGTACACAATAAAAACGACATTTTTGCTGCTACCCCCGCCATCCTTCGATTTCACGGTGATTTGCCTCGTAACCTCGCATTCATTGAACCCCCAATCCATTAGCTGACTGGTCAGGCAGGTTTCTTGCAGGTTCACGCCATTAACAGCAAAAGATGACAGCCGGTGAAAAATGCGAAAATTCAGGCTTACAAATTGAGAATAAAGTTGTATACAATCAGCCCATCGCTGTGACGCCAGCCTGCCATCCAAACTTCAGGGCGCCACACAATCTGTCAACGAATAAGAAGGAAGACTGCAGTGAGCGCTGACTACCCACGCGACCTGATCGGTTACGGCAGTAACCCTCCTCACCCACACTGGCCGGGCAATGCCCGGATCGCCCTGTCGTTCGTACTCAATTACGAAGAAGGCGGCGAGCGCAACATTCTGCACGGCGACAAAGAATCCGAAGCCTTCCTCTCGGAAATGGTCGCGGCCCAGCCTCTGCAAGGCGCGCGCAACATGAGCATGGAATCGCTTTACGAGTATGGCAGCCGTGCCGGCGTCTGGCGGATCCTGAAACTGTTCAAGGAATTCGACATTCCGCTGACCATCTTCGCTGTGGCCATGGCCGCCCAGCGCCACCCGGACGTAATCCGCGCCATGGTCGAGGCCGGTCACGAGATCTGCAGCCACGGCTACCGCTGGATCGACTACCAGTACATGGACGAAGCGCAGGAACGCGAGCACATGCTCGAAGCGATCCGCATCCTCACCGAACTCACCGGCGAGCGCCCGCTGGGCTGGTACACCGGTCGCACCGGCCCGAATACCCGTCGCCTGGTGATGGAAGAAGGCGGTTTCCTCTACGACTGCGACACCTACGACGACGACCTGCCCTACTGGGAACCGAACAACCCGACCGGCAAGCCGCACCTGGTGATCCCGTACACCCTGGACACCAACGACATGCGCTTCACCCAGGTCCAGGGTTTCAACAAGGGCGACGATTTCTTCGAATACCTCAAAGATGCGTTCGACGTGCTTTATGCCGAAGGCGCCGAAGCACCGAAGATGCTGTCGATCGGTCTGCACTGCCGTCTGGTGGGCCGTCCGGCGCGTCTGGCTTCGCTCAAGCGCTTTATCGAATACGCTAAAAGTCATGAACAGGTGTGGTTCAGCCGTCGCGTCGACATCGCGCGTCACTGGCACGAAACCCACCCGTACCAAGGGGCTGCCAAATGAGCACCTTTCAAACCCTGAAACCGTCGACCCTGAGCCGCGACGCCTTCGTCAAAGCCTTCGCCGACATCTACGAGCATTCGCCATGGGTGGCCGAGAAGGCCTTCGAACTGGGCCAGGACGCGTCGATCGACCAGATCGAAACCCTGCACCAGCGCATGAGCGACATCCTGTTGAGCGCCGATCACGCCAGCCAGCTGGCACTGATCAACGCTCACCCGGACCTGGCCGGCAAAGCTGCCGTCCAGGGCGAGTTGACCGAAGCCAGCACCAATGAACAGGCTGGCGCCGGTATTCACCAATGCACGGCCGAAGAGTTCCAGCGCTTCACCGAGCTGAACGACGCCTACAAAGCCAAGTTCAAGTTTCCCTTCATCATGGCGGTAAAAGGCAGCAACCGGCATCAGATCCTCGCAGCGTTCGAAACGCGCATTCACAACCCGGTCGACACCGAGTTCAAATGCGCGCTGGCGGAGATCAACAAGATCGCCCTGTTCCGATTACTGACTCTCTAGCAAGCCTGGCCCGAGTGCATCAAACGCGGAGAGCACCCAGGGCCCTGCAAGCATCCCAAGCCACTTATTTAAAGGCAGACAAGAAGAATGAAAGCTTACGCCGTACCTTTCGAGAAGTTCGTCAACCTGGCCGATGCCCGCCTGGGCACCAAAATCATCTCGGTCACCGATGACTGGTTCGCAGACGCCAATCGTCTGTTTCAGCCGACCCCGGCCGTGTGGAAGGAGGGCGTGTTCGATGACAACGGCAAGTGGATGGACGGCTGGGAGTCCCGCCGCAAGCGCTTCGAAGGCTACGACAGCGCGGTGATCCGCCTGGGCGTACCGGGTTCGATCAAAGGCGTGGACATCGACACTTCATTCTTCACCGGCAACTTCCCGCCATCGGCCTCGCTGGAAGCCTGCTTCCTGGCGTCGGGCGAGCCGGACGAAAACACCCAGTGGACTGAAGTGCTGTCGGCCGTCGAGCTGCAGGGCAACAGCCACCACTACCACGAAATCAGCAACGACAAGGCATTCAGCCACCTGCGCTTCAACATCTACCCGGATGGCGGCGTGGCCCGTCTGCGCGTGTACGGCATTCCGTTCCGCGACTGGTCGGCTGTTGGCGACAACGAGCAAGTCGACCTGGCTGCAGCCCTCAACGGTGGCCGCGCCCTCGCCTGCTCCGACGAACACTTCGGCCGCATGAGCAACATCCTCAACCCGGGCCGTGGCATCAACATGGGCGACGGCTGGGAAACCGCACGTCGTCGCACGCCAGGCAATGACTGGGTGATCGTCGCGCTGGGCCACCCGGGCGAGATCGAAAAAATCATCGTCGACACCCTGCACTTCAAGGGCAACTACCCGGACACCTGCTCGATCCAGGGCGCGTTCGTCAAGGGCGGCACCGACAGCCAGATCGAAACCCAGTCGCTGTTCTGGCGCGAACTGCTGCCAAGCCAGAAGCTGGAAATGCACGCCGAACACACCTTCGTCGAGCAGATCAAGGCGCTGGGCCCGATCACCCACATCCGTCTGAACGTGTTCCCGGATGGTGGTGTGAGCCGCCTGCGCGTATTGGGCAAGGTCGCTAAATAAGCGCTGAACCCGATCGCCAGCAGGCTGGCTCCCACAAGGGAATGTATTCCAGATGTGGGAGCTGGCCTGCCAGCGATAGCAACAGAACCAACAACACAGAATTCGGAAAAGAACAGCATGCGCACACTGACGATTGAACCGCTGACCAAAGAAGCCTTCGCCCCTTTCGGTGACGTGATCGAAACCGACGGCAGCGATCACTTCATGATCAACAACGGTTCGACCATGCGCTTCCACAAACTGGCGACGGTCGAAACCGCTACGCCTGAGGACAACGCGATCATCAGCATCTTCCGCGCCGACGCGCAAGACATGCCGCTGACCGTCAGCATGCTGGAACGCCATCCGCTGGGCAGCCAGGCTTTCATTCCGCTGCTCGGCAACCCCTTTCTGATCGTGGTCGCGCCACTTGGCGATGTACCTGTATCAGGCTTGGTCCGCGCCTTCGTCACCAACGGCAGGCAGGGCATCAATTACCATCGCGGCGTCTGGCACCACCCGGTGCTGACGATCGAAAAGCGGGATGACTTCCTGGTGGTTGATCGCAGTGGCACAGGCAATAACTGCGATGAGCATTTTTTCAAAGAGGATGAGCGTTTGATCCTCGCCCCCCACCAATAAGAGAAGGTCCGATCACTCGACAACAAGAGTGACGGGCGAGAGGTAAAGACTGTGGAAGCACATCTGTTGGAATGGCTGAACCTGAGCGTGCGCTGGGTTCACATGATCACTGGCGTGGCCTGGATCGGCGCGTCGTTCTACTTCGTCTGGCTGGAGAACAACCTCAACCGCGTCAACCCGAAAACCGGTCTTGCCGGTGATCTGTGGGCGATCCACGGCGGCGGTATCTATCACCTGGAAAAATACAAACTGGCCCCTCCGTCGATGCCGGAGAACCTGCACTGGTTCAAATGGGAAGCCTATTTCACCTGGATGTCGGGTATCGCGCTGCTATGCGTGGTGTTCTACTCCAACCCCGTGCTCTACCTCGTGGCACCCGGCAGCGGCCTGACCGGCCCTGAAGGCGTGGCCATCGGCATCGGTTCGCTGATCGCCGGCTGGTTCATCTACGACTTCCTCTGCGATTCGCCCCTCGGCAAAAAACCTGCCCTGCTCGGCTTCATCCTGTTCGTGCTGATCATCGGCGCGGCGTATGGCTTCAGCAAGGTGTTCAGCGGTCGTGGTGCGTACCTGCACGTCGGCGCGATCATCGGCACCATCATGGTCGGCAACGTGTTCCGCATCATCATGCCGGCGCAGCGCGCACTGGTTGCCGCGATCGCCGAGAACCGCACGCCGGATCCGGCGCTGCCGGCCAAAGGCCTGCTGCGTTCGCGTCACAACAACTACTTCACCCTGCCGGTGCTGTTCATCATGATCAGCAACCACTTCCCGAGCACTTACGGCAGCCAGTACAACTGGCTGATCCTGGCCGGGATCGCGGTGTTGGCGGTGTTGGTGCGTCACTACTTCAACACCCGTCACGACAGCCACAAGTTTGCCTGGACCCTGCCAGTGGCAGCGGTAGGCATGATCAGTCTGGCGTACGTCACCGGCCCTGCGCCGATGTCGACCGCTCCGGACGTGGCCAAGGCGCCTGCGAAAATCGAGTACCAGCCGTTGCCGGAAACGGCTTTGGGTGGTGGCGCGAAACCGGCTGAAGCTGCACAACCGGCAGCTCCTGCTGCACCGGCCGCTGCTCCGGCTCAGGCGTCCAACGCCGGTCCTGCGTTCGACAAGGTGCACAACGTGATCCAGGAACGCTGCGCGGTCTGCCATTCGGCCAAACCGACCAGCCCGCTGTTCAGCGCTGCACCGGCCGGTGTGATGTTCGACACCCCCGAGCAGATCCGCCAGAACGCGGCACGGATCCAGGCGCAAGCCATCACCACGCAGATCATGCCACTGGGCAACATCACACAGATGACCCAGCAGGAACGTGACCTGATCGGTGCATGGATCGCCCAGGGAGCCCAGACCAACTAAGCAGTAAAAGCATCGCTGGCAAGCCAGCTTCCACAGGGTTTTGCACTGCCTGTGTGGGAGCTGGCTTGCCAGCGATTAGCCGCAACGCGGTTTACCTGATGCAAAGAAACAGCTGTGAGCAACCCGGCAGCTGTTAATCACAAGAATAAAAAAGATCCGAGGTGTTGCATGTCCGAGCTGTCCAAAGCGCGCATCCCCGACGCACCCGCCATTCAGCGTTTGCCCCTTTTGCAACTGATCCTGGTCGGTTTGCAACATGTACTGCTGATGTACGGCGGCGCCATCGCGGTACCGCTGATCATTGGACAGGCCGCTGGCCTGAGTCGTGAAGAAATCGCCTTCCTGATCAACGCCGACCTGCTGGTCGCTGGCATCGCCACCATCGTGCAATCTCTGGGCATCGGCCCGATGGGCATTCGCATGCCGGTGATGATGGGCGCCAGTTTCGCCGCCGTCGGCAGCATGGTCGCCATGGCCGGCATGCCCGGCATCGGTCTGCAGGGAATCTTCGGCGCAACTATCGCCGCCGGGTTCTTCGGCATGATCATCGCGCCGTTCATGTCCAAGGTCGTACGCTTCTTCCCGCCTCTGGTGACCGGCACGGTCATCACCTCGATCGGTTTGTCGCTGTTCCCCGTGGCCGTGAACTGGGCCGGTGGCGGCGCTGGTGCTGCTCAATTCGGTTCACCGATTTACCTGGCCATCGCCGCACTGGTGCTGACCACCATTCTGTTGATCCACCGCTTCATGCGCGGTTTCTGGGTCAACATTTCCGTGCTGATCGGCATGTGCCTGGGCTACGTGCTCTGCGGCGCCATCGGCATGGTCGACCTGAGCGGCATGGCCAACGCGCCGTGGGTTCAGTTCGTCACCCCGCTGCATTTCGGCATGCCGAAGTTCGAACTGGCACCGATCCTGTCGATGTGCCTGGTGGTGGTGATCATCTTCGTCGAGTCCACCGGGATGTTCCTCGCGCTGGGCAAGATCACCGGCCAGGAAGTCTGCCCGCGCATGCTGCGTCGCGGCCTGCTGTGTGATGCCGGCGCATCGTTCGTTGCCGGCTTCTTCAACACCTTCACCCACTCCTCCTTCGCGCAGAACATCGGCCTGGTGCAGATGACCGGCGTGCGCTGCCGCTCGGTGACCATCGTCGCCGGCGGTCTGCTGATCGTCCTGAGCCTGTTGCCGAAAGCAGCGTTCCTGGTGGCGTCGATTCCACCGGCAGTGCTGGGTGGCGCGGCGATTGCGATGTTCGGCATGGTGGCGGCGACCGGCATCAAGATCCTGCAGGAAGCCGACATCGGCGACCGCCGCAATCAATTGCTGGTAGCCGTGAGCATCGGCATGGGCCTGATCCCGGTGGTGCGCCCGGAGTTCTTCGCCCACCTGCCGTTGTGGATGAGCCCGATCACCCACAGCGGGATCGCCATGGCCACCCTCAGCGCGCTGACGCTGAACCTGTTGTTCAACATTCTCGGCGGCGCCGAACGCGCCGCGATCAACGACTGCCACGCACACCCGCACTGATCCGAAGAGTAAAAAAGGGGGCTCGCCAAAGCCTGCCCCCTCGCGACAGCTTTGCCTCAAACAATAAAAACAAGAGGGAGCAACAGATGATCCGGACTCAAACCAACGTGTTGTTGAGCGGCGGCCTGCTGGCCGCATCGCAAGCCATGGCCGGCGATTTATTGCTGTGGCAGACCAACAGCCTGAGCTACCTGTACGGCAAGAACTTCGCGATCAACCCGTCGATCCAGCAGACGGTGACGTTCGAGCACGCCGACAAGTGGAAGTACGGCGACAACTTCCTGTTCGTCGACAAGATCTTCTACAACGGCCAGGAAGACCGCAACAAAGGCCCCCACGCGTTCTACGGCGAATTCAGCCCGCGCCTGTCGTTCGGCAAGATCTTCGACAAGAAACTGGAGTTCGGCCCGATCAAGGACGTGCTGCTGGCCATGACCTACGAGTACGGCGAAGGCGACAGCGAGGCCTATCTGATTGGCCCCGGCTTCGACCTCAAGGTGCCGGGCTTCAACTATTTCACCCTGAACTTCTATCGCCGCCAGACCGAAGGCCCGCGCCCCGGCGACGGCGTCTGGCAAATCACCCCCGGCTGGTCCTACAGCATTCCCGTGGGCAATTCCGACCTGCTGATCGACGGCTATCTGGACTGGGTGGTCGACAACGACCAGAACTCACGCGGCACCTATCACGCCAACCTGCACATCAACCCGCAGATCAAATACGACCTGGGCAAAGCCCTCGGCTGGGGTGAAAAGCAGGTGTACGTCGGCACCGAATACAGCTACTGGAAAAACAAATACGGGGTCGAAAGCACCCACAGTTTCGACACCAACCAGAACACCGCCAGCCTGCTGGTGAAGGTGCACTTCTAAGATGACCCGCAACCGTGCCCCCTACCTGTCGTCGGTGCTCTGTTGCGGGGCACTTGAGGCCTGGCCGTTGAGTCAGTATTCTCCGCGGCCTCCTGAATTCGGTCTAAAAAAAAGCCCGAATTTAATTCCTGACCGAAAAGCCAACTTATCCCGGCCGCGGTCAGAACCGAGGCATCCCGAAAACACGCTCAATCGACTGTTTTTCAGCAGCCGACGGGCGTTTTTTTGCTTTTCGAAAAGCCTTGGCTCAGCTCTTGCTAACAGCATCAAAGCTGACCGAATGGATGAATTTTGCAGCAACGAAAAAAGGCGCCACACCAGAGCGCCGACTCAAAAAAATAAACGTGGAACACCTACTTTGGGAGCAACCGAATGAAACGTATGTGCACCAGCCTGATGCTTGCGGGATCGCTGCTGGCAGGGGGTCAGGCCATGGCCGACGGCCTGCTGCAATGGCAGAACAACAGCCTGACCTACCTCTATGGCAAAGACTTCAAGGTCAACCCGGCCATCCAGCAGACCGTGACCTTCGAGCACGCCGATGCGTGGAAGTACGGGGACAACTTCTTCTTCCTCGACAAGATCTTCTACAACGGTGACAAGGACTTCAACAACGGTCCGAACACCTACTACGGCGAGTTCCAGCCACGCATCTCGCTGGGCAAGGTCCTCGACCAGAAGATCGAGTTCGGCCCGATCAAGGACGTCCTGCTGGCGATGACCTACGAGTTCGGCGAGGGTGACACCGAGTCCTACCTGATCGGCCCGGGCTTCGACCTGGCCATTCCGGGCTTCGACTACTTCCAGTTGAACTTCTACCAGCGTCACACCGAAGGCTCGCGTCCTGGTGACAACGTCTGGCAGATCACACCAGTGTGGTCCTACACCATTCCGGTGGGCGACTCGAACATCCTGATCGACGGCTACATGGACTGGGTGGTCGACAACGACGTCAACAGCAGAGGCGAATACCACGCCAATCTGCACTTCAACCCACAGGTCAAATACGACCTGGGCAAGGCGCTGAATTTCGGCGAGAAGCAGTTGTACGTCGGTGTTGAATACGACTACTGGAAAGACAAGTACGGTATCGACGACACCAAGGCCTTCACCACCAATCAGAACGTGACCAGCTTCCTGGTGAAGTTCCACTTCTGATCCGGCGGCGTCCTTACGGACGCCTTCGCGAGCAAGCTCGCTTGTATGTTTAGACTTGAAGGGGTGGGCGGGACTAAAAGCTCGATTCCGACTCTAGCCAGTACGGACCGTGGGAGACTTCTCGTCCCGCCCTTTCTACCTAAAGCGCCGATAAGGA
>NZ_JAIHBA010000029.1:0-114163 GCF_019718735.1 Pseudomonas sp. RIT778 | reverse complement strand
CGCGAATTTTTTGATTGCTGGTCAACTGGATAACCATTTCCAGGTTGGCGGGATTAAGGAATTCGTCGATCAGCTTCGTCTGGGACTGTATATCTCTCTCGATGACTGTGAGCTCATTCAGTCGGTTGAAAACAGCCTCTGCCTGTTCAACCTGTGCATTGGTCAAACGAGTATTTGAGGGAATGGTTTCAAGTAAGCGGCGAAAATCGAGCAGACGCTCCTGATACCGCTGTTGACCCAACTGTAGCCATACCCCCATTCCTTTGAGATTTCCGAAGGAATGGGGGTACCAGTGACGCTCCTCATAGGACTTACCCTTCTCATCAATCCCTTTTTTGATGATTTGATAGTCCCATCGCACTTCCAACTGGCTGCTTTTCCACCGAGTTTGCAGGATGTCACCCACACGCTCGGGAAGGATTTGCATGAGGTGGTCAATTCTTTCTAGTAGCCCGCGATGCCTGATATTTGCCGTTCTTACCCGCTCAACAAACGCATCCCGCTGGAGGAGTAACGTCTCCACCTTATGGCGGCGGATGTTTCTTTTTTCCGCGGCTGAAAGTTGTTTTAACGCGCCTTTGACCTCAGCGTCATGAAGGCCCAAGTGATTGTGGGCGCAGCAATGACCTATCAGTACGTTAGAGCCATCTTTGAGTTCGACAACAAAGCCATGCTGGTGCATCTTCGAACAGCGCGTACCTTTTTTTTGGTATTGGCAACTGGCTTCAGGCTGGATCAAGCGATATGGGCGTAATGGGTGACTGTACTGCTCCTTGGTCAACGTGATGTCAGAGCAGATTTTGAACAGGGAGAGGAGATCGACAAGCGATCTGAGTTCGATGATGCCATGAGTAGGAGCCATGCAGTCCTCTTGAGCGAACAGCAATGAGAGAGCTGTATATTAACCCAGTAATGCCATATTGGTCTCACTGGGTAAAAAAGGAGAAACCGTTACCACACCAGCAGCACTACGCCGCCCCGGAAGCGGATACAGATGTGAGTGGCGCTGAGGGAGCTGGCATTGAAGTGTTCTCAACCGCGGCTCGCTTTTGGTCCCGCTCCTTTTTTCTAGCCGCTCGCTCGTAGCTCATCTCAATTTCTTTCAAAGGGTGGTTGATGAAGTGCTGTTCGAAGGTGCGGATCAGCCCTGCATCGTTACTACCCAAGACTTGCTCGAAAACCTGATCTGAGGCCCTGGCAACGATCTCGTACTTTTGAGTTTGAAGGTTTCTCTCCGAGATCATCAGCAGCGCCTCGGGTGTGAATCGACCGCTGCTCCAAATTTCAAAACGCTGCGTAAGGTCTTGCCACTCTGAGTGACGCTTGGCCACTTCGCGAATCACCGGGATCCGCTCATCAAGCCATTTTACGACCTCAGCGTCGTCAACATTGCCCATGGGGTTAACCCCCTTACACTCAATGAACACTACGTCTCGATTTCTTCTGGCAATCAAGACGTCAATTTCAGCTTCGCGTCCTAGGCTATCTTTGACCTTGCGATTTACCTCAGGATCGCCACCTGGAAAGCTGGTCTTGGCAATCAGAGCCACCGCAAATTCGAACAGACTGCCTCGTAACGTGGAAGCGGCGCCTTCGATTCGGGAAAGGACGTTGAAAATCTTATCCAGAGTCTCAGGGCTATCCAGAAGCCTCGCCGTATTCTCGAGCACCGAGCATAAATTCTTAAGGACCCTAGCGACTTCTAGGCCGAAGAGGTTTTCTGTTGTGGCCGGGATGATGCCCTCGCTTTTCAACAGTGCGAACGCTTCCATTGAAAACTCTTCGGCTACAAAAAGCTGAAGACAGCGGTTCACCTTCTTCAGACTTCGAAGCGTCGTACATTTTTTTACGAACGCACTCAGCTCCTTCGCCGTTACCTTTCCATTCAAGGCAATGTCGCAAACAAAAAAGCCTCCTTTAACGCCAGTGGCTTCAGTGTAGGAACGCATTGGGAACAGATAAGACGGCCCAGCTATATCCCATTGGAACGTGCCTACTTGAGGCATCTTCTCAAGACCATCGTCTTCACGCGTTTTGACGGCCTCGTAGCTCACCAGGCCCAAATTTCGCGCCCAGTCTTTAACTGCTAAGAGCGCCACGCGCTCACAAATATTTCGAGCTTTAAGTCGGGGGAGTGTGAATCCGTCTTTAAGAGAAATCTCCTGATCGCACCTCACGATGCATACATCACCACCCGGTAGGGTGACCTCCTTGACGAGATCTGCACTAATCAAACGCTCAAGGAGAGTATGCGCGGAAATGTGTTTCAGCTGAGCGACTGGCGCACCACAGGCTATGAGAAAGTGTGAACGCATCATTATGTTGGAGCGCATCTTCAAAGCCTGAAGCGCTTGGTAATACGTGCTGTTCGTCTCCTGGAGCGCATCCATCAGCTTCGAGAAAAATCTTGGCGAACCGTAATCGGAGCGCAAGTAGACAAAGCGGGCACGATGCGGGAAAACCAAATGCCCAAGCTTTCTCATGTCATCGCAGCCGCGCTCAACACGCTTGCGTGCTGCCGCAGGCGTCAAGTTGTGCTCGACTTCCAAAATCTTCGCGAGCTCACTGCTCAACATTGGGCCGCTTTTGGTCAAGATTTTTGAAACCGCATCCATAGCCACTCCGCGCCTTCTCGGTAAATGTCACACTGCGCTATTTATAACCTTGTAAACAAGGTCCAAATCCCTATCGTCGAACAAAAACCAGAAAGCCACGTTCTACAAGGGCTGTAGGGCCATTCACAGATAGAAAATCAGGAAAATGTCACAATAGTCATTCTAGCGCTTCTTTCCCCTCCTTATACATGAAGTGAGCGGCGCCTTTGCCTAGCGCCGGCACCTCTATAACTGTGACGGTCTCTAGGAGTCAACGCGCCCAGTCATCCTGGCCTGACTTCGATGTGATGCTCTCCAGGGATACGGATTTCCCGTTCGCTGCCGTTACATGTAATTCCATCAATTTCAAGGAGGCGGTATGAAGGTCGAGAACATTCCAGTAGGCAACGCTTCAAGGCTTGAACCGTACAAATGGTTATCTCGCTGGGGCATGGCAGTGTTGGCCGTATTTCTTTTCTACAAACTACAGACCGCCACTGTTGAGTTTGTGGGGCAAGAAAACTGGAATTCCTTATGGCTGGTAGGAGCACATGGAATCACGGGGGCAGCCTTACTATTGCTGGCGGTCGTTCAGTTTCACAACTCGGGTGGTCCCAAAGCGCTCATCGGACACAATTTAGGATCGACGCTTCGCATCGGCATCCCTTTGATCGCGTTTGGGTATGTGGTGACGACCATTCTAGAAGTGGCCTTGGGGTTCGGCCGAGAACCATTCATGGAAAAGCTACTGTCGGAGCTCTCGACAGCGCAAATCGTTCTATTCGTAGCAATGCTGTTGGTGTTTCCGCCGCTGAGTGAGGAGCTGTTGTATCGGCATTTTCTCATTCGCCTATTCCCAAGCAGGAGCAGGTCGTGGCAATGGGCCGCCGTCATTGTTACGGCAGCACTTTTCGCGTTGCTACACGGGCAATACAAAAACTGGACGTCTTTTCTTCTCCTGGGATGCTTGGGAGTAATTTTCGGTGTGGCTCGTATCGCCAGTGGAGGTCTCCTCGCACCGGTACTGCTGCACAGCTTCGCTGAAGTCGCCGGCATGACTTCAGATTTGATCCTCGCCAATTTGGAGTGAAATCGTAATTTGACTGAGGCGGAATCCCCGGTGCTGACATCATGAGAAGCCGCGTATCGTACGAGACGCGCCATGATCCATTTTACTTAGCTTGTCACGCAGGTCGTTTCGGCTTGGGACGTGCCACGTTGTCATTGTACTCAAGGAACGCACTCGCTTTCTCCTCATCAGTCAGATTCAAAAACTGGAGTGCGACGGGGCGATTTGACTGCCTGGGGCGCGTCAATCCCCAAAGTATCCATATCTCTGACTGCTGCGCGTTCTTTCTCGCTCAACGCGGATTGAAAGACGGTCGCAATCACACGTTCGCTACGATCTGCACGGGTGAAATCTACGACGTTTGACTTAACCGCATCGGGCAGATCGACGGGGCATTGCAAGTCCTTATGATTCTGCTTTCTGCGATTGCTCAGCGCCTGTAGCTCTTCGACCTCAGCGGCACTTGCTGTGTATGCTGCAGAACGGTACGCACGAGTGATATCGATTCGGTTCACCCACTGCCGGTTCGCTTTGCGGCACTCCACGTATGCCAGCTTCAACAACAGTGTGATGGCAAAGAGGTTCAGCGGCCGCATGAGACCGTTTTAATTCGCATGCGACCGTTTTAATTCTCAAAAGCCAAGAGGTGATCAACTGTGGATAACTTATTCCACCGTCACCGACTTCGCCAGGTTACGCGGCTGATCCACGTCAGTGCCCTTGAGCACGGCGACGTAGTACGACAGCAATTGCAGCGGAATGGTGTAGAGGATCGGCGACAGGATGTCGTGGATGTGCGGCATCTGCACCACGTGGGTACCTTCGCCGTTGGTCATACCGGCCTTCTCGTCAGCGAATACGATCAACTCGCCGCCACGTGCACGGACTTCCTGCAGGTTGGACTTGAGCTTCTCCAGCAGTTCGTTGTTCGGAGCCACGGTCACGACCGGCATGTCGTTATCCACAAGCGCAAGCGGGCCGTGTTTCAGTTCGCCAGCCGGGTAGGCTTCGGCGTGGATGTACGAGATTTCCTTGAGCTTCAACGCCCCTTCCATCGCCACCGGGAATTGCGCGCCACGGCCCAGGAACAGCGTGTGGTTCTTCTCGGCGAACAGCTCTGCGATTTTTTCGACTGTGCTGTCCATGGCCAGCGCTTCGCCCAGACGGGTTGGCAGACGACGCAGTTCTTCGACCAGCGTGGCTTCGACGCCATCGGCCAGAGTGCCGCGTACCTGGCCCAGGGACAGAGTCAGTAGCAGCAGACCGACCAGTTGCGTAGTGAAAGCTTTGGTCGAAGCCACGCCGATTTCACGACCGGCCTGGGTCAGCAGAGTCAGGTCGGATTCGCGTACCAGCGAACTGATGCCGACGTTGCAGATCGCCAGGCTTCCCAGGAAACCCAACTCCTTGGCGTTGCGCAGGGCGGCCAGGGTGTCGGCGGTTTCACCGGACTGGGAGATGGTCACGAACAGGGTGTCCGGCTGCACCACCACCTTGCGGTAGCGGAACTCGCTGGCGACTTCGACCTGGCAAGGAATGCCGGCCAGCTCTTCGAGCCAGTAACGGGCAACCATGCCGGCATGGTAGCTGGTGCCACACGCCACGATCTGCACGTTGCGCACTTTGGCGAACAGTTCGGCCGCTTGCGGGCCAAACGCCTGCACCAGCACCTGATCCGAACTCAATCGACCTTCCAGGGTGCGCTGTACTACGGATGGCTGCTCGTGGATTTCCTTGAGCATGTAGTGACGGAACTCGCCTTTGTCGGCGGCTTCGGCGCCATCGGTGTACTGGACGGTCTGGCGCTCGACGGCTTTGCCGGTCACGTCCCAGATCTGCACCTTGTCACGCTGGATTTCGGCGATATCGCCCTCTTCCAGGTACATGAAGCGGTCGGTGACCTGGCGCAGGGCCAGTTGGTCGGAAGCGAGGAAGTTTTCGCCCAGGCCCAGACCGATCACCAGCGGGCTGCCGCTGCGAGCAGCAACCAGGCGATCCGGCTGCTGCGCGTGGATAACCGCCAGACCGTAGGCGCCATGCAGTTCCTTGACCGCTGCCTTCAGAGCGTCGGTCAGGTCAGGCAACGCCTTGAGTTTTTCAGTCAACAGGTGGGCGATGACTTCAGTGTCGGTATCGGAACTGAACACGTAGCCCAGCGCTTTGAGTTGTTCACGCAGCGCCTCATGGTTTTCGATGATGCCGTTGTGCACGACGGCAACGTCACCGGAGAAATGCGGGTGGGCATTGCGTTCGCTCGGCGCACCGTGCGTGGCCCAGCGGGTGTGGGCAATACCGAGACGGCCGACCAGCGGATGTTCGGCGAGAGCCGCGTCGAGTTCGCTGACCTTGCCGACACGACGGGTGCGTTCCAGCGTGCCGTCATTGGTGTACACCGCCACACCGGCACTGTCATAACCCCGGTATTCCAGGCGCTTGAGGCCTTCGACCAGAATGGCGGTGATGTTACGTTCAGCTACCGCGCCGACAATTCCACACATGCTTATTTCTCCTGACTGACAGTCGCGCAAATCAAGTTGATACCGCGAGCCTGAATCTGAGCGCGTGCCTCAAGGGGCAGGCGATCATCGGTAATTAGGGTATGGACGCTGCTCCATGGCAGCTCCAGGTTGGGAATCTTGCGGCCGATCTTGTCGGCCTCGACCATGACGATCACTTCCCGCGCCACTTCCGCCATCACCCGGCTCAGGCCGAGCAATTCATTGAATGTGGTGGTACCACGCACCAGGTCGATGCCATCGGCACCGATAAACAACTGGTCGAAGTCGTAAGAGCGTAGTACCTGCTCGGCGACCTGGCCCTGAAAGGATTCCGAATGCGGATCCCAGGTGCCGCCAGTCATCAGCAGCACAGGCTCGTGTTCGAGTTCGCTCAGGGCGTTGGCCACGTGCAGGGAGTTGGTCATCACCACCAGTCCCGGCTGTTGGCCAAGCTCGGGGATCATGGCGGCAGTGGTGCTGCCGCTGTCGATGATGATGCGGGCATGCTCGCGGATGCGTGAGACGGCAGCGCGGGCGATCGCCTGTTTGTATTTGGAAACGTTGAGGCTGGTGTCTGCCACCAGCTCATGCGGCATGGTGATGGCTCCGCCGTAGCGACGTAGCAGCAAGCCATGACTTTCCAGAGCAGCGAGATCCTTGCGAATCGTAACTTCCGAAGTTTCGAAGCGCTTGGCCAGTTCATCCACACTCACTTCGCCCTGCTCATTGAGCAAAGCCAGAATATTGTGACGACGCTGAGGTGTGTTGCGTTTCGACATGGCTGACTAAGTTTCGATTCGAAAGATAACGGAAGCAATCAAAACCTATCAGCTGCAAATCGTCAAGCTGTGCCCAATAAAAAAGACCGCCGGCGGCGGTCTCTTTCATACTTCGAGCACTGTGGATAACTCAGCTCTTCTTGATCTTCTCCGGTCGCTTCCAGCCATCGATGTTCTTCTGCCGCGCACGGCCAACGGCCAACTGGGCGTTATCCACATTCTGGGTAATGGTCGACCCGGCTGCAGTGGTTGCACCGGCGGAGATATCCACAGGCGCCACCAGCGAGTTGTTGGAGCCGATGAACACATCCTCACCCAACACGGTTTTCCACTTGTTGGCGCCGTCGTAGTTGCAGGTGATGGTGCCGGCGCCGATGTTGGTGCGGGCACCGATCTCGGCGTCGCCCAGGTAAGTCAGGTGTCCAGCCTTGGCGCCCTCGCCCATGCGCGCGTTTTTCAGTTCGACAAAGTTACCCACATGGGCGCGGGCCTCCAGCACAGTGCCCGGACGCAGACGGGCAAACGGGCCGGCATCGCTGCCTTCACCCAACACCGCACCTTCGATGTGGCTGTTGGCCTTGACCACCACGCCTTTGCGCAGGGTGCTGTCCTTGATCACGCAGTTCGGGCCGATCACTACATCGTCTTCGATGACGACTTTGCCTTCGAGAATTACGTTGATGTCGATCAGCACGTCGCGACCCACGGTCACTTCGCCACGTACATCAAACCGGGCCGGATCGCGCAGAGTCACACCCTGAGCCATCAAGCGACGGCCAGCGCGCAACTGATAGTGGCGCTCCAGTTCGGACAGTTGCTTGCGATCGTTGGCGCCCTGCACTTCCATCGGATCATGGGGTTGTTCGGTCGCAACTACCAGGCCATCACCGACCGCCATTTCAATCACGTCAGTCAGGTAATACTCACCCTGGGCGTTATTGTTCGACAGACGACTCATCCAGTCAGCCAGATGGCTGGCAGGCACGGCGAGAATGCCGGTATTGCCCTCGGTGATCGCACGTTGCGCTTCGCTGGCGTCCTTGTGCTCGACGATCGCGGCGACCTTGCCGCTGGCGTCACGCACGATGCGGCCGTAGCCGGTCGGGTCGTCCAGTTCGACGGTGAGCAATCCCATTTGGCCGGGCACGACGTGCTTGAGCAGACGCTGCAGGGTCTCGACTTCGATCAGCGGCACGTCACCGTAGAGAATCAGAACGGTATCGGCCGTGATGAACGGCACAGCCTGGGCAGTCGCATGACCGGTGCCCAGCTGCTTGTCCTGCAATACGAAATTGAGATCATCGGCGGCCAGACGTTCGCGCACGACATCGGCACCATGGCCGATGACGACGTGAATGCGCTGGGGATCAAGTTGGCGGGCACTGTGGATAACATGGCCGAGCATGGAGTCGCCGGCAATCGGGTGCAGCACTTTTGGCAGCGCGGAACGCATGCGGGTGCCTTGACCGGCCGCGAGGATAACGATTTCAAGAGACATGACTGGCTACCAATCCTGGGTGGTCAGCAACTGCGACCGGGTTTCGGGAATTCTGAAAAGAAAAAAGGGTAGCCGAGGCTACCCTTTTTTATCAATCGCACAACAAGTGGCTGACGGATTAACCGCCAAACTTCTTGCGGATCTGCTGGACGGTGCGCAGCTGAGCTGCAGCCTCGGCCAGACGTGCGGACGCAGCTCCGTAGTCGAAATCTGCGCTCTTCTCGTGCAGAGCAGCTTCGGCAGCCTTGAGAGCTGCTTGAGCCTGAGCTTCATCCAGGTCGGCGGCACGTTGCACGGTATCGGCAAGCACCTTGACCATGTTCGGCTGAACCTCGAGGAAACCACCGGAGATGTAGAACACCTCGGCTTCCCCGCCTTGCTTGATCAGGCGGATCGGACCTGGCTTCAGATTAGTGATCAGCGGCGCGTGGCCCAGAGCGATACCAAGATCACCCAGAGCACCGTGCGCAATCACCATCTCGACCAGGCCGGAAAAGATTTCTCCTTCCGCGCTGACGATGTCGCAATGGACTGTCATAGCCATCTGATTGCCTCAACCTAAATTAGCGCCCGTTGCCGGGCGCCTGGATTACAGTTTCTTGGCTTTCTCGATCGCTTCTTCGATGCCGCCGACCATGTAGAACGCTTGTTCTGGCAGGTGGTCGTAGTCACCGTTGAGGATGCCTTTGAAGCCAGCAATGGTGTCTTTCAGGGAAACGTATTTACCCGAAGCACCGGTGAAGACTTCAGCCACGAAGAACGGCTGCGACAAGAAGCGCTGGATCTTACGAGCACGGTTTACCAACTGCTTGTCGGCTTCCGACAGCTCGTCCATACCCAGGATCGCGATGATGTCCTTCAGCTCTTTGTAACGCTGCAGCACGTACTGAACACCACGAGCGGTCTCGTAGTGATCGTTGCCGATCACGTTCGGGTCCAGCTGACGCGAAGTCGAGTCCAGTGGGTCTACCGCCGGGTAGATACCCAGGGAAGCGATGTCACGGGACAGAACGACGGTGGCGTCCAGGTGAGCAAACGTGGTCGCTGGCGACGGGTCAGTCAAGTCGTCCGCTGGTACGTATACGGCCTGGATCGAAGTAATCGAACCTTGCTTGGTCGAAGTGATGCGCTCTTGCAGCACGCCCATCTCTTCAGCCAGGGTCGGCTGGTAACCTACTGCCGAAGGCATACGGCCCAGCAGTGCGGATACTTCGGTACCGGCCAGGGTGTAACGATAGATGTTGTCGACGAACAGCAGAACGTCGTTACCTTCGTCACGGAACTTCTCGGCCATGGTCAGACCGGTCAGCGCTACGCGCAGACGGTTTCCCGGTGGCTCGTTCATCTGACCGTAGACCAGGGCTACCTTGTCGAGAACGTTGGAGTCCTTCATCTCGTGGTAGAAGTCGTTACCCTCACGAGTACGCTCACCCACACCGGCGAACACGGAATAACCGCTGTGCTCGATGGCGATGTTACGGATCAGTTCCATCATGTTTACGGTCTTGCCTACACCGGCACCACCGAACAGACCGACTTTACCGCCCTTGGCGAACGGGCAAACCAGGTCGATAACCTTGATGCCTGTTTCCAGCAGCTCGTTGCCACCGGCTTGTTCAGCGAAGGAAGGAGCGGCGCGGTGGATACCCCAGCGCTCTTCTTCGCCGATCGGGCCAGCTTCGTCGATCGGGTTGCCCAGTACGTCCATGATCCGGCCCAGAGTCGCTTTACCGACCGGTACGGAGATGGCTGCGCCAGTGTTGTTGACGTCCAGACCGCGCTTCAAGCCTTCGGTGGAGCCCATCGCAATGGTACGAACCACGCCGTCGCCCAGCTGCTGCTGAACTTCCAGAGTGGTTTCGGCGCCTTGAACCTTCAAGGCGTCGTAGATGCTCGGTACGCTGTCGCGTGGAAATTCCACGTCGATAACGGCGCCGATGATTTGAACGATACGTCCGCTACTCATAGCTGGATCCTCTGAATATTTGAACCGTTAAACCGCGGCAGCGCCGCCGACGATTTCCGAGATCTCTTGGGTGATCGCAGCCTGACGCGCCTTGTTGTAGATCAGCTGCAAATCGCTGATCAAATCACCGGCGTTGTCGGTAGCGTTCTTCATCGCGATCATCCGCGCAGCCTGCTCAGCCGCGTTGTTCTCGACCACCGCCTGGTACACCTGCGACTCCACGTAACGCACCATCAAGCCGTCAAGCAGCTCTTTGGCGTCTGGTTCGTAGAGGTAGTCCCAGTGGTGCTTGAGTTCTTGATCCGGGGTCGCCACCAATGGAATCAACTGCTCCACGGTAGGCTGTTGCGTCATGGTGTTGATGAACTTGTTGGATACCACGGACAGGCGGTCAATACGGCCGTCCAGGTAGGCATCCAGCATCACCTTGACGCTGCCGATCAGATCATTGATCGACGGCTCTTCACCCAGGTGGCTGATAGCTGCAACGACGTTACCGCCGAAGTTGCGGAAAAAGGCCGCACCCTTGCTACCAACGACACACAGATCGATCTCGACGCCGTTTTCGCGGTTTACCGCCATGTCCTTGACCAGGGCCTTGAACAGGTTGGTGTTCAAGCCGCCGCACAGACCACGGTCACTGCTCACCACGACATAACCGACGCGCTTTACTTCGCGATCGATCATGAACGGGTGGCGGTATTCCGGGTTGGCGTTGGCCAGATGCCCAATTACCTGGCGGATACGCTCCGCATAAGGACGGCTAGCAGCCATGCGCATTTGTGCCTTGCGCATTTTGCTGACCGCCACTTTTTCCATGGCGCTGGTAATTTTTTGCGTGCTTTTGATGCTCGCAATCTTACTGCGAATCTCTTTTGCGCCTGCCATGTAACACCTATCAGGTTAGCAAGCGGGAGCCTTGCGGCTCCCGCTGCGGCTTACCAGGTTTGGGTGGCCTTGAACTTCTCGATACCAGCCTTCAGGCCAGCGTCGATTTCGTCATTGAAGTCACCTTTAACGTTGATCTTGGCCATCAAATCGGCGTGATCGCGGTTGAAGAAAGCGATCAGCGCTTGTTCGAAGCTGCCGATCTTGGCGATTTCAATGTCAGTCAGGAACCCACGCTCAGCGGCATACAGCGACAGCGCCATGTCAGCGATCGACATCGGTGCGTATTGCTTCTGCTTCATCAGCTCGGTAACGCGCTGACCATGCTCAAGTTGCTTGCGGGTCGCTTCGTCCAGGTCAGAAGCGAACTGGGCGAATGCTGCCAGTTCACGGTACTGAGCCAGAGCGGTACGGATACCACCGGACAGCTTCTTGATGATCTTGGTCTGAGCGGCACCACCCACACGGGATACCGAAACACCGGCGTTCACTGCAGGGCGGATGCCCGAGTTGAACATGGCCGATTCCAGGAAGATCTGACCGTCGGTGATGGAAATCACGTTGGTCGGAACGAACGCGGAAACGTCGCCAGCCTGGGTTTCGATGATCGGCAGTGCGGTCAGGGAACCGGTTTTGCCGGTCACTGCGCCGTTGGTGAACTTCTCTACGTACTCTTCCGAAACGCGGGATGCACGCTCCAGCAGACGGGAGTGGAGATAGAACACGTCGCCTGGGTAAGCTTCACGGCCTGGTGGACGGCGCAGCAGCAGGGAAATCTGGCGGTAAGCCACTGCTTGCTTGGACAGATCGTCATAGACGATCAGCGCGTCTTCACCGCGGTCGCGGAAGAATTCACCCATGGTGCAACCGGAGTACGGAGCCAGGAATTGCAGTGCTGCAGATTCCGAAGCGCTCGCTGCAACGATGATGGTGTTAGCCAGTGCACCGTTTTCTTCCAGCTTGCGAACCACGTTGGCGATGGTCGATTGCTTCTGACCGATTGCCACGTAGACGCAGAAAATGCCGCTGTCTTTCTGGTTGATGATCGCGTCGATCGCCAGAGCGGTTTTACCGATCTGACGGTCACCGATGATCAGCTCACGCTGGCCACGGCCGACAGGGATCATGGCATCGACAGCCTTGTAGCCAGTCTGTACAGGCTGGTCTACCGACTTACGCCAGATCACGCCCGGAGCAACTTTCTCGACCGCGTCGGTCTCGGTGTTGCCCAGTGGACCTTTGCCGTCAACAGGGTTACCCAGTGCGTCGACAACGCGACCCAGCAGTTCCTTACCAACCGGAACTTCGAGGATGCGGCCGGTGCACTTGGCGCTCATGCCTTCAGCCAGAGTCGTGTATGCGCCCAGTACAACGGCACCTACGGAGTCTTGCTCCAGGTTGAGGGCCATACCGTAGACGCCGCCCGGAAACTCGATCATCTCGCCGTACATGACGTCGGCCAGACCGTGAATCCGCACGATACCGTCAGATACGCTGACGACAGTGCCTTCGTTACGGGCTTGGGAGGTCACATCGAGCTTTTCGATGCGGCCCTTGATAATTTCACTTATTTCGGAAGGATTGAGTTGCTGCATTGCTCTGCTGCCCCTTCAAACTCAAGATTTCAATGCTTCGGCAAGTTTCGCGATTTTGCCGCGAATCGAGCCATCGATAACCAGGTCGCCGGCGCGGATGACCACCCCCCCGATAAGGGAGCTGTCTTCCTCGACTTGCAGGCGCACTTCCCGGTTGAGTCGTGCACTGAGAACCTTGGCGAGTTTGTCTTGCTGTTCTTGGTTCAATGCAAAAGCACTGGTCACTTCAACGTCTACCGATTTCTCTTGCTCGGCCTTGTACAGGTCAAACAGAGCGGCGATCTCCGGCAGAAGCGGGAGACGGTCGTTTTCGGCAACGACATTGATGAAGTTCTGTGCCTTGGCATCAAACTTGTCGCCGCACACGTCAATGAACGTGGCGGCCTTTTCTGCGCTCGTCAGTCGCGGGGCCTTGAGCACGCGCTGCATGGTGTCGTCTTGCGACACCGCTGCTGCCAGGCCGAGCATGGCTGACCAATTGGCCAGTTGCTGGTGGGCCTGAGCGTGCTCGAAGGCCGCCTTAGCGTAAGGTCGGGCCAACGTGGTCAGTTCTGCCATGATCGCCCTCGCTTAGATTTCAGCAGCCAGTTGGTTAACCAGCTCTGCGTGCGCGTTTTGATCGATTGTGGCACCCAGGATCTTCTCGGCGCCGCCGACAGCCAGCAAGCCCACTTGGGCGCGCAGCTTGTCTTTGACACTGTTCAGTTCCTGTTCGATCTCGGCTTGAGCCTGAACCTTCACACGGTCAGCGTCGACACGGGCCTTTTCAACGGCCTCTTCGACAATCTGGTTACCGCGTTTCTTGGCTTGCTCGATGATTTCAGCTGCCTGAGCTTTCGCTTCGCGCAGTTGCTGACCCGCTTTCTCTTGGGCCAACTCCAGGTCGCGAGCTGCACGGCTGGCAGCGTCCAGACCATCAGCGATCTTCTTTTGACGTTCGTGCAGAGCCGCGATGACCGGAGGCCATACGAACTTCATGCAGAACAGTACAAAAATCAGGAACGCAACGGACTGGCCAATCAGGGTCGCATTAATGTTCACGCCAACACCTCGCAGTTACGTTGTCCATCACACCAAATCACTCGGAAAATCCGAATGATTAGCCAGCGATTTGACCAACGAACGGGTTCGCAAAGGTGAAGAACAGAGCGATACCAACACCGATCATGGTTACGGCGTCGAGCAGACCGGCAACGATGAACATTTTAACTTGCAGCATTGGAACCATTTCTGGCTGACGCGCTGCGCCTTCCAGGAACTTGCCGCCCAGCAGGCCGAAACCAATTGCGGTACCCAGTGCGCCCAGGCCGATCAACAGTGCAACAGCGATAGCGGTTAGACCAACTACAGTTTCCATCTTTCCTCCCGACTTTTACGTCGTATGGTTTAGGTTTTTTAGATTAAAGCGGTAAAACAAATCGTTTCATGGTGCCCCGTGAGGAGCCCCTTCCCGTTTGACCGGGAAGGACATCAGACTAGTCGAGACTGGTCTTAATGGTTTTCTTCGTGCGCCATCGACAGGTAGACGATGGTCAGCATCATGAAGATGAACGCCTGCAGGGTGATGATCAGGATGTGGAACACAGCCCACGCCCACTGCAGGACAACACCCAGGCCGCTGAGCCAGAGCAGGCCGCTGCCGAACATCACAGCGATCAGGATGAACACCAGCTCGCCGGCATACATGTTGCCGAACAGACGCAGAGCCAGAGAGATCGGTTTGGCGATCAGGGTCACGAATTCCAGCAGGAAGTTCACCGGGATCAGCAGGGCCTGAACGAAGATGTTCTTGCTGCCGAACGGGTGCAGGGTCAGCTCGCCGATGAAGCCGCCGAGGCCCTTGACCTTGATGCTATAGAAAATGATCAGTGCGAAAACCGAGAACGCCATGCCCAGGGTCGCGTTCGGGTCGGTAGTCGACACGGCGCGGAACGGGATGTGGTGGTCGCCGGAGATCAGGATGGCCAGCTGAGGAATCCAGTCGACCGGTACCAGGTCGACGGCGTTCATCAGGAACACCCAGACGAAGATGGTCAGTGCCAGCGGTGCAATCACCGGGCTACGGCCATGGAAGCTGTCTTTCACGCTGCCATCGACGAATTCGACCAGGACTTCAACGAAGTTCTGCAGTGCACCCGGCTGACCGGAAGTCGCCTTCTTGGCCGCCATGCGGAAAAGAAGAACGAAGATCAGACCCAGCGCGACCGACCAGCCGAGAGTATCGACGTGGAAAGCCCAGAAGCCCATTTCCTTGGCTTCTGCTGCGGTGTGGGCAAAGCCCCAGCCGCCGTTGGGTAGCTGACCGAAGGTCAGGTTCTGCAAGTGGTGCTGGATATAGCCCGAAGCGGTTGTTTCTGCCATGGTTGCCTCAAACGCCCTAAGGTCTCGAAAGTCTTGTTCTCATCAGCAGGGGAGCGAACCAGCTGACCGACTGAGTCAGCACGAAGGCGCCGAATACAGCGATCGGCGCCAGTGGCTTCACACCTGCGAACACCAGTGCAAACAGCACTGCCGTCAAAATCAGTTTGCCTGCCTCGCCGGCATAGAAAGACCGGACGATGGACTGGGCTGCTCGGGCGCCGGAAAACCGAAATGCCTTGTGAGCGAAATAAACATTGGGCAGCAAGGCTATCAGGCCTCCGCAAAGTCCCGAGTATCCGGCAACGACTCCGTGCCATTGCCAGAGCGCCAAAGCGGCAATGAGCAAAATGACAAATTGAGCCATTAACACCGGAAAAACCGCCAGGCGATGGAACGGCAGGCGGTTTGGCTTGCGGGTTTCCATCACTATTGCTCTCCAATGGTCGGCTGCCGAAATTCAATAACTTGGCATAATTTGTGCCGACAAAATGCGCGCAGAGTATAGGGGCGGTTCTGCCCCTATTCAACTGTCAGGTAGTGATTTCCGACTGCGCGCTACAAGAGCAATTGTTTCAGCGGATGTGTGCGAGCACACCTTGAAGCTCGTCGAGGGAGTTGTAACCGATCACCAACTGACCCTTTCCCTTCTTGCCGTGGCGGATCTGCACCGCAGAGCCTAGGCGCTCGGCCAGACGCTGCTCGAGACGAGCTATATCCGGGTCGGGTTTGGACGGTTCGACCGGCTCCGGTTTGCCACTCAACCACTGACGAACCAGTGCCTCGGTTTGGCGCACGGTGAGGCCGCGTGCGACAACATGTCGCGCCCCTTCCACCTGCTGATTGTCAGGCAGACCGAGCAATGCACGGGCATGACCCATTTCCAGGTCGCCGTGGGACAGCATGGTCTTGATGACTTCCGGCAGGGCAATCAGGCGCAAAAGGTTGGCCACGGTGACGCGGGACTTACCCACAGCCTCGGCAACCTGTTGCTGGGTGAGCTGGAATTCCTGCTGCAAGCGCTGCAGGGCCACCGCTTCTTCGATAGGGTTCAGATCTTCGCGCTGGATGTTCTCGATCAGCGCAATGGCGATCGCGGTTTCATCCGGCACGTCGCGGACCATCGCAGGAATGGTTTCCTGGCCGGCCTGCTGACTGGCGCGCCAGCGGCGCTCGCCAGCGATGATTTCAAAACGGCCACCACCAATCGGGCGAACCACGATCGGCTGCATCACGCCCTGAGCCTTGATCGACTGCGCCAGCTCTTCCAGCGCCTGCGGATCCATGTCCCGGCGCGGCTGGTACTTGCCACGCTGCAGGAGGTCCAACGGCAGGTGCTGCAACTCACGGCTGTCAGCCTGCGCTGCCTGTTCTTCCAGCGAGCTGACAGTCGGACCGCTCAGCAGCGCATCCAGTCCTCGTCCGAGACCTCGTTTCTTGACGGCCATGGGGATTCCTTAAGTTGGCTGGGCAGCGGCGATGCGTGAATTTTTGCGCTGACGGCGAACCATCTCGCCGGCCAGGGCCAGATAAGCCAGCGCGCCACGCGATTGCTTGTCGTAGGCCAGCGCCGGCATGCCGTAGCTCGGGGCTTCAGCCAGACGGATATTGCGCGGGATCACCGTGTCGTACAGCTGATCGCCGAAGTGTTCCTTGAGCTGGGCCGAAACGTCGTTCATCAGACTCAGGCGCGGGTCGTACATGGTCCGCAGCAGACCTTCAACTTTCAGGTTCGGATTCAGCAGTTCAGCGATGCGCTTGATGTTATCCACAAGGTCGCTCAGACCTTCGAGCGCAAAGTACTCGCACTGCATGGGGATAATGACCCCGTCAGCGGCGACCAGTGCGTTCAGTGTGAGCATCGACAGCGACGGCGGGCAGTCGATCAGAATGTAATCGTAGTTTTCACGGATCGGCGCCAGCGCACTGCGCAGACGGCTTTCCTTCATCTGCATTTCCAGCAGCACCACTTCGGCCGCCGTCAGGTCGCGGTTGGCCGGCAGCAGTTGATAACCGCCGTGTTCAGAGTAGTGCATGGCCTGAGCCAGATCGCATTCGCCGATCAGCAGGTCGTAGACCGAGTTTTCCAGGCCATGTTTATCCACACCGCTACCCATGGTGGCGTTGCCCTGTGGATCGAGATCGATCAACAGCACCCGGCGCTTGGTCGCGACCAGGGATGCTGCGAGGTTGATGCAGGTGGTGGTCTTGCCCACACCACCCTTCTGGTTCGCTATCGCGAATACCTTAGCCATTCTTGCTTGTGTTCCCAATCATGCCGTGCGGCGCAGTATCAGCAGATGGCGTTGGCCTTGGCAACCGGGTACGGCCAGGGCGTGTTCGCTATCGAGTTTGAAGTCTGCCGGCAATGCTACCAGCTCATCGGCCGGATGGACGCCCTTCATTGCCAGCCAGCGCGTATCGGCGTCGCCGAGGTGGCGAGTCCAGTTGGTGAAGTTCTCCATGCTGCTGAACGCCCGGGAAATGATCCCGTTGAACGGCTGTGCAGGCTGGAATGCTTCGACGCGACTGTGGATAACTTGCAGGTTATCCAGTTTGAGTTCGAGTTTGACCTGGGTCAGGAAGCGGGTTTTCTTGCCGTTGCTGTCCAGGCAAGTCACTTGCGAGTCCGGATACAGGATCGCCAAAGGGATCCCCGGCATGCCGCCGCCGCTGCCAACATCCAGCCATCGGCCGTTTTCGATGAACGACATCACGCTGAGGCTATCGAGCAGGTGACGCGAAACCATTTCGTCCGGATCGCGAACGGCGGTCAGGTTGTAGGCCTGGTTCCATTTGATCAACAGGGCCAGATAACCCAGCAGCAATTCATGCTGGGTTTCAGTGAGATTGACACCGAGCTCGCGGGCTCCTGTGGATAACTCTTCGGCGTGTTGCGAAGTGACCTTAGAACTCAAGCGCTTTGCTCCAACTGACGGCCCGCGCCGCGTTTTTTCAAATGAATCATCAACAGCGAAATCGCTGCCGGGGTCACACCCGGGATCCGCGAAGCCTGGCCAAGCGTCTCGGGACGAGTCGCGCCAAGCTTGCTCTGGATCTCCTTGGAGAGACCGGAAATGTTGGTGTAATCGATATCCACAGGCAGTTTCGTGTCTTCGCTTGCACGCAGACGGGCGATTTCGTCCTGTTGACGGTCGATGTAACCGGCGTATTTGGTCTTGATCTCGACCTGTTCGGCGACCTGTGGATCTTCGGCGCCCTGCCCGGTCACTTCGACCAGACCAGCGTAGTCGATTTCCGGACGGCTCAAGAGATTGAGCAGGTTGTATTCGTGAGTCAGCGGCGTGCCGAATTTCTCGGCAATCGCATCGCCCTGCGGAGTGCCCGGGCGAACCCAGGTGCTTTTCAGGCGCTGCTCTTCGAGTTCGATGCTTTCGCGTTTCTTGCAGAACGCCGCCCAGCGCGCGTCATCGACCAGACCCAGCTCGCGACCTTTTTCGGTCAGACGCAGGTCGGCGTTGTCCTCACGCAGGATCAGGCGGTACTCGGCACGGGAAGTGAACATGCGGTACGGCTCTTGAGTACCGAGGGTGATCAGATCGTCGACCAATACCCCGATGTACGCTTCATCGCGACGCGGGCACCAGGCTTCTTTGCCTTTCGCACGCAGTGCAGCGTTCGCGCCAGCCAGCAAACCCTGGGCGCCGGCTTCTTCGTAACCGGTGGTGCCGTTAATCTGACCAGCGAAGAACAGACCGCCGATGACTTTGGTTTCCAGGCTGTACTTCAGGTCGCGCGGATCGAAGTAGTCGTACTCGATCGCATAACCCGGACGCACGATGTGCGCGTTTTCCATGCCGCGGATCGATTGCACGATCTGCAACTGCACATCGAACGGCAGGCTTGTGGATATCCCGTTCGGATACAGCTCATGGGTGGTCAGGCCTTCCGGCTCGATGAACACCTGATGGCTTTCCTTGTCGGCAAAGCGGTGGATCTTGTCTTCGATCGACGGGCAATAACGCGGGCCGATGCCTTCGATTTCACCAGCAGCGGAATACATCGGCGAACGGTCGAGGTTCGCGGCAATGATTTCGTGGGTGCGGGCGTTGGTATGAGTAATCCAGCAACTGACTTGCCGTGGATGTTGTTCCTTGTTGCCCATGAACGACATCACCGGGATCGGCGTATCGCCTGGCTGCTCGGTCATCACCGAGAAATCCACAGACTTGCCGTCGATACGCGGTGGCGTACCGGTTTTCAGGCGACCGACACGCAACGGCAGTTCACGCAGACGATGCGCCAGGGCGATCGACGGTGGGTCACCGGCACGACCGCCGGAAAAATTCTGCAACCCGATGTGGATAAGTCCGCCGAGGAACGTACCGGTGGTCAACACCACGGAATCCGCGAAGAAACGCAGACCCATTTGTGTGACGACACCACGTACTTGTTCCTGCTCGACGATCAGGTCGTCAGCAGCTTGTTGAAATATCCACAGGTTCGGCTGGTTTTCCAGAATTTCGCGGACAGCGGCTTTGTACAAAATCCGGTCGGCTTGCGCACGGGTCGCCCGTACGGCCGGGCCTTTGCGGCTGTTCAACACGCGAAACTGGATACCGCCCAGATCGGTGGCCATGGCCATCGCGCCGCCGAGGGCGTCGATTTCCTTGACCAGATGGCTTTTGCCGATGCCACCGATAGCCGGGTTGCAACTCATGGCACCGAGGGTTTCCACGTTGTGCGTCAGCAGAAGGGTTTTTGCACCCATGCGTGCTGAGGCCAGTGCTGCCTCGGTACCGGCATGACCGCCGCCGATGACGATCACTTCAAAACGGGAAGGGAAATCCACCACGCACCTCGTGCCTGCTTAAGTAGGTAATTCAGGAATAGTTTGAGATCAGGTTTCTGGACCTGGTCGGCAAGTATAGGGACTTCGCCCTTCCTAAAGAACCCTTTGCACAAAATTTAACCAGCTGTGGAGAACTCGCGGTTAAAAGAATAAAAAAGAGAGAAATTTATAAAACCTTTGTTTTAAAGCTTATTCTTACTGCCCATGGTTTCTGTGGATAGATTTCTGCAGGCCTTTATTTTCAATGTGTACAGAGATTCAAAACCCTGTGGCCATGTCGCCATGAGGCCCTTGGATAACCGGTGTAAGCCTGTGGATGAATGAGGTGGTTATCCACAGCGGCAGTTATGTTCAGTTTTCAGGCCCTGTTATCAACTGCCCTCAGCGGCAGTTATTCACAGGGCTTAATCCACAGAAATCAGGTGAATGAAGGAATCGCGGACACGGAAAATCCGCTCAGGAACAGGAATCTGTCCGGCACTGGAGGAAGGAAATACTAGAAGGGGGGACAGACAGGTCGCGAACGGACCTGTCTGTGGACAACGGAAGGGTTATTTACCGATGCAGAAGCTGGAAAAGATTCGTCCCAGCAAATCATCTGAACTGAAGGCGCCGGTGATTTCCCCGAGAGACTGCTGGGCCTGACGCAGGTCTTCGGCCAACAGCTCACCAGCACCCGCCAAGGTCAGTTGGGCACGTCCATGTTCCAGGGCATCACTGGCATGACGCAGGGCTTCGAGGTGCCGGCGGCGTGCGCTGAAGCTGCTTTCCGATGTTTGTTCGTAGCCCATGCAGGCTTTGAGGTGATCACGTAGCAGGTCCAGACCTTCACCGGCAGACTTGGCGCTCAGGCTGATCGTCACGTGGCCATCGTCACTGACTTCCAGGGCAATAGGTTCACCGGTGAGATCAGCCTTGTTACGAATCAGGGTGACCTTCGCCGGATCTGGCCGGGTTTCAAGGAATTCCGGCCACAGGGCGAATGGATCGGCGGCCTCTGGCGCAGTGGCATCGACGACCAGCAGCACTCGGTCAGCCTCGCCGATGGCTTTCAACGCTCGTTCAACGCCGATCTTTTCCACATGGTCATCGGTATCACGCAGACCGGCGGTGTCCACAACGTGCAGCGGCATGCCGTCGATGTGGATATGTTCGCGCAGGATGTCCCGAGTGGTGCCGGCTATTTCGGTCACGATCGCGGCTTCACGACCGGCCAGTGCGTTGAGCAGGCTGGATTTGCCGGCATTCGGACGACCGGCAATCACCACGGTCATGCCGTCACGCAGCAACGCACCCTGCCCGGCTTCGCGCAATACGGTGGATAACTCGTTACGAACCTTGTCGAGCATGCTCAGGACATGGCCATCAGCGAGGAAGTCGATTTCTTCTTCCGGGAAGTCGATAGCCGCTTCTACATAGATCCGCAGGCCGATCAACTGTTCGGTAAGGTTGTGCACGCGTTGGGAAAATGCACCCTGCAATGAACGCAGGGCATTGCGCGCGGCCTGTGCGGAACTGGCTTCGATCAGGTCGGCGATGGCCTCGGCCTGCGCCAGATCGAGTTTGTCATTGAGGAACGCTCTTTCGCTGAATTCACCGGGACGGGCCAGACGGCAACCCAGTTCCAGACAACGCTTGAGCAACATGTCGAGGACGATCGGGCCACCGTGGCCCTGCAGTTCCAGTACATCTTCGCCGGTGAACGAGTTCGGTCCGGGGAAATACAGCGCCAGACCTTCATCCAGCACCTGTTGATCGTCACTGAAGAACGGGCCGTAGTGGGCAAACCTTGGTTTCAGTTCACGGCCGCTGATGGCTTTGGCCGCAACGCTGGCCAGCGGCCCGGAAATTCGAACGATGCCCACGCCGCCACGGCCCTGGGCGGTAGCGACAGCTGCGATGGTTTCACGAGGTGCGCTCATAAACCGGTATCCAGACAAAAATGGCAGATAGCAAAACGCCCCACTAGGGGGCGTTTTGAGTGGTGTTATCCACAGAGTAAGTTACGCCTCGGCTTTTTTCGTCGCCGCTTCGATCTTACGCGTGATGTACCACTGTTGGGCAATCGACAGGCAGTTGTTCACAACCCAGTACAGCACCAGACCTGCCGGGAACCACAGGAAGAAGAAGGTGAAGATGATTGGCATCATTTTCATCACCTTGGCCTGCATCGGATCCGGAGGTGTAGGGTTCAGACGCTGCTGGATGAACATGGTCGCGCCCATGATGATCGGCAGGATGAAGAACGGATCCTTGATCGACAGGTCGGTAATCCACAGCATGAACGGCGCCTGGCGCATTTCCACGCTTTCCAGCAGAACCCAGTACAGCGAAAGGAAAACCGGCATCTGCACCAGGATCGGCAAGCAGCCACCCAGCGGATTGATCTTCTCTTTCTTGTACAGCTCCATCATGGCTTGCGACATTTTCTGCCGGTCATCGCCATGTTGCTCTTTCAGTGCAGCCAGTTTCGGAGCCACGGCGCGCATGCGGGCCATCGACTTGTAGCTGGCGGCCGACAGAGGGAAGAAGATCCCTTTGATCAGCATGGTCAGGAAGATGATCGACCAGCCCCAGTTGCCGACGATGCTGTGGATATGTTGCAGCAACCAGAAGATTGGCTGGGCAATGAACCACAGAATGCCGTAGTCGACAGTCAGTTCCAGACCTGGGGACAACTCTTTCAGCACCGCCTGGCTTTTCGGACCGGCATAGAGAACAGCGCTGGTCTCGACTTTTGCACCCGGTGCAGCGGTCAACGAAGGACCGGTGTAACCGATGATGTAGTTGCCTTTGCTGTCTTTACGGGTCTGGACGATGTTGTTTTCGCCCTTCGGAGCAACCCATGCAGTCACGAAATAGTGTTGCAGCCAGGCTACCCAGCCACCGGTGACGGTTTCCTTGAGCTGACCTTTGTCCATGTCCTTCATGGACACTTTCTTGTACGGCTCGGAACTTGTCCACAGGGCGGCGCCCAGGTAAGTCGCGGTACCGGTAGCAGTTGTGGACGAAGGATCGGCGCTTGCATCGCGCTTCAGCTGGGCAAACATCGAACCGGACCAAGGCTGAGCGCTCTGGTTGTCGATCAGATAGGTCACGGTCACGTCATACAGGCCACGTTTCAGAGTGAAACGTTTGATGTAATTGACGCCGTCCTTGCTGAATTTCAGGTCGACGACCAGTTGGTCCTGACCGTCAGCCAGTTGATAAGTCTTCTTCTCCGAGGAGTAGATCGGACGACCGGCCGGGTTTGCATCCGGACCGTTGGTGCCAATCAGACCGCTCTGTGCCAGATAAGTACGTTCGCCACCGTTGTCGAACAGCTGGAACGGAACGTCCGGACGATCCTGACGACGTGGATACAGCGGCAAGGTCAGCTGGGCAACATCGCCACCTTGTGGATCGATCGCGAGATCGAGCACGTCGGTCTTGATCTGGATCAGATCCTTGCTGACAGCGACCGGCGTTTCGGCAGGTGCGCTGGTATCGCTTGCGGCGCGCGGAATATCGTCACTGGCAGCAGCATTATTGCCAGTGGCGGTGTCCGGCAAACCGGATGTAGTCGTACTGGAAGCAACATTCTGAGTCGGCAGGGCAGCCTGGCCATAGTCCTGGTTCCATTTAAGGACCATGACGTAGGACACGATTGCCAGGGCGACGATCAGGATCGTGCGTTTGATATCCATGATTACTCGGCCATCGAAGAAGAACGGGAGGTAGGGATAGGTGGAACCGGGTCATAACCACCGGGATTCCACGGATGACAGCGACCTAAACGACGAAAGGTCAGCCAGCCACCGCGCAGAAGGCCATGATTTTCGATGGCTTCGTACGCGTAGCAAGAACAACTGGGGTAGAAACGACAGTGACTGGCCATCAGGGGACTAATGGCGTAGCGATAAAACTGGATCGGAACGAGTGCCAGTTTACGCATCTGGACTGTCTACCCCTACAGTTTCGGTTTTGACTGCTGGTACCGGCTTGTTGCGTGCCAGACGCTTCCAGAGTTTGCCGAAATGCTGAATCAATTCGGGGTTTTCTACGTCACCCAAACCTTTGCGCGCGACGATAACGATGTCCCAGCCGACCAGTGAATCCTGGTGCAGGCGAAACGATTCGCGCATAAGACGTTTGAGGCGATTGCGCTCGACGGAGAGCTTGACGCTCTTTTTCCCGATAACCAGCCCGAGACGGGGGTGATCGAGATCGTTGTTGCGCGCAAGGAGCAGGAGATTTTTCCCCGGAACCTTGCCGGTAGGGGAGTCAAAGACTGCCTTGAAATGCCGGGGAGTAAGCAGACGCTTTTCCCGACTGAAGTCCTGACTCACCTCCAGTGCCGGATTATCAAACTGCCAGACGTGCGCGGCCTTTGGCGCGACGACGCGACAGTACGGCACGACCGTTCTTGGTAGCCATGCGAGCACGGAAACCGTGGGTACGAGCGCGTTTGATAGTGCTTGGTTGGAAAGTACGTTTCATGTCGTGTTACCTGGTTCGTCCACAACGGGCCGGAATGGCCCCCGTTTTAAGAGACCGGGGATTCTAGAGAAAGCAAGCCAATAGGTCAATTTCCAACCAACGTTTCCTTATAAATAGATCTTCGGAGCTGACAGGACCTGATTACCCGGTTTGCCAAAGATAAAAATAAAGAAGGGAATTATTTAAAGCTTTTCTGTAAAGCTTGTAAAAGCTAGGTGCACGGTTCGCTGTGGATAACTGGCTCAAGGCCTTGTTTCAAGCGATGTACAGAGAATGACAACTACAGTGGAAAACCGTGTTCAGCCTGTGCTGCACTGTCGGATAACCTGTGTGTGGAATAGGTGGTTATCCACAAGCTGGTTATCCACCGACTTTCGCCCCCAGTTGTCCAGTGTGCTCAGATAGGGTTATCCACAGAGCTTATGCACATACCGTCGGTCGCCTTTTTCGCGTTTAACGCATTGATAAATCATGTCCACCGGGCAACCTGCATGTGGATAAGTGGACGACTGGCCGCTACAATGGCCGCTTGTTTTTGCCTCACCGGCTTTCAACTTAGGGGATATCCGTGTCAGTGGAACTTTGGCAGCAGTGCGTGGAGCTTTTGCGCGAAGAGCTGCCTGCCCAACAATTCAACACCTGGATCCGTCCACTACAGGTCGAAGCCGAAGGCGACGAGTTGCGCGTCTACGCACCGAACCGTTTTGTTCTGGACTGGGTCAACGAAAAGTACCTGGGGCGCGTCCTTGAACTGCTGGATGAGCATGGCAACGGTCTGGCACCGTCGCTCTCCTTATTAATAGGCAGCAAACGCAGTTCGGCGCCGCGTGCGGCACCGAATGCGCCATTGGCTGCTGCGCAAGTGTCCCAGGCTCAGGCCAATACCGCGCCAGCCAGTGCACCAGCACCCGCTCCGACGCCTGCGCCGACCAAGCGCTCGACGCAGAAAACCGAAGAAATCAGTGAAGAGCCGTCACGCGACAGCTTTGATCCGATGGCCGGTGCCGCTTCGCAACAGGCCCCGGTGCGCGCTGAACAGCGCACCGTGCAGGTCGAAGGCGCGCTCAAGCACACCAGCTACCTCAACCGCACCTTTACCTTCGAGAACTTCGTCGAAGGTAAATCCAACCAGCTCGCCCGTGCGGCGGCCTGGCAGGTGGCAGACAACCCGAAGCACGGCTACAACCCGCTCTTCCTTTATGGTGGCGTGGGCCTGGGTAAGACGCACTTGATGCACGCGGTGGGTAACCATCTATTAAAGAAGAACCCGAATGCCAAGGTCGTGTACCTGCATTCCGAGCGTTTCGTGGCCGACATGGTCAAGGCGCTGCAACTGAACGCGATCAACGAGTTCAAGCGTTTCTACCGTTCGGTGGACGCCCTGCTGATCGACGACATTCAGTTCTTCGCCCGCAAGGAACGTTCCCAGGAAGAGTTTTTCCACACCTTCAACGCCCTGCTTGAAGGTGGCCAGCAGGTCATTCTCACCAGTGACCGCTACCCGAAAGAAATCGAAGGCCTTGAAGAGCGCCTTAAATCCCGCTTCGGCTGGGGCCTGACGGTTGCCGTCGAGCCGCCGGAGCTGGAAACCCGCGTCGCCATCTTGATGAAGAAGGCCGACCAGGCCAAAGTCGAGTTGCCACACGATGCGGCGTTCTTCATTGCCCAGCGCATTCGCTCCAACGTCCGTGAGCTGGAAGGCGCGCTGAAACGCGTGATCGCCCACTCGCACTTCATGGGCCGCGACATCACCATCGAGTTGATTCGCGAATCCCTGAAAGACCTGTTGGCGCTGCAGGACAAACTGGTCTCTGTGGATAACATTCAGCGCACCGTCGCCGAGTACTACAAGATCAAGATCTCCGACTTGCTGTCCAAGCGCCGTTCGCGTTCGGTCGCTCGTCCGCGTCAGGTGGCGATGGCATTGTCCAAGGAACTGACCAACCACAGCCTGCCGGAAATCGGCGATGTGTTTGGCGGCCGCGACCACACGACCGTGCTGCACGCCTGCCGCAAGATCAACGAACTTAAGGAATCCGACGCGGACATCCGCGAGGACTACAAGAACCTGCTGCGTACACTGACCACTTGATGAACACCAGCGCAGCTTATTAAGGCAAGGGACTAGACCATGCATTTCACCATTCAACGCGAAGCCCTGTTGAAACCCCTGCAACTGGTCGCAGGCGTCGTCGAGCGCCGACAGACCTTGCCGGTACTGTCCAACGTGCTGCTGGTTGTCGATGGCCAGCAACTGTCGCTGACCGGTACCGACCTGGAAGTCGAGCTGGTCGGTCGCGTGCAACTCGAGGAGCCGGCTGAAACAGGTTCCATCACCGTGCCGGCGCGCAAGCTGATGGACATCTGCAAGAGCCTGCCGAACGATGCGCTGATCGACATCAAGGTCGACGAGCAGAAGCTGGTGGTGAAAGCCGGCCGTAGCCGTTTCACCCTGTCGACCCTGCCGGCCAACGACTTCCCGACTGTGGAAGAAGGCCCGGGTTCGCTGACCACCAGCCTGGAACAGAGCAAGCTGCGTCGCCTGATCGAACGCACCAGTTTCGCCATGGCCCAGCAGGACGTGCGTTACTACCTCAACGGTATGTTGCTGGAAGTGTCGACCGGTGTGATCCGTGCCGTGGCCACCGACGGTCACCGTCTGGCCATGTGCTCGATGCAGGCCGACATCGGTCAGCAGGAACGCCATCAGGTGATCGTGCCGCGTAAAGGCATTCTCGAACTGGCGCGTCTGCTTACCGAGCCGGACGGTAACGTCAGCATCGTCCTGGGTCAGCACCACATCCGTGCGACCACCGGCGAATTCACCTTCACCTCGAAACTGGTCGACGGCAAGTTCCCGGACTACGAGCGCGTTCTGCCGAAGGGCGGCGACAAGCTGGTACTGGGTGATCGTCAGGCGTTGCGCGAAGCGTTCAGTCGTACCGCGATTCTGTCCAACGAGAAATACCGCGGTATCCGTCTGCAACTGGCCAGCGGTCAGTTGAAGATCCAGGCCAACAACCCGGAGCAGGAGGAAGCGGAAGAAGAAGTAGGCGTGGAATACAACGGCGGCTCCCTGGAAATCGGCTTCAACGTCAGCTATCTGCTCGACGTGCTGGGCGTGATGACTACCGAGCAGGTTCGTCTGATCCTGTCCGACTCCAACAGCAGTGCGCTGGTGCAAGAGTCCGACAATGACGATTCGGCTTACGTTGTCATGCCGATGCGTCTGTAATCAGCTGACTCTGGATGTCGCTAAGTCGCGTCTCGGTCACCGCGGTGCGCAATTTGCACCCGGTGACCTTCTCCCCCTGCCCCCGAATCAACATTCTTTACGGCGCCAACGGCAGCGGCAAAACCAGTGTTCTGGAAGCCATTCACCTGCTGGGGCTTGCCCGTTCGTTTCGTAGCACGCGGCTGTTGCCGGTCATCCAGTATGAGCAGCTTGCTTGCACCGTTTTCGGCCAGGTTGAACTCGCCGAGGGTGGCCACAGCGCATTGGGTATATCTCGCGACCGTCAGGGCGAGTTCCAGATCCGCATCGACGGTCAGAACGCTCGTAGCGCTGCGCAACTGGCGGAAATCCTGCCGCTGCAGTTGATCAACCCCGACAGCTTTCGCCTGCTGGAAGGCGCGCCGAAGATTCGCCGGCAGTTCCTCGATTGGGGGGTGTTCCACGTCGAGCCGCGGTTCATGGCCACCTGGCAGCGTTTGCAGAAGGCCTTGCGCCAGAGAAACTCCTGGCTGCGGCATGGTACACTTGACGCCGTTTCGCAAGCGGTTTGGGACAGGGAACTGTGCCAGGCCAGCGCTGAAATCGATGAATACCGCCGCGCTTACATCAAAGCCTTGAAACCAGTCTTTGAACAAACCTTGAGCGAACTGGTTGAGCTCGAAGGTTTGACGCTCAGCTATTACCGAGGCTGGGACAAGGACCGGGAATTGAGCGCTGTACTCGCCGGATCCGTGCAACGGGACCAGCAAATGGGTCATACCCAGGCTGGGCCACAACGGGCTGACTTGCGTCTTAGATTGGGCGCACACAACGCCGCGGACATCCTGTCCCGGGGTCAGCAGAAGTTGGTGGTCTGTGCGTTGCGGATTGCCCAGGGGCATCTGGTGAGCCAGGCCCGACGCGGCCAGTGTATTTATCTGGTGGATGACTTGCCGTCCGAACTGGACGAGAGCCACCGTCGCGCGCTGTGCCGCTTGCTGGAAGACTTACGCTGCCAGGTTTTTATCACCTGTGTAGATCACGAATTATTGAGGGAAGGCTGGCAGACGGAAACGCCAGTCGCTCTGTTCCACGTGGAACAGGGCCGTATCACCCAGACCCACGACCATCGGGAGTGAAGGCATTGAGCGAAGAAAATACGTACGACTCATCGAGCATTAAAGTGCTGAAAGGCCTGGATGCCGTGCGCAAACGTCCCGGTATGTACATTGGTGACACCGACGATGGCAGCGGTCTGCACCACATGGTGTTCGAGGTGGTCGACAACTCGATCGACGAAGCCCTCGCCGGCCACTGCGACGACATCAGCATCATCATCCACCCGGATGAGTCCATCACCGTTAAAGACAACGGCCGTGGCATCCCGGTAGACGTGCACAAGGAGGAAGGCGTTTCCGCCGCCGAGGTCATCATGACCGTTCTCCACGCTGGCGGTAAGTTCGACGACAACTCCTACAAAGTATCCGGCGGTCTGCACGGTGTAGGTGTTTCGGTTGTGAACGCGCTGTCCGAAGAGCTGGTCCTGACTGTTCGTCGCAGCGGCAAGATCTGGGAACAGACCTACGTCCACGGCGTACCTCAGGCACCGATGGCGATCGTTGGTGACAGCGAAACCACCGGTACCCAGATTCACTTCAAGGCTTCCAGCGAAACCTTCAAGAACATTCACTTCAGCTGGGACATCCTGGCCAAGCGCATTCGTGAACTGTCCTTCCTCAACTCCGGTGTCGGTATCGTCCTCAAGGATGAGCGCAGCGGCAAGGAAGAGCTGTTCAAGTACGAAGGCGGCCTGCGTGCGTTCGTTGAATACCTGAACACCAACAAGACTGCGGTCAACCAGGTGTTCCACTTCAACATCCAGCGTGAAGACGGCATCGGCGTGGAAATCGCCCTGCAGTGGAACGACAGCTTCAACGAGAACCTGTTGTGCTTCACCAACAACATTCCGCAGCGCGACGGCGGCACCCACCTGGTGGGCTTCCGTTCCGCACTGACGCGTAACCTGAACAACTACATCGAGCAGGAAGGTCTGGCGAAGAAGCACAAAGTCGCCACCACCGGTGACGATGCCCGTGAAGGCCTGACCGCGATCATCTCGGTGAAGGTGCCGGATCCGAAGTTCAGTTCCCAGACCAAAGACAAGCTGGTGTCTTCCGAAGTGAAGACCGCGGTCGAACAGGAAATGGGCAAGTACTTCTCCGACTTCCTGCTGGAAAACCCGAACGAAGCCAAACTGGTCGTTGGCAAGATGATCGACGCTGCCCGTGCCCGTGAAGCGGCGCGCAAGGCCCGTGAGATGACTCGCCGCAAAGGCGCGCTGGACATCGCCGGCCTGCCAGGCAAGCTCGCTGACTGTCAGGAAAAAGACCCGGCGCTGTCCGAACTGTACCTCGTGGAAGGTGACTCCGCGGGCGGCTCTGCCAAGCAGGGTCGTAACCGCAAGACCCAGGCCATCCTGCCGCTGAAGGGCAAGATCCTCAACGTCGAGAAAGCACGTTTCGACAAGATGATCTCGTCCCAGGAAGTGGGCACGCTGATTACCGCACTGGGCTGCGGTATCGGTCGCGAAGAGTACAACATCGACAAGCTGCGCTATCACAACATCATCATCATGACCGATGCTGACGTCGACGGTTCGCACATCCGTACCCTGCTGCTGACCTTCTTCTTCCGTCAGTTGCCTGAGCTGATCGAGCGCGGCTACATCTACATCGCCCAGCCGCCGCTGTACAAGGTCAAGAAAGGCAAGCAAGAGCAATACATCAAAGACGACGACGCCATGGAAGAGTACATGACGCAGTCGGCTCTGGAAGACGCGAGCCTGCACCTGAACGAAGACGCCCCGGGTATTTCCGGTGAAGCGCTGGAACGTCTGGTGAATGACTTCCGCATGGTGATGAAGACCCTCAAGCGTCTGTCCCGCCTGTACCCGCAGGAGCTGACCGAGCACTTCATCTACCTGCCGGCCGTCAGCCTGGAAATGCTTGGCGACCACGCGAAGATGCAGGATTGGCTGGCTCAGTACGAAGTCCGTCTGCGCACCGTCGAGAAGTCGGGCCTGGTCTACAAGGCCAGCCTGCGTGAAGACCGTGAACGTGGCGTTTGGCTGCCAGAGGTTGAACTGATCTCCCACGGCCTGTCGAACTACGTCACCTTCAACCGCGACTTCTTCGGCAGCAACGACTACAAGACCGTCGTCACCCTCGGCGCTCAACTGAGCACCCTGCTCGACGAAGGCGCGTACATCCAGCGTGGCGAGCGCAAGAAAGCGGTCACCGAGTTCAAGGAAGCCCTGGACTGGCTGATGGCCGAAAGCACCAAGCGCCACACCATCCAGCGATACAAAGGTCTGGGCGAAATGAACCCGGATCAGCTGTGGGAAACCACCATGGACCCAAGCGTGCGCCGCATGCTGAAAGTCACCATCGAAGACGCCATTGGCGCGGACCAGATCTTCAACACCCTGATGGGTGATGCGGTCGAACCTCGCCGTGACTTCATCGAGAGCAATGCTTTGGCGGTTTCCAACCTGGATTTCTGATCCCGGTCAGCGCCAACGAAAAGGCCAGCGCATTTGCGTTGGCCTTTTTTATTGCCTGCGATTCACTCCCCTGCCGCCACACTCTCCAACCGATACCCATACCCATAAATCGTCAGCAACTGCCAGCCCCGATCCGCCGTCAGCCCGAGTTTGTTGCGCAGGCGATAGATATGAGTGTCCAGCGGTCGCGATGTCGACATCTCTTCATGGGGCCAGAATCGTTCGTACAGGTAATCCCGTGAAAGCGGTCGCCCAAGGTTGCTGAACAGGCAATGGGCGAGACGATATTCACGTTCAGTCATGACGATCGGTTTGCCGTCGCGGGTGACGGTGAGTTCGGCGTCGTCGAACACCAGGTCGTTGAAACGCAGGACTTCGGTCGGGGCGCTTCGTTGCAGGCTGTGCCGGCGCAGTACCGCCGCCACGCGGGCCTTCAGTTCATTGGGCCGAAACGGCTTGCTGACATAGTCGTCGGCCCCGGCATTCAGGGCCTGGACGATGTCGCTTTCACCGTCGCGGCTTGTGAGCATGATGGCCGCCGGCGGGGCTTCCATGTGTTCGCGTGTCCAGCGCAGCAGCGCCAGGCCAGTGAGGTCGGGCAGCTGCCAGTCGAGGATCAGCAGGTCGAAGGTTTCCCGGCGCAACTGTCGCAGCAGGTCTTCACCGCTTTCGAAGCTGTGCAGTGACCAGGGCTGTCCTCCGGCCTCGGCCATTTGTTGCAGGGTCTGCTCGACCCGGCGCAGTTCGGCGGGTTCATCGTCCAGTATCGCAACGCGCATACGCGGTGGTTCCTTGTCGCTCGGGCAATGGGTGCCGACCGGATCGGCTGACTCCATGCAGTGAAAGTAAGCGGCACGCCGTGGGGTGAGCCGCTATGATTCTTCGGGTCTACGTCCTCAGACCGGCCGCCTATGAAACCATTCAACCCGCCCTGCCCTGTTTCCCATGAATAACCAGCGCCGACACGAAAGCCGCGTACCCAGCCAGGTTCAGCGTTTGTTCCGGCAACTGGTGCGCGAGTGGGTGTGGATAAGTCTAGTGCTGTTGCCGCTGACTGCACTGCTTTCCTGGCGCGCGCAGATCAATTTGCATGATCCGGCGCCGTTGATGGGCGCGGGACTCTCGGTAGCCATGGTCGCGTGTGTACTTGGATTGCTGCTGTGGCGTCCGCGTCTGGCGCTCTGGCTGACATTGGGCGGAATTGCCTGCGTGCTGTTGACCAGTGCAGGCCTGGCTGAAATGCGGCGTTGGTGGTCGCCGACGCCTGCGGCGCTCGGCATGCTGTTCGGCTATCTGATCTGGAACTGGCGGCGCCTGAGTGTGGTGCTCACTTACTTCGGCTGGGAGCTGGCGCGGCTGGACAGTGAGCCGAAAGTCTTTCCCGAACGACGTCGGGCGCAGTTTCCCAGCGCCGACCGCTTGCAGGGGCAGATCATGGCGCTTGAGCAAGCCATGAGCCGCACCCGCGATACCCGCCGGTTCATTGCCGACGGGCTGGAGTATCTGCCGGTCGCAACGCTGATCAGCGATCCTCGAGGACAAGTCTTGTTGGGCAACCGCAAGGCCCGGAGCCTGTTCGATCACAATCTGGTGGGCGAGGATGTGCTTGATCAACTGGCGAGCCTGGGCTATCCGGAGTTGTCCACAGAGCCGCGCCCGCCGCTATCCGAGCTGCCTCTGCTGGAGTTTCGGGACCACAAGGAACGTAGCCTGCGCCTGGAGCGCGCCGCGCTGTTGCCAGTCGATGGCGACCTGCCGATCGGCTGGCTCTTGAGTCTCACTGACTTGAGCGCCGAACGCGCCGCCGAGGAACAGCGCGGTGTGCTGTTGCGCTTTCTGTCCCACGACCTGCGTGCCCCTCATTCGGCGATTCTTGCCCTGCTCGAGGTACACCGGCATCAAACGGGAACGGATTCGCCGCTGTTCGAACAGATTGAGCGCCAGGTACGCCGGGCGCTGGAACTCACCGACGGCTTCGTTCTGCTGGCCCGGGCCGAATCCGAGGCGTATCAGTTTCAACCGAGCCTGTTCGGGATGCTGGTCATGGACGTGCTGGATCAGGCATTGCCCATCGCCCAGCAAAAACGCATCGAGCTCTCGAGTGACATGGACGAACAATCCCAGGAGCGCTTGATCCTGGCCGATCAGGGCTTGCTGACCCGTGCACTGTTCAACCTGCTGGAAAATGCAATCAAGTACAGCCCTGCCGGATCCAGGGTCGACATGCGTGTCAGCTGCCACGATGACTGGCTGAGTTGTGAACTGACCGATCAAGGCAAAGGCATCGCTGCAGAGGAACTGCCCGATCTGTTCAGCCAGTACCGGCGCTTTTCTTCTGCACAGGGCATCGACGGTGTGGGCCTGGGATTGTCGATGGTCAAAGCCGTGGTGGATCACCATGGCGGCCGGATCGAATGCCTGAGCGTGGTCGATCAAGGCACGACGTTCCGTCTGGAGCTGCCGCTGATCGCCGAAGAGCAGGCATAAAAAAACCGGCTATATCAGCCGGTTTCCTTACTTCCGAAAAAAACTTATGCACCTTTTACGGCGTTTTATCAGTTTCGGAAATATATAAGTAAATCAGTCACTTAATTTGATAATTCGGGACTTTGCGAACAAACCGTACACAGGTTATCCACAAATCTCAGACAGCGATCTGATCGTTTGCAGCCGGCGCCTCAGGGGCCGGGGGCAGCGAGCCCAATTCCCGTTGGGTCTTCTCGTTCCAAGCCTGCACCCGATCATTCAGATCGGCGATGGCGCGGGGGCCACTGCCCTCGGCATACATCGGCTCCCCGATCACCACAGTGATTACGCCGGGCTTTTTACCCCAACCGATTTTCGGCCAGAACTTGCCGGCATTGTGCGCAATCGGCAGCACCGGAAGCGCCGCATTCACCGCCAACGCGCTGCCACTCCGGGAGAACTTGCCGATGGTGCCGTGGGGAACGCGAGTGCCTTCAGGGAAGATCAGCACCCAGACATTGTCCTTGAGCAGCTCGTCACCCTTCGCAGCCACTTGCTTGAGGGCGGCTTTCGGGTTGTCGCGGTCAATCGCGATCGGCCGCAGCATGGCCATCGCCCAGCCGAAGAACGGCACATACAGCAATTCGCGCTTGAGCACCTGGCTCAAGGGCGAGAAATAAGCGGAGAGAAAGAACGTCTCCCAGGTGCTCTGGTGGTTCGACTGAATCACGCAGGGCCGGTCAGGCACGTTTTCCGCGCCTTTGACTTCGTAACGGATACCGAGGAACACCTTGGTCAACCACAAGGCGCAACGGCACCAGTACACATTGATGAAGCGATAGCGCGCCTTGAACGGCAGAAAGGGCGCGATAAAAAAGCTCAGGCTGCACCACAGCAGAGCAGTGGTGCCCAGCAGCAGGTAAAAGAGGAAGATTCTGATGGCCTGCAGTATCGACATGGCGACGTTTACCGTTACGGGCAATGCCCGACTGTTCAAGCGCACTCCCGATCAATCCCTGGTCAGGAACTTCAGAAGCACTCTAGTTGTGGATAAGTTCTGCGGCAATCGCCGCGAGATCGTCAAAAATCAGGGTGCCCACCGGCAAGGTCTTGGCCTGAGTCTTTTCGCCTTTCCCGGTCTTTACCAAAACGGGCTGTGAATCGACGGCTTTGGCGGCCTCCAGGTCACCAAGGCTGTCACCGACGAACCAGACATTCGTCAGCGCGACGTTGTAATGCTGCGCGATGGTTTTCAACATCCCCGGTTTCGGCTTGCGGCAGTCGCAACCCTCGTCCGGCCCATGCGGGCAATACACGATCAGCCCGACTTCACCGCCCTGCTCCGCCACCAGTTCGCGCAGGCGCGCGTGCATGGCATCGAGGGTGGCGAGGTCGTAGTAGCCGCGAGCAATGCCCGACTGGTTGGTGGCGACCGCCACCGTCCAGCCGGCCTTGCTCAACTGCGCAATCGCTTCGATCGAGCCGGGCAGCGGAATCCACTCCTCCACCGACTTGATGTAAGCGTCGGAGTCGTAATTGATCACTCCGTCCCGATCGAGAATCAGCAGTTTCAACAGCAATCCCTCAACCCAGCAGCGAAATGTCGGCAACGCCCAGGAACAGGCCACGCAGACGCGCCAGCAGCGCGTAACGGTTGGCCCGTACATTGGCGTCTTCGGCATTGACCATCACCGCGTCGAAGAATGCGTCGACCGGCTCGCGCAGGGCGGCCAGACGTGCCAGCGATTCGTTGTACTGACGCGCCGCGGCCATTGGCTGTACAGCCTGGTCCGCTTGCTGGATCGCCGAGTACAGGGAGAACTCGTTGGCGTTGTCGAAGTACTTGGCCTGGACTTCGGTCGGCACCGAGCCTTCCACCTTGCTCAGCAGGTTCGACACACGCTTGTTCACCGCCGCCAGCGCTGCCGCTTCCGGCAGTTTGCGGAAGGCTTGAACCGCTTGCACACGCTGGTCGAAGTCCAGCGCCGAACCCGGCTTCAGGGCACGTACCGACAGGTAGGTGGCGACATCCACGCCTTCGTCTTCGTAACGCGCACGCAGACGGTCGAAGATGAATTCCAGCACCGCGTCGTTCAGGCCGGCAGCCTTGACCTTGGCACCGAACGCATTCACGGCGAAAGCCACGGCGTCGTTCAGGTCCAGATCCAGTTGTTTCTCGATCAGGATCCGCAGCACGCCCAGTGCCGCACGGCGCAGGGCATACGGGTCTTTGCTGCCGGTCGGCAGCATGCCGATGCCGAAGATGCCGACCAGGGTGTCGAGCTTGTCGGCGATGGCCACGGCCGCACCGGTCAGAGTGGCAGGCAGTTCAGCGCCGGCACCGCGCGGCATGTACTGCTCGTTCAGCGCCAGGGCAACGTCTTCCGGCTCGCCGTCATTGAGGGCGTAGTAGTAGCCGGCGACACCTTGCATCTCCGGGAACTCGCCGACCATTTCGGTGGCCAGGTCGCACTTCGAAAGCAAACCTGCACGGGCAGCCCACGAAGCGTTGCCGCCGATGCGTGCGGCGATGTACGCGGCCAGTTTCGAAACACGTTCGGCCTTGTCGTAGACGCTGCCGAGTTTTTCCTGGAACACCACATTCTGCAGGCGATCGTTGAACGCTTCGAGCTTCTGCTTCTTGTCCTGCTTGAAGAAGAACTCGGCGTCGGTCAGACGTGGGCGAACCACCTTCTCGTTACCGGCGATGATCTGCTGCGGGTCTTTGGATTCGATGTTGGCCACAGTGATGAAACGCGGCAGCAACTTGCCGTCGGCATCCAGCAGGCAGAAGTACTTCTGGTTGTCCTGCATGGTGGTGATCAGCGCTTCCTGCGGCACGTCGAGGAAACGTTCCTCGAACGAGCACACCAGCGGCACCGGCCACTCGACCAGCGCGGTCACTTCGTCGAGCAGCGCCGGCGGCACGATCGCGGTGCCTTCCTGACGGGTCGCCAGCTCTTCGGTGCGCTTGCTGATGATTTCACGACGCTCGTTGGCGTCGGCCAGTACGTAAGCGGCACGCAGGTCGGCCAAGTAGCTCGACGGCGAACCGATGCGCACGCTTTCCGGGTGGTGGAAGCGGTGGCCACGGGACTCACGGCCAGCCTTCTGCGCGAGGATCGTGCAGTCGATGACCTGGTCGCCGAGCAGCATTACCAGCCACTGGGTCGGACGCACGAACTCTTCCTTGCGCGCACCCCAACGCATGCGTTTCGGGATCGGCAGGTCGTTAAGCGAGTCTTCGACGATGGTCGGCAGCAGGCTGGCGGTCGGCTTGCCGGCGATGTTCTGGCTGTAGCGCAGTTTCGGACCGCTCTGGTCGATTTCGCTCAGCTCGACGCCGCACTTCTTGGCAAAACCCAGTGCCGCTTGAGTCGGGTTGCCTTCAGCATCGAACGCGGCCTGACGTGGCGGGCCGTCGAGGTTGATGCTGCGATCCGGCTGCTGGGTGGCCAGCGCGGTGATCAGCACAGCCAGACGACGCGGCGCGGCGTAGACGGTTTTGGTCTCGTAATTCAGACCGGCAGCTTGCAGGCCCTTGTCGATACCGGCCAGGAACGCTTCGGCCAGGGTGTTCAGGGCTTTGGGTGGCAGTTCTTCGGTGCCCAGTTCAACCAGAAAATCTTGAGCACTCATTGTGCAGCCTCCAGCTTGGCCAGTACTTCGTCACGCAGGTCCGGGGTTGCCATCGGGAAGCCCAGCTTGGCGCGGGCCAGCAGGTAGGCTTGGGCGACGGAACGCGCCAGGGTGCGAACGCGCAGAATGTATTGCTGACGCGCAGTTACCGAGATCGCCCGGCGCGCATCCAGCAGGTTGAAGGTGTGCGAGGCCTTCAGGACCATTTCGTAGCTTGGCAACGGCAGCGGCTGGTCGAGTTCGATCAGGCGCTTGGCTTCGCTTTCATAGAAATCGAACAGTTCGAACAGCTTGTCGACGTTGGCGTGTTCGAAGTTGTAGGTGGACTGCTCCACTTCGTTCTGGTGGAACACGTCGCCGTAGGTCACTTTGCCGAACGGACCGTCAGCCCAGACCAGGTCGTAGACCGAGTCCACGCCCTGCAGGTACATGGCCAGACGCTCCAGACCGTAGGTGATCTCGCCGGTCACCGGGTAGCACTCGATGCCGCCCGCCTGCTGGAAGTACGTGAACTGGGTCACTTCCATGCCGTTCAGCCAGACTTCCCAGCCCAGACCCCAGGCGCCGAGGGTCGGCGATTCCCAGTTGTCTTCGACGAAGCGGATGTCGTGGACCAGCGGGTCCAGGCCGACATGCTTGAGGGAGCCCAGGTACAGCTCCTGGAAGTTGTCCGGGTTCGGCTTCAGGACAACCTGGAACTGGTAGTAGTGCTGCAGACGGTTCGGGTTTTCGCCGTAACGGCCGTCAGTCGGACGGCGGCTTGGCTGCACGTAAGCGGCGTTCCAGGTTTCCGGGCCGATGGCGCGCAGGAATGTCGCGGTGTGGAAAGTGCCGGCGCCTACTTCCATATCGTAGGGCTGAAGTACCACACAACCTTGCTCGGCCCAGTATTGCTGGAGCGCGAGGATCAAGTCTTGGAAGGTACGCACGGCTGGCGTAGGCTGGCTCACGAAATTCACCTGTTTCTTGGGCTGCGATTTAAAGAGCGGGAGTATACCCGATTCAGTCGCACCTCCACCCCCTGGAGCCTTATGCCACGCTGCTTTTGGTGCAACGAAGATCCGCTGTACATGGCTTACCACGATCAGGAGTGGGGCACGCCGCTACGCGATGCGCAGGGTTTGTTCGAGTTGCTTTTGCTCGAAGGGTTCCAGGCCGGGCTTTCGTGGATCACCGTGCTGCGCAAGCGCGAGCGGTATCGCGAGGTGTTGTTCGGCTTCGACGTACAGCGCGTGGCGCAGATGAGCGACGCTGAAATCGACGAATTGATGCTCGATCCGGGGATCATCCGCAACCGCCTCAAGCTCAATGCCGCCCGGCGCAACGCCCAGGCCTGGCTGGCGCTGGAAGATCCGGTGACCTTCCTCTGGTCGTTTGTTGATAACCGCCCGGTGATCAATCATTTCAAGGATCGCAGCGAAGTCCCGGCCATCACCCCGCAAGCCGTGGCCATGAGCAAAGGCCTGAAAAAGGCCGGTTTCACCTTCGTCGGTCCGACCATCTGCTACGCGCTGATGCAGGCCTCTGGCATGGTCATGGACCACACTCAGGACTGCGACCGCTACGCGCAGCTCGTCAACGCCGGTTAGAATGGCCGCCTCGCGCACAGCACAAGATCAGGAGTGACCTGTGGAAAAGTTTAAAGGCGCCATGCTGGTTGGCGCTCTGCGGCTGTTTGCCATGCTTCCGTGGCGGGCCGTGCAGGCCGTGGGTTCGGCGATCGGCTGGATCATGTGGAAAACCCCCAACCGTTCCCGCGATGTGGTGCGGATCAACCTGGCCAAATGTTTTCCACAGATGGACCCGGCCGAACGTGAGCGTCTGGTCGGCCAGAGCCTGAAAGACATCGGCAAGTCCCTGACCGAAAGCGCCTGCGCCTGGATCTGGCCGGCCCAGCGTTCCATCGACCTGGTGCGCGAAGTCGAAGGCCTCGAAGTGCTGAAAGAAGCGCTGGCCTCGGGCAAGGGCGTGGTCGGCATCACCAGCCACCTGGGCAACTGGGAAGTGCTTAACCACTTCTATTGCAGCCAGTGCAAACCGATCATTTTCTACCGGCCGCCGAAGCTCAAGGCTGTGGATGAATTGCTGCGCAAACAACGCGTGCAACTGGGCAACAAAGTCGCCGCGTCGACCAAGGAAGGCATCCTCAGCGTCATCAAGGAAGTGCGCAAGGGCGGTCAGGTGGGGATTCCAGCGGACCCGGAACCGGCCGAATCCGCCGGGATCTTCGTGCCCTTCTTCGCGACTCAGGCCCTGACCAGCAAGTTCGTGCCGAACATGCTCGCTGGCGGCAAAGCCGTCGGGGTGTTCCTGCATGCCCTGCGTCTGCCGGACGGTTCCGGTTACAAGGTGATCCTCGAAGCGGCGCCGGAAGCCATGTACAGCACCGACACCGAAACCTCCTGCGCAGCGATGAGTAAAGTCGTCGAGCGTTATGTGGCGGCTTACCCGAGCCAGTACATGTGGAGCATGAAACGCTTCAAGAAGCGTCCGCCGGGCGAGGCGCGCTGGTACTGATCGGCGATGGGCGTTTGTGGATAACCTGACCAAACAGGTTATCCACAGCCGTCACGGCTTCTGCCGTTCGAGCTTCTTCAGAAACACCGTCATTTCCTTCTCGGCCTGCTTGTCGCCATGGACCCGGGCCGCTTCGAGCCCCTGCTCCCATGCCTGTCGTGCCGCTGGCAGATCCCCAAGCGCCAACTGCGCCTTTCCCAACAATTTCCACGCCGCCGAGTATTTCGGATCGAAGCCGACGCAACGCTGGAAATGCTCTGCCGCCTTCGCGTTCTCCCCCAGATCCAGATAACCCTTGCCGAGGCCGAAGCGCAGCAGCGAGTTATCCACACCCTTGGCGAGCATTTTTTCCAGGGATTCGATCATCGGTCTCGCCTCTTGGTCGGTCAGAAGAAACTCAGGCCCACGTGGAACAGCTTCTCCACATCGCGAATATGCTTTTTATCCACAAGGAACAGAATCACATGGTCGCCCGCTGCAATCACCGTGTCGTCGTGGGCAATGATCACTTCTTCATCGCGGATGATCGCGCCGATGGTGGTCCCCGGCGGCAGCGCGATGTTTTCGATGGCCTTGCCGATGACCTTGCTCGACTTCGAGTCGCCATGAGCAACTGCTTCGATGGCCTCCGCCGCGCCCCGACGCAATGAGTGCACGCTGACGATATCGCCGCGCCGCACGTGGGCCAGCAAGGTGCCGATGGTCGCCAGTTGCGGGCTGATGGCGATGTCGATGTCGCCGCCCTGGATCAGGTCGACGTAGGCCGGGTTGTTGATGATCGTCATCACCTTCTTCGCGCCCAGACGCTTGGCCAGCAGCGACGACATGATGTTGGCTTCGTCATCGTTGGTCAGGGCAAGGAAGATGTCTGCGTCGGCAATGTTCTCTTCCAGCAGCAGGTCGCGATCCGACGCGCTGCCCTGCAGCACCACGGTGCTGTCGAGGGTATCGGAGAGATAACGGCAGCGCGCCGGGTTCATCTCGATGATCTTTACCTGATAACGGCTTTCGATGGCCTCGGCCAGCCGCTCGCCAATCTGCCCGCCGCCGGCGATGACGATGCGTTTGTAGCTTTCATCGAGCCGGCGCATTTCGCTCATCACGGCTCGAATGTTCGCACGGGCGGCGATGAAGAAGACTTCGTCGTCCGCCTCGATCACCGTATCGCCCTGGGGAAGAATCGGTCGGTCACGACGGAAAATCGCGGCCACTCGCGTTTCCACGTTCGGCATGTGTTCGCGCAGCTGGCGCAGTTGCTGCCCCACCAGCGGTCCGCCGTAATAAGCGCGCACCGCGACGAGTTGCGCCTGGCCTTCGGCGAAGTCGATCACCTGCAAGGCGCCGGGATGCTGGATCAGTCGCTTGATGTAGTTGGTGACGACCTGCTCGGGACTGATCAGCACGTCTACCGGAATCGCCTCGTTCTGGAACAGTTGCTCCTCGCGGGTCAGGTACGACGCTTCGCGCACCCGGGCAATCTTGGTCGGGGTGTGGAACAGGGTGTGGGCGACCTGGCAGGCGACCATGTTGGTTTCGTCGCTGTTGGTCACCGCGACCAGCATGTCGGCGTCGTCGGCACCGGCCTGACGCAGAATGTTCGGCAACGAGCCACGGCCCTGCACGGTGCGGATGTCGAGGCGATCGCCAAGATCGCGCAGACGGTCGCCGTCAGTGTCGACCACCGTGATGTCGTTGGCCTCGCTGGCCAGATGTTCAGCCAGCGAACCGCCGACCTGTCCCGCACCGAGGATGATGATTTTCATCCAGTCACTCCATTGAATCCGTTTAGCCGCGCGCGGCAGCGATCTTGATCAGCTTGGCGTAGTAGAACCCGTCATGCCCGCCCTGCCGGGCCAGCAATTGGCGACCATGGGGCTGCTTGATCCCGGCGGCGGTGGCCAGATCCAGCTCCCGTGCGCCCGGCGTACGCTCAAGGAACGCGGCGATCACTTCGGTGTTCTCGGTCGGCAAGGTCGAGCAGGTGGCGTACAGCAGGATGCCGCCCACTTCGAGGGTTTTCCACATCGCGTCGAGCAGTTCGCCTTGCAGTTGCGCGAGGGCGGCGATGTCGTCGGCCTGACGGGTCAGCTTGATGTCCGGGTGACGGCGGATCACCCCGGTGGCCGAGCACGGCGCGTCAAGCAGGATGCGCTGGAACGGCTTGCCGTCCCACCAGGCTGCCGTGTCGCGACCGTCGGCGGCGATCAGTTCAGCATTCAGACCGAGGCGTTCGAGGTTTTCTTTCACCCGCACCAGACGCTTGGCTTCCAGATCCACCGCCACCACGCCGGCCAGTGCCGGTTCGGCTTCGAGGATGTGGCACGTCTTGCCGCCAGGCGCGCAGCAGGCGTCCAGCACTCGCTGGCCCGGCGCGAGGTCGAGCAGGTCGGCGGCCAGTTGCGCGGCTTCGTCCTGCACGCTGATCCAGCCTTCGGCGAAACCCGGCAGGCTGCGCACATCGGCAGCAGCATCCAGCACGATGCCGTCGCGGCTGAAAGTGCACGGCTGCGCGGCGATCCCGGCTTCAGTCAGCAGACCCAGGTACGCGTCACGGCTGTGATGACGGCGGTTGACCCGCAGAATCATCGGCGGATGCGCGTTGTTGGCTTCGCAGATGGCTTCCCATTGCTCAGGCCAGAAGGCCTTCAGGGATTTTTGCAGCCAGCGCGGGTGGGCGGTGCGCACCACCGGATCGCGTTCCAGTTCGGCGAAGATCGCCTCATGTTCGCGCTGGGCATTGCGCAGTACGGCGTTGAGCAAGCCCTTGGCCCACGGCTTTTTCAGCTTGTCGGCGCAACCGACGGTTTCGCCAATGGCGGCGTGCGGCGGGACGCGGGTGTAGAGCAGTTGATAGAGGCCGACCAGCAGCAATGCCTCGACATCGGCGTCGGCAGCCTTGAACGGCTTCTGCAGCAGTTTTTCCGCCAGCGCCGACAAGCGTGGCTGCCAACGGGCGGTGCCGAACGCCAGGTCCTGGGTGAAACCGCGATCGCGATCTTCGACCTTGTCCAGTTGCGTCGGCAGGGAGCTGTTGAGCGAAGCCTTGCCGCTCAGGACAGCGGCGAGTGCCTTGGCGGCGGCCAGACGCGGGTTCATTGCGCGTCCACCGCTGCGCCCAGCACGATGCCTGTGGCGAATTTCTCACGACGGCTGTTGAACAGATCGCTGAAGTTCAGCGCCTTGCCGCCGGGCAATTGCAGGCGGGTCAGGCACAGCGCCTGTTCGCCACAGGCGACAAGCAGACCGTCCTTGCTGGCGCCGAGAATCGTGCCCGGTGCGCCTTTACCCTCGGCGAGTGTCGCCGCCAGCACTTTCAGCGCTTCTCCGTTGAGCGTGCTGTGGGTGATCGGCCATGGATTGAAGGCACGGACCAGACGTTCCAGCTCAACGGCCGGGCGGCTCCAGTCGATGCGCGCTTCGTCCTTGTTCAGTTTGTGCGCGTAGGTGGCGAGTTCATCATTCTGCACTTCGCCTTCCAGGGTGCCGGCGGCCAGACCGGCAATCGCCTGCACCACGGCGGGCGGGCCCATTTCGGCTAGGCGATCATGGAGGCTGCCGCCGGTGTCTTCGGCGCTGATCGGGGTCACGACCTTGAGCAGCATCGGCCCGGTATCGAGGCCGGCCTCCATGCGCATCACGGTCACGCCGCTTTCGGCGTCGCCCGCTTCCACGGCGCGCTGGATCGGCGCCGCACCGCGCCAGCGTGGCAGCAGCGAGGCGTGGCTGTTGATGCAACCCAGGCGCGGAATATCCAGCACCGCTTGCGGCAGGATCAGGCCGTAGGCGACCACCACCATCAAGTCAGGCTTCAGTGCAGCGAGCTCGGCCTGAGCGTCGGCGTTGCGCAGGGTCGGCGGCTGCAACACCTGGATATTGTTTTCCAACGCTAACTGTTTGACCGGGCTCGGCATCAGTTTTTGCCCACGACCGGCCGGGCGATCCGGTTGGGTGTAGACCGCAACGATCTCGTAAAGGCTGTCCAGCAGGGCCTTGAGGTGTTCGGCGGCGAATTCCGGGGTGCCGGCAAAAACGATGCGCAGTGGCTCAGTCATGGGGGAGTCTCATAAAAAGAAAAAGGCTTGCCGCAGCAAGCCTTTGGAGAGGGGCATCAAGCGTTCTGGCGGTGCTGCTTTTCCAGTTTCTTCTTGATCCGGTCGCGTTTGAGCGTGGACAGGTAATCGACGAACAACTTGCCGTTGAGGTGGTCGCATTCGTGCTGGATGCACACCGCGAGCAGGCCTTCGGCGATCAGTTCATAAGGCTTGCCGTCACGGTCCAGAGCCTTGATCTTGACCTTCTGCGGGCGGTCGACGTTTTCGTAGAAACCCGGCACCGAGAGGCAGCCTTCCTGGTATTGCTCCATTTCGTCGGTCAGCGATTCGAACTCGGGGTTGATGAACACCCGCGGTTCGGTGCGGTCTTCGGAAAGGTCCATCACGACGATACGTTTGTGCACGTTGACCTGGGTCGCGGCAAGGCCGATGCCCGGCGCTTCATACATTGTTTCAAACATGTCATCGACCAGCTGACGCACTTCGTCGTCCACTACAGCCACAGGTTTGGCGATAGTGCGCAGACGCGGGTCCGGAAATTCGAGGATGTTCAAAATGGCCATAAGCTTGATTGCTGCACGTGTGAGGTAAAGTCGGGCGATGGCCTGGCGGGTCCGAAGATGCAGGCTACCGTTGTGAAACGTAGCTCCTTGATTTTCAGCATAGAGCAGGGAGCGAGCCACGGGGGCTCTGGCGTTTCACGCGAACGCACATAATAAAGGGATTCACCGCATGAGGAAATCACTACTCGCCCTGCTGTTTCTGGCCTCGGCCGGCGCCGCGCACGGGCAAGTGCAACTCAAGGAAGGTTTTCCACAGCAATACACGGTGGTTTCGGGGGATACGCTCTGGGACATCTCCGGTAAATATTTGCGCGAACCCTGGCAGTGGCCGCAGCTGTGGCGGGCCAATCCGCAGATCGAAAACCCTAACCTGATCTATCCGGGCGACACGCTGACGCTCAGTTACGTCAACGGTCAGCCGCGCCTGACCGTCAATCGCGGCGAGTCGCGCGGCACCATCAAGCTGTCGCCGCGCATCCGCACCAGTCCGGTAGCCGAGGCGATTCCGAGCATTCCGCTCAAATCCATTAACAGCTTTCTGCTGAGCAACCGCATCGTCGACAAGGTCGAGGACTTCGACAAGGCGCCGTACATCGTCGCCGGCGATGCCGAACGGGTGCTCAGCGGCACCGGCGACCGGATCTTCGCCCGTGGCCATTTCGACCCGAACCAGCCGGTCTACGGCATCTTCCGCCAGGGCAAGGTCTACACCGATCCGCAGAGCAAGGAGTTTCTGGGGATCAACGCCGACGACATCGGCGGCGGTGAGATTGTCGCCACTGAAGGTGACGTCGCCACCCTCGCCCTGCAACGCACGACTCAGGAAGTGCGCCTGGGCGACCGCTTGTTCAGCGGCGAAGAGCGTTCGATAAACTCGACCTTCATGCCCAGCGCTCCCACCACCGACATCAACGGCCTGATCATCGATGTGCCGCGCGGCGTCACACAGATCGGCGCGATGGACGTGGTGACCCTGAACAAGGGCAAACGCGACGGCCTGGCCGAGGGCAACGTGCTGGTGGTGATGAAAACCGGCGAAACCGTGCGTGACCGGATCACTGGCCAGCCGCTGAAAATCCCCGATGAACGTGCCGGATTGCTGATGGTGTTCCGCACCTACGACAAACTCAGTTACGGCCTCGTGCTGAACGCATCGCGCTCGCTCGCGGTGCTGGACAAGGTGCGAAATCCTTAGCTGGCTTCACAAGTTACCAACAGAGTTATCCACAGCTTGTTCCGAAAGGTTCGGGCCTTATAACGATCAAGGATGATCCATGATGATGCCTGTCTCTCCATCGGTTTCGCCTGCGGAACTGGAAGCGCGCCTGCGCCTGCACCGCTTGCCGGAAATCGGTCCCAAGCGTTTCACCAAACTGCTCGAAGCCTTCGGCTCTGCCTCAAAGGCTATCAGCGCTCCCGCCAGTGCCTGGCGCTCGCTGGGTTTGCCGGCGGCCAGCGCCGAGGCCCGACGCTGCCCTGAAGTTCGCGACGGCGCCAGCCACGCATTGCGCTGGCTAGAGCGTCCGGATCAACATTTGCTGATGTGGGATCACCCGGATTATCCGGCTTTGTTGGCGCAGATTCCCGACCCACCGCCCCTGCTGTTTGTCGCTGGCGACCCACGAATTCTGGAAAAACCGCAACTGGCGATGGTCGGCAGTCGCCGCGCCTCCCGCCCGGGCATGGACACTGCCGCTGCGTTTTCCCGCAGTCTCGCGGGGGCCGGATTCGTCATCACCAGCGGTCTGGCGCTGGGCATCGATGCCGCGGCGCATCAAGCCGCTGTCGACATCGGCGGGCAAACGGTCGGCGTGCTCGGTACCGGTCTGGAAAACTTTTATCCACAGCGCAACCGGCGGCTGGCGGACGTGATGATTGCGTCCGGCAGCGCAGTGCTTTCGGAATTCCCTCTGGACACCGGGCCGACGGCGAGCAACTTCCCGAGACGCAACCGGATCATCAGCGGTTTGTCCCTCGGCGTGCTGGTGGTCGAGGCCAGTGTCGCCAGTGGTTCGTTGATCACCGCACGGCTGGCGGCGGAACAGGGGCGCGAGGTGTACGCCATTCCCGGTTCGATTCATCACCCCGGCGCCCGGGGCTGTCATCAACTGATCCGTGACGGCGCCGTGCTGGTGGAAACCATCGAGCACATTCTCGAAGCCCTGCGCGGCTGGCAGCATCTGCCGGTATCCACCGCCGCAGCGAATCCGGAGAACCGGTTGTTGAGCTTGCTGCACGCGGCGCCGCACACCAGCGAGGGCCTGGCCGACAGCAGTGGCTGGGCGCTGCCCAAAGTGCTGGCGGCGCTGACCGAACTGGAGATGGATGGCCGCGCGGTGTGTGAAAACGGCCGCTGGTTTGCGCGCGTGAGCTAGGTTTTGCATTGAAGATCGGTAAACTGCGCGAAACCTGTTTGCGGAGAGTTTTTCATGGTCAACAGTTGGCGTGTGCAACAAGCCGCACGAGAGATTCGCGCCGGGGCGGTGATTGCCTATCCAACCGAAGCCGTCTGGGGGCTGGGGTGCGATCCTTGGAATGAAGAAGCGGTGGATCGTCTGTTGGCGATCAAGAACCGTTCGGTGGACAAGGGGCTGATCCTGGTTGCCGACAACATTCGTCAGTTCGATTTTCTGTTCGAGGATTTCCCCCAGGGCTGGATCGACCGCATGGCCAGCACCTGGCCGGGCCCGAACACTTGGCTGGTGCCGCACCAGAACCTGCTGCCGGAGTGGGTGACCGGGGTGCATGACACCGTGGCACTGCGGGTCAGCGATCATCCGCAGGTGCGGGATCTGTGCTCGCTGGTAGGGCCGTTGATTTCGACGTCGGCCAATCCGCAGGGGCGGCCGGCGGCGAAGAGTCGCTTGCGGGTCGAGCAATATTTCCGAGGTCAGGTCGATCTGGTGCTCGGCGGAGCGCTTGGCGGTCGCAAGAACCCGAGCCTGATTCGGGATCTGGCCACCGGCAATATCGTGCGCCCGGCCTGATACCACCCGTGGTTAATTTCGTGAGTACTCCTCGGCTTTCATGGCGAGGAGTACTACGCGTGCCTGCGATTTTTCCTTCATTTAGCTGAAGTTATAGCCCCGCGTTTTGTTTGAATTTTTCCTTTCTACGTCAGATGAATCTTTAAGTATTCAATTGTTGTAATTTTTCCGACGTTATTCTCAGAAGCCACACAGTGGCGATTTTTCTAAAACCATTCATTATTTCAATGCGCTCAGAAAACTTCGAAAAGTTAACGGCTGCGGAGAAGAAATGGATATCAGGGATTCGCAATTAACGGATTATCTGCAGGAGATTCAGACGACCTTTAAAAGGCGTCATGAAAACTATCGCATCGTTATTCTTGAAGTAGGATCAGATACACGAGAGTTTGAACGGTTTGTTTCCCGTCATTTTCGATTGCGATTGCAACACTACATGTTGACACCCAGAGCCAGGTCACTTGAAACACGCCTGGCGATTATTTCGCGCAGTACCCACTTTCTGTTGTATCAGCACGACAGGCCCACGGCCGTATTGAGAGTGACCCCTGCGCCGTTCGAATGGGCCTCACTGGCGCAGCAGCAACTGTCTCCCGCCACGACGCTGTCGCGCCATGTCGAGTTCAGTCGCTTGATCAGTCACTCGCAAACTCAGTTCCCCATGTCGATCAACGGCCTGCTGGCCGCTGCCACGGAATGGGCGGTCACGCGGGGTTATGAGGGCGTTACCGCGCTCTGCCGATCACCGCAGCGGCGACTGTTCCAGCGCTTCGGCCTGACGCCCATCACCACCGACGCCCTGCGTATCGAACAACGCCAACGCGGCGATTACTGGCTGCTCTCGGCTCAATGGCAGCAAATCCTCACAGCACTTCAACAGTCCGCCCACCTGCTCGCTAACCCATTGGAGACCCCCGTTGATGAATACGCCTCTCAGTTTTGAACAGCAATTAAGCCTGCTCGATGAGCGAATCGAAAAGTCATGGGCCGATATTCTGGAAAGTTCGCGGTTGGTGAATGCCATCCGCGAAGGTAGCGTTTCAAGAGCCTTATATGCGATCTATATGATCCAGACTTTTCACTACACGGCGCACAATGCGCGAAATCAAGGACTGGTGGGTGTTAGACATGCGGATAATCCGGTGTATGCCAAGTTCTGCTTTGAACATGCGGCACAGGAAGTCGGTCATGAAAAAATGGCACTGCATGATGTCATGAGCCTTGGTTTGAAGAATGAAGTGTTTGATATTCCGCCTGCACTACCGGCCACTGATGTGCTGATCGCTTATTTATATTGGATTTCCTTTACCGGTAACCCGCTACAACGGCTTGGTTATAGTTATTGGGCAGAAAACGCCTACCAGTTCATCACTCCCCTCATTGATAGCCTGAGTGAAACGCTGGCGCTCAAACCCGCGCAACTGACCTTCTTCATTGCGCATTCCGACATTGATATCGAGCACTTCAACGAAATCAAATTGATGCTGCAGCGCACCTGCAAGCGTCAGGAAGACTGGGATGCGATAGCCACTGTGATGGAAACCAGCCTGCGCCTGACCGGCAACATGCTCGAGGCGGTTTATCAGCAGTTCGAGGCCTGGCAAAACGGGCTGGCGCCCCGCTATGACTTCCTCCATGCGCTGGACAACCAATGAAGGCCGCCTGCCCATGTTCAGATCAGATGGCTGGAGGCAGACATGGCTGATTATTTCGACCGGCTCAACTACACGCTCGGGGATGAGGACACCGCGCTTGAGTACGCGATCCTGCCCAGACGTGCCGGACACGTGCTGGGTATCGCCGGATGCGGCGGCCGGCTGTTGCCTTTATTGGCCGCCGCCCCGGCACGCATGACCTGTACCGATATCAGCGCGCCGCAACTGGCGTTCACCCGATTGCGTTTTGCCCTGCTGGAACAGACCGATCACGAGTCGTTCATGGCGTTCATGGGCTATCGAATGGAAAGTATGCGGGCGCGACGCCGCTCCATTTTCCAGCAACTGGTTTTACCGTCGGCGGATCGTCGCTGGCTTTCCGCGTTCTTCCAGTTCCGACGTTGGGAAGCACCGATTTACATGGGCGCATTCGAGCAGACCTTGAAGCGGTTGGCGAAGATCACCGGACTGTTTACCGGCAAGGCTGGCCGGGGCATTTTTCAGTTCAGCCAGCTCGAGGAGCAAACGGAATATTACCGAAACCGCTTTCCGCTCAAGCGCTGGAAAGCCGTGATCGCTTTGCTGGGAAACGCAGCAGTCCTCAATTCGCTGCTGTACAAAGGCGCGTTTCCACCCAACAACCTGGGGATCAGCTCCCGCGCGGCGTATCTGGAAATTTTCCATACGTTGTTCACCACTCAGGTGGTCCGCGAGAGCTTTTTCCTGCAAATGCTGTTTTTCGGTGAGCTGCGTTATCCACAAGGCTTTCCGCTGGAGTGCGATCCTGCAATTTTCCAGCGGGCTCGTGAGGGACTTCAGCAGTGCGAGTTACGTGTGGTGCAGGCCGACATCCTCGACTGTGTTGCCGGGGAAACAGCCATCGATTTCGTATCGCTGTCGGACGTGCCTTCCTTTATGCCCGAAGCGGCCGGAAAAAATGTCCTGCAGCGCCTGGCTCCAGCTCTGTCGGAAAACGCACAAGTGGTCATGCGGGGGCATTTGCATGTGGTGCGGCCCGATTGCGCAGGTTTCTGCGACATCACCCAACAGTACCAGGCAGACATTGCGCGAGAAAAAACCCAGCTCTGGCATGTCCAGGTCTATCGCCGCACACCCTCTTTGCAGGTATCCCGATGAACACTTTTCAACCGACCGTCAATTGGGTCAAAAACCGTGTCCGGCAAGCGCGTGACGATCAGCAACAGCTATTCGATGCGGGGCTGAATGGCCTGAAGCTGGCTAAACGTGAAGGCAAAGAGATCAAGCTCGAAAGCGGTGAACGGCTGACCGAGTTTCTCTCGTGTTCTTATCTGGGGCTTGAGTGTGATCCTCGCTTGATCCAAGGAGCGGTGAGCGCCGTGGAGTCTTTCGGCGTGCAGTTCGCCGCCGCACGAACCCGGGCCCTGTTGCCACCCATGCGTGAGCTGGATGAACTGCTCAACCGGATATTTCAGGGGCATACGGTCACCTTCAACTCGGTGGGCAGTGCGCATCTTGGTTGTCTGCCGCTGCTCGGCTCCGGTGAGATGCCTTCGTATCCCATGCGTCGTGGCCCGTGCTGGATTGTCGACCGTGGCGCTCATGCTTCGATGCAAGTGCTGCAAGGCATTCTCTGGCAATTCGGGCCGATACAGCGCCGCGATTGCAGCGATGTAGAGCAGGTGGAAGAAGCGTGCTCGACGGCAGTCGCGGCGGGTAATACGCCCATCATCCTGACCGATAGCATTGGCTCGATGCGCGGTGTGTACCCGATCAATCGCCTGCTGCAACTGGCGGAGCGTTTCGACGGTTATCTCTATGCGGATGACGCCCACGGTACCTCGATCCATGGCGTGGCCGGAGGTGGTTACGCGCTGGACGCGGCGGATGAACGACAGCGTGGCCGGCTGATCCTGCTGTCGTCGTTGTCCAAGGCCTTCGGCGCAACCGGTGGGGCGATTACTGTGCGCACCGAAGCCGATGCGGAGATGATTCGGCGCCATGCATCGACCTATACGTTTGGCGGACCATTGTCCGTTGGCGGGGTGGGCGCGGCAGTCGCTTCGGGGAAAATTCATTTGTCGCCGGAACTGGGTCAGTTGCAGGTGGCGTTGTGGAGAAATATCGCCACGATCGACCGTTTGCTGGGGCCAGTGCTGGGCAATCATCACGTCGCGTCCCCCATTCGTTTTATCCGCGTCGGGGCCGAGAGAGATGCGATCAGCCTGGCGCAGCATTTGCGCCGGCAAGGTATGGCGGTCACTACCGCGTTGTTTCCGGTGGTGGCCAAGGGCGAGGCGATTTTGCGTCTGGCCATCAGCGCGAGCCACAGTCAGCACCAGTTGGAGTCTCTGGCGAACGCCGTCCGTAGCGGATTCGATGAGCTGGGCATTCGTCAGGGAGGGCGCGGCCATGAGCAATGAACTCGTCACGGATGTATCGGCCGAGGCCTTCGCGCGTAAATTGGCTCACGCGCGTTCACTGCCATGGTTCCATGCGCTGTATCCGCGAATCCTTGAAGTACAGGGATTGGCCGATTTGCATCGATTGCCGGTTCTGGCGGTGGAAGACGAGTCCGGCGGCGGGCTGTTTTCCGCGCTCGGTGAAGCTTCACATCGAGCACCGGGTGGCGGGCTGACCCTGACCTCGGGAGGCAGCACCGGCAATCGCAAACAGATCAGCCATTCCTGGGCGTTCAACGCTGCAATCGTGCCCTTGGGAGCACGGATGTTCGGGGTGACGGACGAACGACCTGAATCGGTCATCAACTGCCTGACGGCCGGGGAAATGCAGGGTGCTTTTCAATACGCGTCAGCCATCGTCCAGCACATTGGCGCACGCTTGTTGCCTGCCGGTTCACAGATGGGCGTGCAGCGCGTCGCCGAGCTGATTCAGACACACAAGGCCGATGCGTTGATATGCACACCCTCCTTCGCCGCTGCTTTGTTCAATCATGAAACAGCCGGATTGGGCAGCCTGAAGTGGCTCTACTACATTGGAGAACCTTCTAGTAAAACGCTGCGCGACCAATTGGCCCGGGACTGGCCGGCGCTGAAGATCCGCTCGTTGGGCTACAGCTCGACGGAGACCGGCCCCATCGGTTTTCAGTGCGCCCATCTGGAGCACGGTTTTTATCACCTGCATGCCGACGCCATGCTGCTCGAAGTGGTTGATCCGCTGACCCTCCAAGCTGTGGCTGAAGAGCAAACCGGTGAGTTTCTGCTGACGCCACTGCTGCCCGATCACGTGCCGCTGTTGCGCTACCGGATCGGGGATCGTGGGCGAGTCCTGCGCACAGTAAAGAAGTGTGCCTGTGGCAGTTCCATGCCGGTTCTGGCCCTTGAGGGGCGGGTCGAGTCATCGATCAAGCTGGGTGGCGCGCTCATCACTCAGTCACAGGTATTGCACGTACTCCGGCAGCTTTTGCCTGGATTGAACGCTACAGACGTCCAGGTGCAGATTGATCGACAGCCCGAGGGAGCACGTATGCATCTGGTCCTCGCTGAGGACACACTGACAGCCGACACACGAAGCGTCATTGAAGATGCGTTGCAGGTCGAAGGGCAGGCCAGCGCATTGCTCAGGTTGCCCGGTGTGCTGGGGCTGGAGGTGAAGCGTCTTGCTCGTCAGGAGTTCGAAACCACCCTGGCCGGCAAGACGCCGTTTTTTGTGACGTTTGAACAGACCCCGGCACCGTCATGAAGATGGGACGAGGTCATCGGTGGTCAGGGCAGCAGGACAGTGGAGCCCGTGGTTCGCCGCGCCGACAGCTCGGTCTGCGCTTTGGCCGCGTCAGCCAGTGGATAACGCTGGCTGATATCCACTTTCAGCTTGCCGCTGGTGATCATCCCGAACAGCTCGTCGGCCATGCGCTGCAGGTTTTCGGCGTTGTTGGCGTAGGTCGCCAGGGTCGGCCGGGTGACGTACAGCGAACCCTTCGCCGCCAGAATCCCCAGGTTCACGCCGTCCACCGCGCCCGACGCGTTGCCGAAGCTCACCAGCAGGCCACGGGGCGCCACGCTGTCCAGCGAAGCCGGCCAGGTGTCCTTGCCGACGCCGTCGTAGACCACCGGGACTTTTTTCCCGTCGGTCAATTCCAGCACCCGTTGGGCGACGTTTTCGTGGCTGTAGTCGATGGTTTCCCAGGCGCCATGGGCCTTGGCCAGATCGGCTTTCGCTTTCGAGCTGACGGTGCCGATCAGCTTCACGCCCAGGGCTTTGGCCCATTGGCAGGCGAGCAAGCCGACACCGCCGGCCGCTGCGTGGAACAGAATAGTTTCGCCACCCTTGAGTTCGTAGGTCTGGCGCAGCAGGTATTGCACGGTCAGGCCCTTGAGCATCACGCCGGCGGCGGTTTCAAAGCTGATGGCGTCCGGCAGGTGCACCAGATTCGCTTCCGGCAGGACGTGGACGTCGCTGTATGCACCCAGCGGACCGCTGCCATAAGCTACGCGGTCACCGACCTTGAACCGAGTGACCTCGCTGCCAACGGCCTCGACAATACCGGCGCCTTCCGCACCCACGCCCGACGGCAACGCCGGTGGTGCGTACAGACCGCTGCGATAGTAGGTGTCGATGAAGTTCAGGCCGATGGCCTTGTTGCTCACGCGAACCTGCTGCGGACCGGGTTCGGCGGGTTGATAGTCAACGTACTCGAGCACTTCGGGGCCGCCGTGGGCGCGGAACTGGATTCGCTTGGCCATCTGCCTACTCCTTGGGTCATTTGGGAAGGTCCCTATCGAACGCTCATGCTTGATCTTCGTCAACTGCGGCGTGCCGGTTTGCGATGGTATGCTACGCGCCCATTTGCGCGGGGCGCCGCGCAGTTCCGCCCGATCCAAGGTGAAGCCATGACGACCCGCACCGACGCCGTAAAGGCCTATCTGCTCGACCTGCAAGACCGCATCTGCGCCGCGCTGGAAACTGAAGACGGCGGCACGCGCTTCGTCGAAGACGCCTGGACCCGTCCGGCCGGCGGTGGTGGTCGGACCCGGGTAATCGAGAACGGCACGGTGATCGAAAAGGGCGGCGTCAACTTTTCCCACGTCTTCGGCAGTGGCCTGCCACCGTCCGCCAGTGCCCATCGGCCGGAGCTGGCCGGGCGTGGTTTCGAAGCCCTTGGCGTGTCGTTGGTGATCCACCCGCACAACCCGCATGTGCCGACGTCCCACGCCAACGTGCGTTTTTTCATCGCCGAGAAGGAAGGTGAAGAGCCGGTCTGGTGGTTCGGCGGTGGCTTCGACCTGACTCCGTACTACGGCAACGAAGAAGACTGCATCCACTGGCACCGCGTAGCCGAACAGGCCTGCGCGCCGTTCGGCCCGGACGTCTACCCGCGCTACAAGGCCTGGTGCGACACCTATTTCCACATCAAGCATCGCCACGAGCCGCGCGGCATCGGTGGCCTGTTCTTCGATGACCTGAACGAGTGGGACTTCGACACCAGTTTCGCCTTCATGCGCGCCATCGGCGATGCGTACATCGACGCTTACCTGCCGATCGTGCAGCGCCGCAAGAACGACGCCTTCACCGCCAAGCAGCGCGAGTTCCAGGAATTCCGTCGCGGCCGCTATGTCGAGTTCAACCTGGTTTACGACCGTGGCACCCTGTTCGGCCTGCAATCGGGCGGGCGTACCGAGTCAATCCTGATGTCGCTGCCGCCGCAAGTGCGCTGGGCCTACGACTGGAAAGCCGAGCCGGGTAGCGAAGAAGCACGCCTGACCGAGTACTTCCTGCAAGACCGCGACTGGCTGGCCCAGGCCTGAGGACTTCTGATGGATCGTTACGTCGTTTTCGGTAACCCGATCGGCCACAGCAAGTCGCCGATGATTCACAAACTGTTCGCCGAACAGACCGGGCAGAGTCTCGACTACAGCACCCTGCTGGCGCCGCTCGAGGACTTTTCCGGCTGCGCCACGGCGTTTTTCCAGGAAGGTCGCGGCGCCAACGTGACCGTGCCGTTCAAGGAAGATGCTTATCGTCTGGCCAACAACCTGACCGCCCGCGCCGAACGCGCGGGTGCGGTGAACACCCTGAGCAAACTGGCCGATGGCAGTCTCCTCGGCGATAACACCGACGGCGCCGGTCTGGTGCGGGATTTGACGGTCAACGCCGGGTTCAGCCTCACCGGCAAACGCATTCTGCTGCTCGGTGCCGGTGGCGCGGTACGCGGTGCGCTGGAGCCGTTGCTGGCGGAAAAACCAGCCTCGGTGATCATCGCCAACCGCACGGTGGACAAGGCCGAGCTGCTGGCCGAACTGTTTTGTGATCTGGGGCCGGTGTCGGCCAGTGGTTACGACTGGTTGCGCGAACCGGTGGACGTGATCATCAACGCCACCTCCGCCAGCCTCACCGGCGACGTGCCGCCGATTGCCCCAAGCCTGATCGAGCCGGGCAAGACCCTGTGCTACGACATGATGTACGGCAAGGAACCGACCGCGTTCTGCCGGTGGGCCAGCGAGCACGGCGCGGGTGTGGTGATGGACGGCTTGGGCATGCTGGCCGAGCAGGCTGCCGAAGCCTTCTTCCTGTGGCGCGGCGTGCGCCCGGACACTGCGCCGGTTCTGGCGGAATTGCGTCGGCAGTTGGCACTGTAAGGCGCCCTCAGTCCTCGAAGCGGATCGGACATTTCTCCGGCCCTTCGAGCTTGCGCAATTCCTCCACCACCTGCGGACGCGCCTGACGCAAGGTCAGGCTGCGATCCTGGCGCAGCAGGCGCCGCGCTTCCTGATGGAGCATTTCCACGCCTGAATAGTCGATGAAGTTGATCTGTTGCGCCTCGATCACCACCCGCGCGCCATGCATCCGTTGCAAGCGCACTTGCAGATAGTGGCTGGCGCCGAAAAAGATCGACCCGCCGACCCGCAACACATCGTCTTCGCCATCGCGCCAATGCTGCACTCTCGGCTGCGAAGTACGCTTGAGGTAGAAAAACAGCGAGGCCAGTACGCCTGCGTAAATCGCCGTCTGCAATTCCAGCAGCAACGTGGCGACGCAGGTCAGGCTCATCACCACGAATTCCGCCCGGCTGACCCGCAACAGCGCACGAATGCCGCGATGATCCACCAGTCCCCAGGCGATCAACAGAATGCTGCCGGCCATGGCCGGAATCGGAATGTGCGCGATCAGCCCGGCACCGAAAATCGCGAACAACGCCACCCACAACGCCGAAAACACCCCGGCCAGCGGCGAACAGGCCCCGGCCTCATAGCTCAGCCCGGAGCGGGTGAACGAGCCGGCGGACAAGGATCCTGAAAAGAACGCCCCGACAATGTTCGAAAGACCCTGCGCGCGGACTTCCTGGTTGGCGTCGAGCAGCTGTTGCGAGCGTGCGGAAATCGAACGGGCAATCGACAGGCTGGTGACCAGCCCGAGCATGCCCACCGCCACGGCGCTGGGCAGCAGGCGCAGGATCAGATCCATATCCAGCGGCAATCCACTGAACGGCGGCAAGCGGCCGACAAATGCGCTGACCAATTGAACATGGCCGAACATCGCCGGCCACAGCCACACCACCACACTGCCGAGCACCAAGGTCATCAACAGTGTCGGCCAACGTGGCAGCCATTGTTTGAGCAACGCGCCAACCACCACCGTCGCCACACCGAGGACCAGCGACGGTTTATCCACAGCCCCGAGATGGCGCAGCAGATCCATCAGGCTGGCCAGCGCCGTGGCCTTGGCCGGCAGATCCAGTCCCAGCAGGTTCGGCAATTGACCGATGGCAATCACCACCGCCGCGCCGAGGGTGAAACCCAGCACCACGGAATGCGAGACGAAATTTACCAGCGCGCCGAAGCGCAACAGCCCGAGCAGCCACTGGAAAATCCCGGCGAGGAAGGTCAGCAGCAGGATCAGGGTGATGTAGTCCTGTGACGCAGGCACGGCCAGCGGACTGACACTGGCGAACAGCACAATCGAAATCGCCGCGGTCGGGCCGCAGATCAGATGCCACGACGAGCCCCACAGGCAGGCGATCAACACCGGGACGATGGCAGCGTAGAGCCCGTATTCCGGTGGGAGACCGGCGATCAGCGCGTAGGCAATCGACTGGGGCAACGCGAGAATCGCCCCGCTGAGGCCGACGACCAGGTCCCGCCCGACGCTGGCGCGGGTCTGCCGGGGCAGCCAGGTCAGGAAGGGGAAAAGTGAGCGACGGCTGGGGAGGGCCATGGATCCTCTCGGGTGAAATTTTGCGCATTGTACGCAGCCCGGGACGCGGAGCGTCCAATGCGGCATTCCCACGCAGAGCGTGGGAACGATCGGCCGCGCAGTTACAGTTTGGCTTTAACCGCCGCCAACGCATCTTTGCCGTCCACGGTCTTCACACCATCAAGCCACTTGTCCAGCACCGCCGGATTCGCCTTGATCCAGGCCTTCACCGCCTCCGCATTGCTGACCTTCTTGTTCACCACCTCGGCCATGATGCTGTTCTCCATCTCCTGAGTGAACGCAAGATTGGTCAGCAATTTACCCACATTCGGACAGGCCTCGGCGTAGCCCTTGCGGGTCAGGGTGTAGACGCTACCCGTGTCGCCGAAGTACTTCTCGCCACCCTTGAGGTAATGCATTTTCAGCTGCACGTTCATCGGGTGCGGGGTCCAGCCGAGGAAGGTGACGAACTTCTGTTTCTTCACCGCCCGCGAGACTTCGGCCAGCATCGCCTGTTCGCTGGACTCGATCAGCTTCCATTGGCCCAGGTCGAAGTCGTTTTTCTTGATGATCTCTTGCAGCGAGATGTTCGCTGGCGCGCCGGAGCCGATGCCGTAAATCTTCTTCTCGAATTTATCGGCGTACTTATTCAGGTCGGCAAAGTTATGCACACCCGCGTCCCACACGTAATCCGGTACGGCCAAGGTGAATTCGGTGCCGTCGAGGTTCTTCGCCAGTTGCGTGACGTCACCCGTGGCGACGAACTTGTCGTAGAAGCCCTGCTGCGCCGGCATCCAGTTGCCGAGGAACACGTCGACCTGCCCGTCCTTCAAGCCGCCGAAGGTGATCGGCACGGCGAGGGTGTCGACCTTGGCCTTGTAGCCCATGCCCTCCAGCAGAAACCCGGTGATGGCGTTGGTCGCGGCGATGTCGCTCCAGCCGGGGTCGGCCATTTTCACCGTGTCGCAGCTCTCGGCGAACGCGGATGCGCTGCCCAGTGCCAGCAGACTGACCGTCACGACTGTGGATAACTTGACCATGGACTTCCCCTTAACGTTATTGGTTTTGGCAGGGTTGTGGATAACGGGCCTTGCGCTCCAGGTAATCGAGGTCGATGTGGTTGCGCATGTACTGCTGACTGGCGTCCACCAGCGGCTGGTGATCCCAGCTCTTCAGCTTGCCGATCGTCAGCGCCTCGGCGACGAAACGCCGACGGCGCTGGCTTTCGAGAACTTCGCGGTGGATCGCCGGGATGTCCCACTTGGCCCGCGCTTCAGCGAGAAAATCGTCGAACAGCTGGCGATGTTGCGGTGATTGGCTGAGTTCTTCCTGCTCGCGTGGGTCGTTATCCACATCGAAGAGTAGGCAAGGGTCGGTTTCGCTGTAGATAAATTTGAAGGCGCCACGGCGGATCATCATCAGCGGGCTGACAGTGCCCTCGGCCATGTATTCGCCGAACACTTCGTCGTGACCGCCCTGCCCTTGCAGGTGCGACACCAGCGAGCGGCCATCCAGCGGCAGATTCGGTTCCAGATTGCCCCCGGCCAGTTCGACGAATGTCGGCAACAGGTCGGCGGTGGAGACGGCAGAGCTGACACGGCCCGATTTGAACTGACCGGGTGCACTTATCAACAGGGGCACTCGCGCGGCCATTTCGTACCAGTGCATTTTGTACCAGAGGCCCTTCTCGCCGAGCATGTCGCCATGGTCACCGGAGAAAACGATGACGGTGTCGTCCATCAGCCCACAATCTTCGAGGGTTTGCAGGAGTTTGCCGACGTTGGCGTCGATATAACTGCATGCACCGAAGTACGCGCGGCGTGCGTCGCGGATTTTATCCACAGGCAGCGGCTTGTCCCACAGGTCGTAGACCTTGAGCAAACGCTGGGAGTGCGGATCGAGTGAATGCTGATCCGGCGTCGTCGGAAGCGGGATATCCGCATCGTCATACAAATCCCAGAACGCCTTGGGAATCGTGTACGGGTCGTGAGGGTGAGTCATCGACACGGTCAGGCAGAACGGCTGGTCGCCGTCCTCGCGAATATGGTCGAACAGGTATTGCTGAGCCTTGAACACCACTTCTTCGTCGAAGTCGAGCTGGTTGGTGCGCACACACGGCCCGGCCTGCAACACCGAAGACATGTTGTGATACCAGCTCGGTCGCACGTCGGGTTCGTCCCAGTTCACCGCCCAGCCGTAGTCGGCCGGATAGATGTCGCTGGTCAGGCGCTCTTCGTAACCGTGCAGTTGATCGGGGCCGCAAAAATGCATCTTGCCCGACAGCGCAGTGCGGTAACCGAGGCGGCGCAGGTAATGGGCGTAAGTTGGAATGTCGGCGGGGAAATCAGCGGCGTTGTCGTAGGCGCCAATTTTGCTCGGCAACTGGCCGCTGACCAGGGTGAAACGCGAGGGTGCGCACAGCGGGCTGTTGCAGTAGGCGGCATCGAACACCACGCCTTGTTCGGCGAGGCGGCTGAGGTTCGGCAGTTTGATCGGCGACGGGCCGTAGAACGGCAACATTGGCGCGGCCATTTGATCGGCCATGATGAAAAGAATGTTCTTGCGCTTCATGTGATCGCGGCATTCCATAGTGAATATTTATGCGACATTGCTGCGATCGAGCATGGATTCCACGCAATATCCGGTAAAGCCCGCGCCGGACAATGACTAGGATAAGCACAGCTTATGTATGAAGCCCTCGGTGATCTGTCGCTGGACCTGCTGCGCGCCTTCGAGGCGGCGGCCCGTCATCGCAGTTTTACCGCTGCGGCGGTTGAGCTCGGCACGACGCAACCGGCGATCAGTCAGCAGATCAAACGCCTGGAAGAGCAACTCGGCACGCGGCTGTTCGACCGGATCTACCGGGGCATCGAACTGACCGAGGTCGGCTCGATCCTGTTCGAGCAGGTTACCCTCGGTTTGCAGAATATCGACGCAGGATTGAGCGCGATCAGCACGCAGCAGCAACATGAAGTGCTGCAGGTTGCCACTGATTTCGCCTTCGCCGCGTATTGGCTGATGCCGCGTCTGCACCGCTTTCATGAAGCTTATCCACAGGTGGACGTGAGCCTGGTCACCAGCGAGCGCAATCACAACATGCTGCGCCCGGATATCGACGTTGCCGTGCTGTTCGGCGACGGTCGCTTCAAACAGGGCGAAAGTCACTGGTTGTTCAGCGAAGAAGTGTTTCCGGTGTGTAGCCCGCAATTGCTCAAGGATCGCCCCCTGCCCTTGCCGGCCCAGGCACTTATGGAATTTCCGCTGCTGCACCTGCGCGGGGAAAACAGCAGTAACTGGTTCGACTGGAGCGGTCTGTTCCGCGCGCTGAACATCAGTACGCCGCCGGCCCCGGGCCAGTTGCGCTTCGACAATTACACTTTGTTGATTCAAGCGGCGATTGGCGGTCAGGGCGTGGCAATTGGCTGGCGGCACCTTGTGGATAACTTGCTCACCCAGGGGCTGTTGTGCCGGCCGATCGCTGAGACCACCCTGTCGCGCCTCGGTTATTACGTGGTGCTGCCGCAGCGCAAACGCCGGGGCGCGCTGATCCAGACGTTCGTGGATTGGCTGATGGCCGAACAAGCCAGCAGCGCCGAGTCCTTGGCTGGATTGCCGTTGCCTTCGATTGCTGTGTAATGGATCAAGAGGCGGCGACGAAATCCACGTGCTGACGCAGATGCAAATTCAGCCGCAGCTCGTCGGCAATTCCCACCGCCACCCGGTTCAGGCGCTCCAGCGGTTCGGCCAGACCCGGTTCCAGCGTTCGGCCGACCTGACTGAAATGTTCGATCGTCAGCCCGGCGACGCTGCGCGGTGCGTTCACCAGCGTCCAGTGCAGCGGGCTGCTTTGCAGGGCTTCGCGCACTTCTTCGGCGGCGTGGCGTTGCAGCGGGTCGGCGTTTTCCGGATCGTCCAGTGCTTCGAATTCGCCGATGACAAACAGCCGCGAGATGTTCGCCGCCTGCAACCCGTCGATCAATGCATCCACCGCCAGCACCTGTTCCACCGGCCCCAGTACCAAGGATTTCTCGACATGATCGCTGCTCAGCGGCAAGCCGGGCGCATTCAGCAGGCAGATCACCGCCGAGCTGCCGGCCACGCTCTGATTGACCCGCTCGGCATCGAGCAGATCGCCGCTTTTGGTGCGCAGCCCCGGCCGTGGCGCGAGCGCCGTCAGATCGTCGAGGATCGCGATGACTTCGTGCTGGCGGCGCAGCAGTTCAGCCATCAACGCACTGCCCAGGCTACTCATGGCACCATAGAGCACCACTTTCACCGCCGGGGTTTCGGCATTTTTCATGGCTGAGGTCCCTTTTGTTTTCCCTTGTATGGCGTGTGACATACGGGCAACGCCGAGGGTTCGAACCGATTCAGAGGGTTTGCGATGCAGACGATCAAGGGTTATCACGCCCACGTTTATTACGACGCCAGCACGATCGAACAGGCGCGGGTGCTGTGTGAGCAGGCCGCGCAATTATTCCCATTGAAGATGGGCCGCGTGCATGAACGTCCGGTCGGCCCGCACCCGGACTGGAGCTGCCAGCTGGCCTTTGACCCGGAGCTGATCGGCGAGGTGTTGCCGTGGCTGGCGCTCAATCGCAAAGGTTTGGTGGTATTCCTGCACCCGGATACCGGCGATGACTTGCTCGATCACACCGAACATGCGATCTGGATGGGCGCGATGCGGCCGCTGGACCTGTCTATTTTTTAATCAGATGGTTTCTTCGGGTTCGCCCGGCAGATGCTCGTCCAGGTGCAGCCACGGCAACTGGCTGTCGGTCCAGATATGCCGCTCGGCGGCGGCCTGCTCCGGGTGATCCAGTGTGGCAATCGTCAGATCGATGCTCTCGGGGCTGAGCAACGTCACCAGCGCCAGTTGTGCACCGCAGTTCGGACAGAAAAACCGAGCGCAACTGGTCGATGAGTCATAGCGCGAAGGCGTCCCGGCCAGCCACTGGAAGTTCGCCGCCGGTAGCGTGATCCAGGTGGTGACGATGCCGCCGCTGACCTTTCGACAGATCGAACAATGACAGTGGGCGATGTCGTGCAACGCTCCGCTGAACTGATAGCGGATATGTCCGCAATGGCAGCCACCGCCGTGCAACTCAGTCATCGCCCTGCCCTCCGCTTCCCGTGTTCATTGACTCTAGCCCGCATCCGACGGCCGGTTGGCCGTTCGCTCAAAGCTTTCTTGTGCGAAAGGTAGCTGAAAGGTTCCCCGATTAGGATCGCCCCCACTGCCGGCAACAGACCGGTTGGCCAACGCGTGTGATTGCTCGCACGACAGGCCCAATTAACAACAACAATGGTGATTCTGATGTCCTCTGTAACCCGCCTCCTCGCTGCAACTCCGCCCGTACGCCTCGTGCTTCCCGTTCTGCGCTGATCCAACCCGATCCGCTCACTTACCTAGCCGCGCTACGCCTGGAGTATTCCCATGCTGACTTTCCTTGGCTTCGCCATGGTCATCACGTTCATGTTCCTGATCATGACCAAGCGCCTGTCTGCGCTGATCGCTCTGATCATCATCCCGATCCTGTTCGCCCTGTTCGGTGGTTTCGCCCCGAAGATCGGCCCGATGATGCTCGAAGGTATTACCAAGCTTGCGCCGACCGGCGTGATGCTGATGTTCGCGATTCTGTATTTCGCCCTGATGATCGACTCCGGCCTGTTCGACCCGGCCGTGCGCAAGATCCTCAAACTGGTCAAGGGCGACCCGCTGAAGGTTTCGGTCGGCACCGCCGTACTGGCGCTCGTCGTTTCCCTCGATGGTGACGGCGCGACCACTTACATGATCTGCGTGGCCGCCATGCTGCCGCTTTACAGTCGCATCGGCATGAGCCCGCGGATCATGGCCGGTCTGATCATCCTCGCCGGCGGCGTGATGAACATGACCCCGTGGGGTGGCCCGACCGCCCGTGCCGCCAGTGCGCTGCACGTGGACCCGTCGGACATTTTCGTACCGATGATCCCGGCGATGGCTGCCGGTGTGGTGGCGATCCTGATCATTGCCTACTTCTACGGCAAACGTGAGCGTGCGCGTCTGGGTGAGCTGCACCTGATCGGCGACGAAATCGATCACAGCGAAATCAGCGTCTCGCAATTCCCGGATGCCCGCCGTCCGAAACTGATCTGGTTCAACGGCCTGCTGACCCTGGCCCTGATGTGCACCCTGATCGCCGGCCTGCTGCCGCTGCCGGTGCTGTTCATGGTGGCGTTCAGTATTGCCATGATCGTCAACTACCCTTGCCTGCAAATGCAGAAGGATCGTGTCGCCGCCCACGCCGGCAGCGTGCTGTCGGTGGTCAGTCTGATCTTCGCGGCGGGCATTTTCACCGGTATCCTGTCGGGCACCGGCATGGTCGATGCCATGTCGAAAAGCCTGCTGGCAGTGATCCCTGATTTCCTCGGCCCGTACCTGGCGGTGATCACGGCGCTGGTGAGCATGCCGTTCACGTTCTTCATGTCGAACGACGCGTTCTACTACGGTGTGTTGCCGGTGTTGTCCGAAGCGGCCAGCCATTACGGCATCACCGCGGTGGAAATGGCCCGTGCCTCGATCGTCGGTCAGCCGGTTCACCTGCTGAGCCCACTGGTGCCGTCGACGTACCTGCTGGTGGCACTGGCGGGGATCGAGTTCGGCGATCACCAGCGTTTCACCCTGAAGTGGGCAGTGCTGGTCTGCCTGTGCATACTGGTCGCAGCCTTGCTGTTGGGGACTTTCCCGCTGTTCAGCACGTTGTAACGGCACCAAACTCACCAGGACGCCAGCTGATTGCTGGCGTCCTGGTTTAACACTCGCTCAAAGGAATACACATGGAATGGCTGACCAACCCTGAGATCTGGGTTGCCTTCTTCACCCTGACCGCCCTGGAAATCGTTCTGGGCATCGATAACATCATCATGATTTCGATCCTGGTCAGCCGCATGCCCAAACACATGCAGCAGCGCACCCGGATCTTCGGTCTTGGCCTGGCCATGATCACGCGGATCCTGTTGCTGCTGTCGATCACCTGGGTCATGCGCCTCACCGCCGACCTGTTCGAAGTGTTCGGCCAGGGCATTTCCGGTCGCGACCTGATCCTGTTCTTCGGTGGCCTGTTCCTGCTGTGGAAAAGCTCCCAGGAGATGTACCACGCACTGGAAGGTGAAGACGAAAGCGACGAGACGCCCGGCGGCAAGGGCGGCAATTTCCTCTACACCATCATCCAGATCGCGATCATCGACATCGTGTTCTCGCTGGACTCGGTGATCACCGCCGTCGGCATGGTGTCCCACGTTCCGGTAATGGTCGCGGCGATCATCGTTGCGGTACTGGTGATGATGCTGGCCTCGGGCAAGATCAGCGAGTTCATCGACAAGCACCCGTCGCTGAAAATGCTCGCGCTGTCGTTCCTGCTGGTGGTCGGCACCGTGCTGATTGCCGAGTCGTTCGACGTGCACGTACCGAAAGGCTACGTCTACTTCGCCATGGCGTTCTCGCTGGCGGTCGAAGCGATCAACATCAAGATGCGCACCGCCATCGCGAAAAAACGCAAACAGCAGGATCCGGTGAAACTGCGCAAGGATATTCCGGGTCAGTAACCCGAACGCAGTGAACAGAAAAAGGGGCCTTCGGGCCCTTTTTTCATGGCTGCATGAACCTGTTTTCATGACACTTTTGTTTCAATCCCCGCTTTAGCTGTGCAATGCTGGCGCCCAGACCGTTAGCCAACTACAGCTTAAGTATCAGAACGTAGAAGTTGCGCGGTACCGTCAACTTGCCCCTCTGGGGCGCTGCTATTACAGGGGGTCTGCATGCTCACCCTGCTCAATCTGCTCTCTGCCGTGGCCCTGCTGATCTGGGGCACGCACATCGTTCGAACCGGCATCCTGCGGGTGTACGGCACCAATCTGCGCCACGTGATCGGCCAGAACATGTCCAAACGCTGGCTGGCCTTTGTCGCCGGCATCCTCGTCACCGCGATGGTGCAGAGCAGCAACGCCACCGCCATGCTCGTGACGTCCTTTGTCGGTCAGGGCCTGATGGCGTTGACCCCGGCCCTGGCGACCATGCTTGGCGCCGACGTCGGTACGGCGCTGATGGCGCGGGTGCTGACGTTCGACCTGTCGTGGCTGTCGCCGCTGCTGATTTTCCTCGGGGTGATTTTCTTTCTGTCGCGCAAACAGACCCGACTCGGGCAGATGGGCCGTGTGGCCATCGGGTTGGGGCTGATCATCCTGGCGCTGCAACTGATCGTCGAGGCCGCTGCGCCGATCACCCATGCCCAAGGGGTGAAGGTGATTTTCGCGTCGCTGACCGGCGATATCTTGCTCGACGCCCTGGTCGGCGCGCTGTTCGCGATGATTTCCTACTCCAGTCTGGCGGCCGTGCTGCTGACCGCCACGCTCGCCGGCGCTGCGGTGATCAGTCTGCCGGTGGCGATCGGTCTGGTGATCGGTGCCAACATCGGCAGCGGCGTGCTGGCGTTCATGAGCACCAGCATGCAGAACGCCGCCGGCCGGCAGGTGGCGCTGGGCAGCCTGCTGTACAAACTGATCGGGCTGCTGCTGATCATTCCGGTACTCGACCCGCTGGTGCACTGGATCGACAGCCTGGATTTCAGCCCGCAGGAAATGGTCATCGGTTTCCACCTGCTCTACAACACCGCCCGCTGCCTGATCCTGCTGCCGAGCGTCGGGCCGATGGCGCGGCTGTGCGCCTGGCTGCTGCCGGAGCGTCCGGAGGTCAACGGCACCGCCAAGCCGCGTCACCTCGACGCCACCGCCCTGGTCACGCCGAGCCTGGCACTGGCCAACGCCGCCCGGGAAACCCTGCGCATGGGCGATCTGATCGACAACATGCTCGACGCGACCCTCGACGTGCTGCGCGGCAAACAGACCGCCGTCACCCAGGAAATGCGCAAGCTGACCGATGACGTCGAAGCGCTGTACAGCGCGATCAAGCTGTACCTGGCGCAGATGCCCCGCGAAGATCTTGGCGAACAGGATAGTCGGCGCTGGGCGGAAATCATCGAGCTGGCGATCAACCTCAAACTCGCCAGCGACCTGATCGAACGCATGTTGCGCAAAGTGCAGCAGCAGAAGACTTCGCAACGCCGGTCGTTTTCCGAAGACGGGCTGGAAGAGCTGGCCGGCCTGCACCAGCAATTGATCGCCAACCTGCGGCTGGGGCTGTCGGTGTTCCTCAGCGGCGACAAGGAAAGCGCCCGCCAGTTGCTGCGTGAGAAACGTCGCTTTCGCGCACAGGAACGGCGTCTGGCCCACGCCCATGTCAGCCGGTTGCAACGTAAGATCGTACAGAGTATCGAGACCAGTTCGTTGCACCTGGAGTTGATTGCCGACATGAAACGCCTGAACTCGCTGTTCTGCAGCAGCGCCTATGTGGTGCTGGAAACTTCCGATACCGGCGCGCTGGCGGCAGACGATATGGCGGACATCACGCATTCGCCTTGAACGTCTGGGGTTGTGGTCAGTCAGTAACTCAGAGTTCAGTCTCCAGGGCGCCTTCGCGAGCAAGCTCGCTCCCACATTTGAAATGCATTCCTTTGTGGGAGCGAGCTTGCTCGCGAAAGCGATCTGACTGACGACACGGATCTCCAATTCAGCCGTATGGAAGCTCGTTATGCGTTGCCTGTTGTTCGCCTGTCTGTTGCTCGGTTCCCTGCCCGCTTTCGCCCTGGATCGTTTTCAGGTCGAAGGCTATGCGCTGCCCAACGGCCTGCAATTGCTGCTCAAGCCCGGCACCGAGCGTGGGCACGTGGCGATCCGCTTGGTGATCGGCGTCGGTCTGGACGATTTCGACTGCAATGAAAAAGAGCTGCCGCACCTGCTCGAACACTTGCTGTTCAGCGGCATCGATGCCACCGGCGAAGGTGGCCTCGAAGAACGCATGCAAGCCCTCGGCGGCGACTGGAACGCCTTCACCAGCAACGCCGACACCACGTTCGTCATCGAAGCCCCGGCGAAAAACCAGCGCAAGGTCCTCGACCTGCTGCTGGACCTGCTGACCCAGACCCGCTTCGACGACAACGCGATCAACGCCGCCAAGCGAGTGGTCGAGCGTGAGGACGGCGGTCATTACACCCGTCTGCAACGCTTTCTCGATCGGCAGGATCTGGGCCACACCGCGAGCAACCAACTGGCGGTCGAACTGGGCCTCAAATGCCCGCAGCGGGCCGAGGTCGATGGCCTGACCCGCGAACAGCTGGAGAAGGTGCGCAAGGCCTGGTACGCACCGAACAACATGACCCTGATCGTCGTCGGCGACCTCGACAAACTGCTGCCGGCCTATCTGGAACGGGCATGGGGCGCGCTGGAAGCGGTCGACCCGAGCGAACATCGTCCATTGCCGGACATCCGCGCCAGCGCCGCTCACGAACGCACGATCACTCGCGGCTTCATCGGCAACAGCGCCAAGCTGCACTGGCTGGTGCCGGAGCCGGTGCTGGACGATCAGTACGACGAAACCTTCGACCTGCTCAAGGAATATCTGGAGTGGGCGCTGTATCGCCAATTGCGCCTGAACCACGGTTTGTCCTACGGGCCGTGGGCCGAGCGCGAAGTGTTCGGCGGCGTGGGTTTCATGAGCCTCAACGCCGACCTGGATCGCGGCGACATTGCCGAAGCCGAACAAGTGCTGGAAGACCTCAAGGCCGACCTGCTGAAAAACGGCCTCGACGCCGACACCTTCAATCGCTTGAAACAAGCCGCCATCGCTCATCAAGCCTGGGCCGTGCAAGGCATCAGCGCCATGGCCGACTATTACTGGAGCGCGTTGGGCGACTACGAAGATGGGCGCTTCGCTGATCCTGCGCGGGAGCTGCAAGGCGTGACGTTGGAGGCGGCGAACAAGGCCATGCGCGAGTTGCTGCTGCAACCGGGCTATCTGCGGATCGAGAAACCGCTGCTCAGCGACGATCAGGTGTTGTGGCTGCTGGCGGGCGGATTGGGCGTGCTGGTGCTGATCCTGCTCGGCTGGCGCCTGCATCGGCGCAAATCCGTGCATCCAGACTGACCGGCAGCCTCGCCACACGGCCCGGCGGGCGGTACTCTGTCGGGGTTTTTTCCTCGACTGTCGTGAACCGCCCAAATGTCTAAATTGACCCTTCTGATCCAGCGCATTCTCGAACTGATGAAGCGCTACCCCGGGGTCATTGCGCTCGGCGGTTTCATCTCCGGGGTCGGCAGCTTCATTCTGGTCGACCGGCAACAGGGGCTGGCGAGCTGGATCACCACGATCATGCTGCTGAGCTGGATCTGGCTGATGCTGGAAAACAGCCTGACCAAACTGTTCACGCGGATCTTCAAACGGGAAATCCCCCAGCCGCTGCTGCGTTACGCGACGCAGATGATCCACCAGGAAAGCCTGTTTTTCGTCCTGCCGTTCTTCTTCATCACCACCACCTGGAACAGCGGCCAGCTGTTTTTCACCGGGCTGCTGTGCATTGCGGCGCTGATCTCGATCGTCGACCCGCTCTACTACAAATGGCTGGCGTCACGACGCTGGGCGTTCCTTGCGCTGCATACCCTGACCCTGTTCGCCGCCCTGCTCACCGCGCTGCCGGTGATCATGCACCTGACCACCTCGCAAAGCTTCAAATGGGCGCTGGGGATTGCAGTGGTGTTGTCGTTCCCGAGCCTGGCGTCGATCTTCCCGATCCGCACCGTGCGCAATGCCTTGGCGATCCTGTGTATCACGGTCGGCATCGGTGGCGTGGGCTGGGTTCTGCGTTCGTGGGTGCCGCCGGCAACGCTGTGGATGACCGACGTGGCGATCAGCACCCAGGTGCAGGACCGGGTTCCGGGCGCCAGCCTCAAGGAAGTCAGCGCCGAGCAGATCCGTGGCGGCGGGCTCTATGCCTACACCGCGATCAACGCACCGCGCGGGCTTGATGAGCGGATCTATCACGTGTGGCAGTTCAACGGCAAAGAGGTCGACCGCATCGCTCTCGACATCCACGGCGGGCGCAAGGAAGGCTACCGGGCCTGGACCCACAAGCAGAACTTCCCCGGCAACCCGGCGGGCAAATGGCAGGTGCGGGTGTTGACCGAGGACGGTCAGGTAATCGGCGTGCTGCGCTTCGAGGTCACGGACAGCACACCGACCAAAGAAAAGTAACCGTGTTCGTGCTATTACGTATGCCAGCGTATTCAGCCGAACAAGCACGGAGCTTATGACCAGCAGCCCAATGACCGGCAGTGCCCGCCTGGACACCTCGATCACCCCTGCCCGCCTGCGGGTGACCGGGGACTGGACGCTTGCCCACTACGCCGACCTCAAGCAACTGAGCGAAACGCTCCACGGCCAGTACGACGCCAACACCCCTATCGACCTCAACGGCCTCGGCGCCCTCGACACCGCCGGCGCGTCTCTGCTGGTGGAACTGCTCGGCTCGGAGCGGCTGGGCAAATCCGCCGAACACCCCGACTGCACGATTTCCAGCGCCGACCGCGCCTTGCTGCAAACCGTGTATCGCTCGCTGACCGACTTCTGCGTACCGATCAAGGAACCGGAAATCAGCGTCAGCGTGCAATTGCTGACCCGCATCGGCCGGGCCGTCGACACGGTCTGGCAAGACACCCTGCAATTGCTCGGCTTCGTCGGCCTGATCCTCGAAACCATCGCCCGCAGCCTGTTCCGGCCCAAGCGCTGGCGTATCACGCCGATGATTGCGCACATCGAACAGACTGGCCTCGACGCCGCGCCCATCGTCGCGTTGCTGACCTTTCTGGTGGGCGCAGTGGTGGCGTTCCTCGGGGCGACGGTGCTGGCCAGTTTCGGCGCCAGCGTGTTCACCGTGGATCTGGTGGGCTTCGCCTTCCTGCGCGAGTTCGGCGTGTTGCTCACGGCGATCCTGATGGCCGGCCGCACCGCCAGTGCCTTTACCGCGCAGATCGGCTCGATGAAGGCCAACGAGGAAATCGACGCGATTCGCACCCTCGGCCTCGACCCCATGGAATTGCTGGTAGTGCCGCGGGTGCTGGCGTTGTTGGTGGCGCTGCCGATGCTGACGTTTCTGGCGATGATCTGCGGGATCGTCGGCGGTGCTGTGGTTTGTGCGGTGTCGCTGGATATCTCGCCGGCGATGTTCCTGTCGCTGCTGCAAAGCGACATAGGGATTCAACATTTCCTGGTGGGCCTGGTCAAAGCCCCGATCTTCGCGTTTCTGATCGCCGCCATCGGCTGTCTGGAAGGCTTCAAGGTCAGCGGCAGCGCCGAATCCGTTGGCGCCCACACCACCTCAAGCGTGGTGCAATCGATTTTCGTGGTGATCGTGCTCGATGCGGTCGCCGCGCTGTTTTTCATGGAGATGGGCTGGTGAGTCGTCTACCCCGCGCGCCCTCCGAGGCGGTGATCGAAGTCCGTGGCCTGTGCAATCGCTTCGGCAGCCAGAGCGTGCACGAGAACCTCGACCTCGACTTGTACAAAGGCGAGATCCTGGCCGTGGTCGGCGGCTCCGGCAGCGGCAAATCGGTGTTGCTGCGCAGCATCGTCGGCTTGCGCCGGCCCAGTGAAGGCATGGTCAAGGTGTTCGGCCAGAACCTGCCGAGCCTGCCGGAGCATGAGCGTTCGCTGATCGAGCGGCGTTTCGGTGTGCTGTTCCAGAAAGGCGCGCTGTTCTCGTCGCTGACCGTCACCGAGAATGTCGCCCTGCCCCTCATCGAACACGCCGGTCTGAGCCGCGACGACGCCGAGCATCTGGCGGCGGTGAAGCTGGCGCTGGCCGGGCTGCCGCTGTCGGCGGCGGACAAGTACCCGGCTTCGCTGTCCGGCGGCATGATCAAGCGCGCGGCACTGGCCCGGGCGCTGGCGCTGGACCCGGACATCCTGTTTCTCGACGAACCCACCGCCGGCCTCGATCCGATTGGCGCGGCGCAGTTCGACCAATTGATCCTGACCCTGCGCGACGCGCTGGGCCTGAGCGTGTTTCTGGTGACCCACGACCTCGACACGCTCTACACCATCACCGACCGCGTCGCGGTATTGGCGCAGAAGAAAGTGCTGGTGGCCGGTCCCATCGACGTGGTCTCGGAAACCGATGACGCGTGGATTCACGAATACTTCCACGGCCCTCGCGGCCGCTCGGCGCTGGACGCCGCCAAACAGCTCAACGAGGTCTGACATGGAAACCCGAGCCCATCATGTATTGATCGGCCTGTTCACGGTGATTGTGGTGGCGGGCGCCCTGCTCTTCGGTCTGTGGCTGGCCAAGTCCAGCGTCGACACCGAGTTCAAGGATTACGAAATCGTCTTCAACGAAGCGGTCAGCGGCCTGTCCCGGGGCAGCCCGGTGCAGTACAGCGGGATCAAGGTCGGCGATGTGGTCAGCCTGCGCCTCGACCCGCAGGACCCGCGTCGGGTGCTGGCGCGGATTCGTCTGGCGGGTGACACGCCGGTCAAGGAAGACACCCAGGCCAAACTGGCCCTGGCCGGGATCACCGGCACGTCGATCATCCAGCTCAGCGGCGGCACGCCAGAGAGTCCGAAACTCAAGGGCCATGACGGAAATCTGCCGACCATCGTCGCCTCGCCCTCGCCGATCTCGCGACTGCTCAATGACAGCAACGACCTGATGAGCGGAGTCAGCACGCTGCTGAGCAATGCCAATCAGATGTTCTCCGCCGACAACATCGAGCGCGTGAGCAAAACCCTCCAGCATCTGGAACAGACTACCGGTTCGATCAACGATCAGCGCGGCGACCTGCGTCAGGCCATGCAGCAACTGGCGACGGTCGGCAAGCAGGCCGGCAACATGCTCGAACAGACGTCGGCGCTGATGCGCAACGCCAACGGCTTGCTCAACGATCAGGGCAAGCAGGCCTTGGGCAGCGCCGAGCAGGCGATGAAATCCCTGGAGCAGAGCAGCGCCACCATCAACGGCCTGTTGAGCAAGAACCAGAACTCCCTCGACAGCGGCATGCAGGGCCTCAACGGTCTGGCCCCGGCGATCCGCGAACTGCGTGAAACCCTGAACTCGCTGCGCGCCATTTCCCAACGCCTGGAGGCCAACCCCAGCGGTTACCTGCTGGGCAGTGACAAGAACAAGGAGTTCACGCCATGAAGCTGACTCGCCTCGCCCTCCTCGCCGGCTTCACGCTGATCAGCGCGTGCTCGATCCTGCCCAAGTCCGAGCCGCTGGATGTCTATCGCTTGCCAGCCGCAGAGGCGCCCGCTTCGGCCGGTTCGGCGGCGGCTCAGCACTGGTCGCTGCGTCTGAACAAACTGCAGGCCAGCGAAGCGCTGAACCGGCCGGGCATCGCGGTGATTCCCCAGGGTGACGTGATCAGCACTTATAAGGCCTCGCGCTGGAGCGATCCGGCGCCGGTGCTGGTGCGCAATCGGCTGCTGGATGGCTTCCAGCGGGACGGGCGTATATCGCTGTTGAGCACCGACGACAGCAATTTCCAGGCGGACCTGGAACTGGGCGGCAGCCTGCAGGCATTTCAGACCGAGTATCAGGGCACGCAGGCCAGCGTCGTGGTGCGGGTCGATGCGTTGCTGGTGCGTGGCTATGACCAGCGGATTCTCGCCAGTCGCCGCTTCGAAGAACGTCAGCCGCTCAATGATGTGAAGGTCCCGGCGGTGGTGGCCGGATTCGGTCAGGCCAGTGATCGCCTCACCGCGAAGGTGGTGGCGTGGGCGGTGGAGCAAGGGCAGAAAGTTGCCCCACCTGCCCGGCCTTGAGCCTTAACCGAAGAACCAGTAGCAGACGCCGATAGCGCCGAGCACGCCCGCGAGTTCGGCCAGCAGCGCGCAACCGACGGCATGCCGGGCGCGCTGGATGCCCACCGCGCCGAAGTACACCGCCAGCACGTAGAACGTGGTTTCGGTGCTGCCCTGAATCGTTGCGGCCACCAGCGCCGGGAAGCTGTCCACGCCCGAGGTCTTCATCGTTTCGATCAGCATCGCCCGGGCGGCGCTGCCGGAGAACGGTTTGACCATGGCGGTCGGCAGCGCATCGACGAAGCGCGTGTCCCACCCTGCCCACTCCACCAGATGGCGGATACCGTCGAGGCCGAAGTCCAGCGCGCCGGACGCGCGCAATACGCCGATCGCGCAGAGCATCGCCACCAGATACGGCAGCAGGTTCTTGGCCACGTCGAAACCTTCCTTCGCACCTTCGACAAAGGCCTCGTAGACCTTCACCTTGCGCAAGGCGCCGATCACCAGGAACAGCATGATCAGGCCGAACAGCGTCAGGTTGCCGAGGATCGACGACAGGCCCGCCAGCGCAGTGGCCGACATCGTCGCGAGCAACGCCATGAAGCCGCCGAGGATCAGCGCGCCGGGAATCAGGTAAGCCAGCACCACCGGGTCCCAGACCCGCAGGCGCTGCATGAACGCCACCGACAGGAAGCCGACGATGGTCGAGCAACTGGTGGCCAGCAGGATCGGCAGGAACACCAGCGTCGGGTCCGGCGCACCTTGTTGGGCGCGGTACATGAAGATCGTCACCGGCAGCAGGGTCAGGGACGATGCATTGAGTACCAGGAACAGGATCTGCGCGTTGCTGGCGATGGTCGAGCTGGGGTTGAGCTCTTGCAGCGCCTTCATCGCTTTAAGGCCGATCGGCGTGGCGGCGTTGTCCAGGCCCAGGCCGTTGGCGGCGAAGTTCAGGGTGATCAGGCCGATGGCCGGGTGCCCCGCTGGCACTTCCGGCATCAGCCGCAGGAACAGCGGGCCCAGCGCTTTGGCCAGCCATTCGACGATCCCGGCTTTCTCGGCGATCCGCAGGAAGCCCAGCCACAGGGTCAGCGTGCCGAACAGCAGCACCATGACTTCGACCGACAGCTTGGCCATGGCAAAAATGCTTTCCACCATCGCCGCGAAGATCCCGGCGTTGCCGCCGATCAGCCATTGCCCCAGCGCCGAAACGGCTGCCACGATGAAGAAGCCAAGCCACAGGCCATTAAGCATCAGTCAAATCCCCCGGAAGATGCGGCGAATGATAGCGGGGTCGCCAGAAACGACAAACCCCGGATTTCTCCGGGGTTTGTCAGGGTGCCTTACGAGCGGGGATCAGTTGTTGGAAACGTCACCGGCCGGCAGTTTTTCCTTGCTGCGCCAGTGCGGCAGCGAGTTCCAGTAGCGCTGGCCCTTGGCGTCGTCGTACATGCCTTCCCAACGGGCGATGACCAGTACCGCCAGGGCGTTGCCGATCACGTTCAGGGCGGTACGCGCCATGTCCATCACACGGTCGACACCGGCGATGAAGGCCAGACCTTCCAGCGGAATACCCACACTGCCCAGAGTGGCCAGCAGTACCACGAAGGACACGCCCGGTACGCCGGCGATACCTTTGGAAGTGACCATCAGGGTCAGGACCAGCAGCAGTTGCTGGCTGATCGACAGGTCGATGCCATACAGCTGAGCGATGAAGATGGCCGCGATGGACTGGTACAGGGTCGAACCGTCGAGGTTGAACGAGTAGCCGGTCGGTACCACGAAGCTGCAGATGGCTTTTGGTGCGCCGTAGGCTTCCATCTTCTCGATTACGCGTGGCAGCACGGTTTCCGAGGAAGCGGTGGAGTAAGCCAGCACCAGCTCATCCTTGAAGATGCGCATCAGCTTGATCACCGAGAAGCCGAACATCTTGGCGATCAGGCCCAGAATGACGAAGGCGAAGAAGGCGATGGCGACGTAAACCAGGATCACCAGCTTGGCCAGCGGCAGCAGCGAAGCGAAACCGAAGTTGGCCACGGTCACCGCGATCAGTGCGAACACGCCGATCGGGGCGTAGTTCATGATCATGTGGGTGACTTTGAACATGCTTTCCGAGACGCCCTGGAACATCTTCACCAGTGGCTCGCGCAGGTCCGACTGCAGGCTCGACAGACCGAGACCGAACAGCACGGAGAAGAAGATGATCGGCAGCATCTCGCCGCGAGCCATGGCCGCGAAGATGTTCGACGGAATCAGGTTGAGGATGGTCTCGATGAACGCGTGTTCATGCTGCACTTCGGCGGCGGTCGCCTGGTACTTGGAGATGTCCACAGTGCCCAGGGTGCTCATGTCGATGCCGGCACCCGGATGGAACAGGTTGGCCAGCAGCAGGCCGACGACGATGGCGATGGTGGTGACGATTTCGAAGTAGATGATGGTCTTCAGGCCGATGCGCCCGAGCTTCTTGGCGTCGCCCACGCCGGCGATGCCGACGATCAGGGAAGAGATGACGATCGGGATCACGATCATCTTGATCAGACGGATAAAGATATCGCCTGCCGGTTGCAGGACGTTGCTGATCCACCAGGCCTTCTCGGCACTGAAATGGTTGAGCAACGCACCGATTGCAATCCCCAACACCAGACCGATGAGGATCTGCCAGGCGAGGCTAAGCTTTGCCTTCTTCATTATCTTTACCCTTACTTGCGTTTGACTCAGGCACATGCAGGAACTGGAACGCTCTTTAGCGGAAAAGTCTGTGCATCTGCCTCCGTATAAGGTGCCCCGAAGCGCGTGTTTACGGCTCTCCGGCAGGCGAAAAAAGGCGCAACTATTCCGATGCAAGGTTGCGCCGTCTAATGCCGTAAACGCCTACCCTATGCCGAATCGGCATGAGCTTTTTTAAATGAAACTGGCGTCCCAACCGGTTCGAATACGACATTTCGGCAGGCATAAGTGCCGTGAACCGGCCATTACAGCGTAGGTTGGTTATTTTTTGAACGAGTGATTTCAACGAAAAATTTAGGAAAAAGCCTACGTTCGGAATCTAAAAGTCCGACTTACTCGATCGACTCTTTCTCGATATACGGTCGCGAGGAAACACCGCGAAATGCTTTCGCACGCAGTGTGAGCGATAAAAAAGACGAGCAGAACGCTCTGGATCAACGTTTTGTCACGTTGAAAGCTCAGCGCAAGTCCGTCGAACCGCTCCGGTTGGCGAACTTGCGTCGCAGCTTTTACCCTGACCCGGCCCTCATCGCAGGCACTCCCTGTACCCGTAGGTCACTCCGACCCTGCAACAGTCAGAACGTCCCGGCCCCCTGGTCATGCACCGGCCTTCCTCGGGCGGGTGCAATGGAGGACAGCCTTTCAGGTGTCCTCATGTTCAATACCAGTTCGGATCTTTCTTCAGCGTTTCCATCAACAGATCCTGCATGCCCTGGTCGGGCTTGCCGAGGAAGCGGTAGGTGGCATGTCGCGTTGGCGACTTGTCCGCCGGCAGCCCTTCGGGCACATCGACCAGCATGGCGTAAGCGTGTTTCTTGTCGAAGCTGAAGGCGACGATCAGGCGGTGGTTGAGGCATTTGTCCTGCGATTCGCAGAGCGGCCCCACCAGATACTGATCGCCATCTTCAGTCACGGCATTCATCTGTTGGTCCGGCGCGCCGGAGAGGTTCATCACCCATTCCGGCAGGCGTTCTTCCTTCTTCACCACGCCTTCCCATGTTTCCCTGTATTGCGGGTCGGAACTCAACAGTTCGTTGACCCGCGCCTGGCCGTCATTGGCCGCCATCGCCATGGCACTACCGCCCAGGAGCAGGGCGGCTGCCAGTGTCTTTAAACCCTTCATGTTCAACCTCGACCGCGACGGCCAAAGAAGAAGGAAGCGATGAACATCACCAGGAACACGACAAAGAGAATCTTGGCGATACCCGTGGCGGTGCCCGCGATACCACCGAAGCCCAGTACTGCAGCGATGATGGCAATGATCAGGAATGTGATTGCCCAGCTCAACATGGTGATTCTCCTTGCTTCTATTTAGGGGTGTTGCCGGTCTCGGCGCGGGGGCGCCCAGATTCGTTGATCAGAAAACCCAGCGTTCTTCACGGGGCATGTCGCCCAGTGGCTGTGGCTGGTCGACGTCCATCATGCGCATCGCGCCGTTGTCGGCCTGGCTGCTGCTGACGGCGCTGAAGTGCGTCTGCGTCGCGTGTTGCATGGAAATCAGGGGCTCAGGTTGCTGACTCTGCTCCCAGCGCAGGTATTGCTGGCAGGCGATCAGCGTGATCAACAGCGCAAGTGCGCCAAACAGGGCCTGCTGCAAGTGCAGTGGCGAGATACGCATTTGGGCGGCACGTGGGCGAGTCATCCTGGGTTCCTCACTCTTATTCGGTTGGGGCAGTGCATTTCTGCCCGGGCTGAGAGAGGTATTGCAGCCTGCATGCCAGCTTTTTTGTTTAAAAAAAACCAATAAAATCAGATAGTTATAGATGGCGCGAAAATTCCTGACGACGCATCCTGCACGATGGCCCGCGCAGGGTCGTGCGTAATGCACGATTATTTCGTAGGAGAAATCATTATTTTTGAATTGAGGGCAGGGTGCGGATGTCAGAAAAGGAGGCAGGAAACCGCCTTGAAACTGTGCGATGTTTAAAAAATCAACAAAATCAGCGGATTAGCCGTGAGGGCAGGAGAGAGCTACCCTGCTATGACCGGAATCGATCAGAATCAACCATGCAACTTGCCCGATTTTTCCGGGACTAACCCAAGACATTCACTTATGGAGCGTAGGAAAAATGGAATCAGCCACTGAGCACCAAGGCCGCATTCTGCTGGTGGACGATGAATCCGCCATCCTGCGAACCTTTCGTTATTGCCTCGAAGACGAAGGTTATACCGTCGCCACCGCCAACAGCGCGGCTCAGGCTGACGCGCTGCTGCAACGTCAGGTGTTCGATCTGTGCTTCCTCGATTTGCGTCTGGGCGAAGACAACGGTCTCGATGTATTGGCGCAGATGCGCATTCAAGCGCCGTGGATGCGGGTCGTGATCGTCACCGCCCATTCGGCTGTCGACACCGCGGTGGACGCAATTCAGGCCGGCGCTGCCGATTATCTGGTCAAGCCGTGCAGCCCGGATCAACTGCGTCTGGCGACCGCCAAGCAGCTTGAAGTACGTCAGCTCTCGGCGCGTCTGGAAGCCCTCGAAGGCGAGATCCGCAAACCCAAGGACGGTCTCGATTCTCACAGCCCGGCGATGAAAGTCGTACTGGAAACCGCGCGGCAAGTGGCGGGCACCGACGCCAACATTCTGATCCTCGGCGAGTCCGGCACCGGTAAGGGTGAACTGGCCCGAGCGATTCATGGGTGGAGCAAGCGCGAGAAGAAATCCTGCGTGACCATCAATTGCCCGTCGCTGACCGCCGAACTGATGGAGAGCGAGCTGTTCGGTCACAGTCGTGGCGCGTTCACCGGGGCCAGCGAAAGCACGCTGGGGCGAGTCAATCAAGCCGATGGCGGCACGCTTTTTCTCGACGAGATCGGCGATTTTCCCCTGACTTTGCAACCCAAGTTGCTGCGCTTCATTCAGGACAAGGAATACGAGCGGGTAGGGGATCCGGTTACCCGCCGCGCCGATGTGCGGATCCTTGCCGCCACAAACCTCAATCTCGAAGACATGGTGCGCGACGGGCGTTTCCGTGAGGACCTGCTCTATCGCCTGAACGTCATCACCCTGCATCTGCCGCCGCTGCGCGAGCGGGCCGAAGACATCCTGACCCTGGCCGACCGTTTCCTCGCTCGCTTTGTGAAGGAATACGCGCGCCCGGCCCGGGGTTTCAGCGACGAGGCTCGCGAAGCACTGTTGGGTTATCGCTGGCCCGGCAACATCCGTGAGCTGCGCAACGTGGTCGAGCGGGCCAGCATCATCTGCCCGCAGGAGCGTGTGGAAATCAGCCACCTCGGCATGGCCGAACAACCGGCGAACAACGCGCCACGGGTTGGCGCCGCGCTGAGTCTCGACGAACTGGAGAAGGCCCACATCGGCGCAGTACTGGCGACTGCCGGCACTCTCGATCAGGCCGCCAAGACTCTGGGGATCGACGCCTCGACCCTGTATCGCAAGCGCAAGCAGTACAACCTGTGAGCGCCCGCCGATGAAACTGGCGATGAAGTTGCGGACCCGCTTGTTCCTGAGCATTTCCGCGCTGATCACCGTGGCCTTGCTCGGGCTGATGCTCGGGCTGGTCAGCGTGATGCAGATGGCCGGCACCCAGGAGGCGCTGATCCGCAACAACTTCGTCACCCTCGATCTGGGGCTCAAGCTGCGGCAGACGCTTGGCGATCAACTGATCATGATGCTTGCCGAGAAACCCGATCCCGTGGCGTTCGAAGCATCCAAACAACGCTATTTCGAATTGCTCGACGAGGGTATCGCCCAAGAGCAGAAAAACGACAATCGCCAATATGGCTTCAGTCAGGCGAAGAGCGATTACCTGACCTTCCTTGAGGCGTTCGATATCTCCCGCGATCCGGGCGCCGCCCTGAGTGGTAGTGGCGACTTGCGCGAACGATTCAACACCCTGCGTAACGGTTTGATCACCGAGCACAAGCACGCGCTGGATAACATCAACGCTGTCCAGCACGCTGCCCGTGACCGGGCGCTGCTGATTTCCGGCCTGCTCGGGCTGGTGGGGCTGGCGGTGCTGATCATCGGCTTCATCACCGCCCAAGGCATCGCCCGGCGTTTTGGTGCGCCGATCGAAGCGCTGGCCAAAGCGGCGGACAACATCGGCCAGGGCAATTTCGAAGTGACGCTGCCGGTGTCCTCGGCGATGGAAATCAATCTGCTGACCCGCCGCTTCGGGCTGATGGCCGAAGCCCTGCGCGAACACCAGGCGACCAACGTCGACGAATTGCTCGCTGGTCAGCAGCGCCTGCAAGCGGTACTCGACAGCATCGATGACGGCTTGCTGATGATCGACCGTCAGGGGCATCTGGAACACTTGAACCCGGTGGCCCAGCGGCAACTGGGCTGGGACAGCGACCGTTTCGGCGAGGGCCTGGGCACAGCGCTTCAGCGTCCGGAGCTGGATGCACAACTGCAACTGGTGTTGCGCGGCGGCACCCTCGAGCGCGCGCCGGAAGACTTGAGCATCGAGGTCGATGGTGAATCGCGCCTGCTGACCTACAGCCTGACGCCGGTCAGCCATACCCAGGGGCATATCCTCGGCGCCGTGATGGTCTTGCATGACGTCACCGAACAGCGCGCCTTCGAGCGGGTGCGCAGCGAGTTCGTGCTGCGCGCCTCCCACGAATTGCGCACACCGGTCACGGGCATGCACATGGCGTTCGGGCTGTTCCGCGAGCGGGCGAAGTTTCCTCAGGAGTCGCGCGAGTCCGATCTGCTCGACACGGTTAATGAAGAAATGCAGCGCCTGATGCAGCTGATCAACGATCTGCTGAACTTCTCGCGCTATCAGAGCGGTTTGCAGAAGCTCACGCTGGCGCCGTGTTCCATCGAGGATCTGCTGGAACAGGCGCGTTTGCGTTTCGCCGATTCGGCGGCGCAGAAGGGCGTTACCCTGCAGGTCGAAGCGCAGGGCCCGCTGCCACGCTTGCAGGCGGATCAGGCGCAGCTTGATCGAGTCCTCGACAACCTGATCGACAACGCCTTGCGCCACACGGCGCGCGACGGGCTGATCCGCTTGCAGGCCCGGCGCCATGGCGAGCGGGTGATCATCAGCGTCGAAGACAACGGCGAAGGGATTGCTTACGGTCAGCAAGGGCGGATCTTCGAACCGTTCGTTCAAGTCGGCAGGAAAAAGGGCGGGGCCGGGCTGGGTCTGGCGCTGTGCAAGGAAATCGTCCAGTTGCACGGTGGGCGGATGGGTGTTTACTCACGGCCGGGGCAGGGCACGCAGTTCTACATGGCGCTGGCGGTCTAGGCTTCGTCGTCAATCCGGCGGCCGGCTAGCCGCCGACCACGGGTGATCAGTTCGATGAACTGCACCGCGCTCAAAGCGTGGGCGAACAGCCAGCCCTGACCGAATTTCACCCCTTCGCTGCTCAGCAGCTCGGCCTGGGATTCATATTCGATCCCTTCGGCGATCACCTTCAGGTCCAGGGCCTGGGCCATGTGAATGATGTGCGGCGCGACACCGCTGCTGGCGGCGTCATGGCCGAGGGCGTCGATGAAGGCCTTGTCGATCTTCAAGCAATCCACCGGCAAGGTTTGCAGGTAGGCGAGGCTGCAATAGCCGGTGCCGAAATCGTCGATCAGCACCTGATGCCCGACATCCCGCAGTGCTTGCAGGTTTTCCCGGGCTACCACCACATCGATCAGACCGCGTTCGGTCACCTCGAAAGCAATCTGCCGCGCCGCCACCCGGTGCAGGGTCAGCAGCCGCGCCATGACCTGGCCGATGCGCGGCACCATCACGTCGCAGGCGGCCAGGTTCACCGAGATGTACAGCTGCGGATTGGCTCGCAGCAACTGGCCGAGCTGCTCGAGCAAGCGTTGCAGGACGAAGTCGGTCATCTGGCGAATCTGCCCGGTGTTCTCGGCCATCGGGATGAACAAATCGGGGCTGGTCAGCGTGCCGTCCGGCCGGCGCCAGCGCAGCAGGGCTTCGGCGCCGACGCAGTTGCGGCTGTCGAGATCGAAGATCGGTTGATAAAGCACCTGCAACTCGCCCCGGCGGATCGCGCCGTGCAGCTCGGCATCCAGCGACTGGCGCTGGCGCACGATCCAGAACACCAGAACGCCTACCAGCGCACCGAGCACCAGACAGAACGGCACCATCCACCACCAAAGCTCCGGAATGTGCATGCCCGAGCGCGGGCTGATCAGTACCAGTTGGTATTCCGGGTTATCGGTGGGCATGCGGTAGATCAGGTGCGACTGGGTGACTTGCAGCGCATCCGGAGTTTTCGGCGGCCAGGGTTCAGTGGGTGGCCAGGCTTGTGGAACGCCGAGTACCGGAATCGCCCGGGTCCCGTGATCCAGCACCACCAGCAGGCTGCTGCCGGGCGACAGGTCGACCATGTCGGTCAAATGCCCGCGTGAAGTGGCGACGCGAAAGTTGCCGCGCCCGAGCATCAGCGCTGCGCGGTTTTCATCGGGTTCGGTGGTGGTGTTCAGCCAATAGCTGTAAGTCGGGCCTTTGATGTCCGGAGGACGGATCACCGACAGGCCTTCCTGGCGCGGACGGTTGGAGCAGATCCGCGTGGCGTCCATGTAGGCCGCTTCATAGACGAAGCGGTAGTTGAACGTCACTTGCTGCAACGTGGCGATCATTTCGTCGTCGCAGCTGCGCAAGGGTTGGGCTTCGAGGTCGTCGAGGCTTTCGCGCAACTGGCCGAACAGTTGCTCCAGACGCGCCAGGAACCGCTCGCCCTGGGCGTTCATTTCCTGGCTCTCGCTTTGTTCGACCTGGCGCATGGCCACGAACAGCCCGCCGGTGATCAGCAGGCTCGCACTGAGGACAGCCGCGATCATCGCCAGAAACCAGGGGCGATAAAACCAGCTACGCAGCGTCTCTCGGGTAGCAACCATCATGGATATCCGAAGAATTACCAATGAGTTATAGCTGCTGATTGCACTTTCGCCCTGACCGTCGGGCGGGCGTCATTATTTTGTCTGATTCAGCACCAGCAGCAACGCTGCCGTTTGCGCATCCGGCGTGCCGTCAAAGCGCGTAGGGCGGTAGTGCATCTGGAAGGCCGCGAGCACATGGCGGGTCGCCACATCCAGCTCCCCGGTCTGCGGCGTCGAGTAGCCCAGGCGCGCCAGTTGGCTCTGGAACCAGGTGATGCTCGGCAGCTCGGCGTCGAACTGCGCCTGTTGGCGTGCCACGGCTTGTTCGTTGGGCCAGAGCCCCAGCCCTTCGGCCGCCAGGCGCTTCCAGGGGAACAGCGGTCCCGGGTCGAGCTTGCGCAGCGGGGCGATGTCGCTATGGCCGATGATGTGGCGCGGGCTGATGCCCTGGCGCTTGCTGATGTCCTTGAGCAGAACGATCAGCGATTGCACCTGGGCTTCGCTGTAGGGATACCAGAGGCGACCGGTCGGCGTGTCCTTGAAGCCCGGATTGACGATCTCGATGCCGATCGAGCTGGAGTTGAGCCAGGTACGGCCTTGCCATTCGCTTTCGCCGGCGTGCCAGGCCCGCAGGTTTTCGTCCATCAGCTTGTAGATGGTGGCGTTCTTGTCGTCGCCGATCAGGTAATGGCTGCTGACTTCGCCGTGGGTCAACAACTGCAATGAGCGTTCGAGTGAAGCGGAGGTGTAGTGCACGATCACAAATTGCACGCGACTGTCGTGATTGACCGAAGGATGGCTGGTGTCAAAACGCGGGCCGCTGGCACAACCGGCCAGTAAGAGTAGCGACGCGAGCAGGGTAAAAAATTTCATGGCAGAGGGCAGTACACGCAAGACGATAATGCAACAGTGTAACGTATCGCCTTGCGCTTCGACGCTTAAAGGGCTGATTTAAACAATATGGAACAATTGCCTCAGCCCAGCTCCACCCGGTTACGCCCTGCGTTTTTCGCCCGGTAAAGCGCCTGATCGGCTCTTTTGAGCACCAGATCGCTGTGTTCTCCCGGCCGGAACGCCGCCAGCCCCATGGAAACCGTGATCGTGACGCGCTCGCCCTTGAAGTGAAACGGGCAGGCTTCGATGGAAGCGCGCAGGGTTTCCAGGAGTTTGGTGCCGACGGCCGGCGGAGTGGCCGGCAGCAGCAATACAAATTCCTCTCCACCAAATCGGGCAATGAAATCGCTGCCACGCAGGCGTTTGCGCAGCACCGTCGCGATGATCTTCAACACCTTGTCGCCGGCCAGGTGGCCGTAGTTATCGTTGATCCGTTTGAAGTGATCGAGGTCGAGCATGGCCAGGCTCAGGGTGTTGCCATGTTGCTGCCATTGGGCGATTTCATGTTCGAGCCGTTCGGTCCAGGCCGCGCGGTTGGGCAGGCCGGTGAGGGGGTCGATCAGGGCTTTCTGGCGCTGCTCTTCAAGGTGTTCGCGATAGCCGAGTGCTTCCTGCTCCATGTGCGCGACGCGCTCGGCCAGGCTTTTCAGGCGTCCGGCGACTTCCTGTTCTCGGGCGTCACGCTGCTTCTGGTGCTGATCCATCGTGCCGAGCAGGCCTTCGAGGTGGTTTTCCAGCACTTGCTTGAGATCATCCAGATCGGCCGCTTCCTGCACGCTGTTCTGCAAGCCGTCGACCTGTTCGCGGATCTGCGTGTCCATCGCCCGCGCCGCGGAGCTGTTGTCGGCGTGGCCTTCGCTGGCGGCCTGCAAGTTGCTCTGGAACGCTTCGAGGCGTTCGTTGAGTTGCTGCAAATAAGCTTCGAATTCGTGCTGGCCGCTGTCGGTAATCGCCAGCATCAAGGTCGCCAGATCGTCGAGGATCGGCAGCAGTTCGTACCAGTTCAGACCGTTTTTCAGGCGATCGCGCATGGCTTCGGCTTGCGGGCGGTGGCGCTCCGGCAGGGTCAGGTCGTCCAGCAACCCGATCAGCGTGTCTTCGATGTGTTTGGCGACCGAGCTGTAGGATGGTTCTGGCGAGTCCGGCAGGGCGTAGAGGATGTCGTGCTCGGATTGCTCGGGATCGATTGCGGCCAATGCCTGGGCGATGGGCTCGGGCAGGGGCAGGCTGTCGAGGATCACGGGCGGCGGGGTATCGCCGGGGTGGATCAGTTCGTCCGGGTTGATGGCTGTTGGCACTGGCGGCGCGAAAACCGGAGGAGGCGTAAAGGCCTGCGGCTCCGGTTCAGGCTCGGCGGGTTCTGGCTCGCTGGGGGCGGAGGGTGATTCGGTGAGGATTCTGGCCGGCTCGAAGGCCACCACCTCCGGCTCCGCATGATACTCGGGGGTTGGCTCCGGAATTTTCGCTGGTTCGGCCACGGGGGCGGCGATCGGTGCTTGGCTGACGGCCGTAGAGGCGACCGGTTCGGCGGTCGTGACAGGCGCTTCCTGCAAGGGCGCGGTTTCATGTGTGACGGGCGCTTGCTCTGGCTGTGCGGGCGGTGCCGCCACGGCAGGCTGGGTCGCCGTCGCAGGCGTTTCCTCGTTGTCGCGGCTGCCGAACAGACGCTGTAACAATCCGGGGCGTCCCGGTTCTGCCGGGGTCTCCAGCTGGCTCAAGGCCTTGCCCTGCAAGCCGCTGAGTTCGCTGAGCAGCAGCGGCATTTCCCTTGCCTGACTCACCCGGCCGTCCAGCTGCTTGGCGAATTTCTTCAGCGGCTGGGCCACATCGCGGGGCAGGGGCAGGGATTGCAACTGAGTGACCAGCGCAGTCAGTGCAGTGCTGACCTGTTCGATCCGGGTTTCCCGGCGCTGCTCGGAATCGAGCACGGCTTTTTCCAGGCGCGGCAGCAAGGCGGCGAGGCCGGCGTCCATGTCATCGGTGCGCACCACGTCGCGCATCTCTTTCATGCACTGATCGACCACGCGGTCGGTGCCTTCCGCCGCCAGGGTGCTGCGCACCAGGCCACGGCGCAGCAGGTCGAGCCGGGCGTCCCATCGACGTTCGAGCTTTTCCTGTTGTTCGATGCTTTTGAGGTATTTCTCTTTCCAGCGCTGGGCTTCGTCGCTCATTCAGGGGTTCCGCGAAGGGCAGTGCTCAACGCGGGCAATGCATCGGCCGTGAGCGAACCCGGCAGACGAATCTCTACCGCGACCGGCAGGTGATCGGAAATCGGTTGTGCCAGCACTTCGACCTTTTCCAGGGTCAGGGTCGGGCTGAGCAGAATATGGTCCAGGCAGCGCTGGGGGCGCCAGCTGGGGAATGTCGCTTCGAGTTGCGGGGCCAGCAGGCCGAGGTCGCGCAACGGCGAGTGTTGCAGCAGATCGCTGGCGTGGGTGTTCATGTCGCCCATCAGCACCTGATGCTTGTAGCCGCCGATCAGTTCGCGGATGTAGGCCAGCTGCATGCTGCGCACCCGGGCGCCGAGCGCCAGGTGCATCATCACCACCACCAGCGCTTCCGGGCCTTCGCCGAAGCGCACCAGAATCGCACCGCGTCCCTTCGGACCCGGCAGCGGATGGTCTTCGATCGCCCACGGCCGCAGGCGACTGAGCACGCCATTGCTGTGCTGCGCCAGTCGGCCAAGGTTGCGATTGAGTTGTTGATACCAGTAGGGGAAGGCACCGAGCTGAGCCAGGTGTTCGACCTGATTGACGTAGCCTGAACGCAGGCTGCCGCCATCGGCTTCCTGCAGGGCGACCAGATCGAAGTCGCCGAGCAGATTGCCGATCTTTTGCAGATTGGTGGAGCGCCCGGGGTGCGGCAGCAGATGCTGCCAGCTGCGGGTCAGGTAGTGCCGATAGCGCTCGGTGCTGATGCCGACCTGAATATTGAAGCTGAGCAAGCGCAGACGGCTGTCTGCGGGCAGGCCCGTCGATTCCAGGTGATGCTCGTTGACCTGCGGATCATGCAGGCCAACGACGCGTTCGGTTCCCCAGCGGCGCATGGCGATTGCCGCGCTTAGTTGGCGGCTGCCTTGTTGGTCGCTCGCTCTTTGGCCACCAGTTGGTCAGCCAGTTTCAGCGCCTGTTCGGCACCGCCGGCAGAGCCGATGTCAAAGCGGTACTTACCGTTGACGATCATGGTTGGAACGCCGGAGATTTCATACTTCTTGGCCAGTTCGCGGGCTTTCACGATCTGCCCCTTGATGGCGAACGAATCGAAGGTCGCCAGGAACTTGTCCTTGTCCACGCCTTGAGTGGCGAGGAAGTCGGCCATGTCGTTCTTGTCGGTCAGTTTCTTGTGTTCTTTCTGGATCGCGTTGAATACGGCAGCGTGTACGTTGTGCTCGACGCCCATTGCTTCCAGGGTCAGGAACATCTGGCCGTGAGCGTCCCACGGGCCACCGAACATCGCAGGAATGCGCACGAAGTTGACGTCGGACGGCAGTTTTTCAACCCACGGATTGATCACCGGCTCGAACGCGTAGCAATGCGGGCAGCCATACCAGAACAGCTCGACCACTTCGATCTTGCCAGGCACGGCGACGGGTACCGGGTTGCTCAGTTCGACGTAAGGGGCAGCAGGGGCTTCGGCGGCCTGGGCGGTCACGCCGAACAGGCTGGCAGCGACGAGGGCGGCGCTGATGATCAGATTACGCATGCTTTACTCCTGGACAATTTTGGTCGCCTCGCGCGACCTGTTTTCAGACAGATCCTGGCGGGCATGAGTTCTGTAGTGTAACGGCAGCGGCCACAAAAAAGGGCGGCCAAAGCCACCCTTTTTATACTTGCTGCGACGGATTAATCGAGCGTTAACGTGGCAGGCGTTGGCCATTGCACACAACGCTCGAATCGCGCGTCTTAGTGCAGGCCCTGAATGTAGCTGGAGACTGCCGCGATGTCTTCGTCGCTCAGCTTGCGGGCGATGGTGCGCATGGTCATCGCGTCGCCGTCGTTGCTGCGGCCGGCTTCTTCCTTGCGGAAATCGGTCAGTTGCTTGGCGATGTACTGAGCGTGTTGGCCGCCCAGGTGCGGGAAGCCGGCGGCTGCGTTGCCGGCGCCGTTCGGCGAGTGGCAGCCGGTGCAGGCTGGCAGGCCTTTCTCGAGGTTGCCGCCACGGAACAGGGCTTCACCGCGAGCGACGATCTTTGGATCGGCAGCGCCGACGCTGCCTTTCTGGCTGGCGAAGTAGGCGGCGATGTCGGCCAGGTCCTGATCGCTCAGGTTGGTCAGCAGGCCGGTCATTTCCAGAACGGTGCGCTTGCCCGACTTGATGTCGTGCAATTGCTTGGTCAGGTAGCGTTCACCCTGTCCGGCCAGCTTTGGAAAGTTTGGCGCCATGCTGTTGCCATCCGGGCCATGGCAGGCGCCGCATACGGCGGCTTTTGCCTGGCCTGCGGCTGCATCACCGGCAGCATGGGCGAAGCCTGAGATTCCCACGGTCAACAGCAGACTCACGATCAGTTTGTTCATCAGCTAATCCAACTACGGCTAAGGGTTAAGAGTTATGGACCGGGCTTACTCTCGCTCATCCAGAGGATGAGGGCCTGGTAATCCTCGGCACTGCAGTCCATGCACAAACCACGCGGCGGCATCGCCTTGAAACCCTGGGTCACGTGTTGCACCAGCGTCTCCATACCTTTCGCCAACCTCGGCGTCCAAGCTTCCTGATCGCCTCTTCTGGGCGCCATGGGTAGTTGGCCGGAATGACAGGCTCCACAAACACGGTTGTACACGGCTTCCGGATCCTGTGTAGCCTGTGCGCTGTAAAGCGGCATCAAGACTCCGGCAGCCAGCAGCCATTTCGTCATAAAACGACCTTTTCAGGGTTGAGAGCGTTCTGCGTTCTAATGCGCAATCAAGGTCTGTCGCTCTCGTGAACTTCATCCTTCGCTGGGACAAAGCACACACAAAATCTGCGGCATTATATACTGGCGTCACTGAAACGGAAGCGACACCGCGTTCCGCGCCTAATCCCGGCGCCGCCCACATCGGAAATCCCATGCAACTCAAGAATCCCATCCTCGGCCTGTGCCAACAGTCCACGTTCATGCTCAGTGCCGCCAAAGTCGATCAGTGCCCCGACGACGAAGGCTTCGAAGTGGCGTTCGCCGGTCGTTCCAACGCCGGTAAATCCAGCGCGCTGAACACTCTGACTCACGCCAGCCTGGCGCGCACCTCGAAAACCCCGGGTCGCACACAGCTGTTGAACTTCTTCAAGCTAGACGATGAACGGCGTCTGGTCGACCTCCCGGGCTACGGTTATGCAAAAGTGCCGATCCCGCTCAAGCAACACTGGCAGCGTCACCTTGAGGCTTACCTCGGTGGCCGCGAGAGTTTGAAGGGTTTGATTCTGATGATGGACATCCGTCATCCAATGACCGACTTCGACCTGCTGATGCTCGACTGGGCCGTCGCGGCCGGCATGCCGATGCACATCCTGCTGACCAAGGCCGACAAACTGACCTACGGCGCAGCCAAGAACACGCTGCTCAAGGTGCAGTCGGAAATTCGTAAGGGCTGGGGCGATCTGGTAACGATCCAGCTGTTCTCCGCCCCGAAACGCATGGGCCTGGAAGAGGCCTACACTGTGCTGGCGGGCTGGATGGAACTGGCAGACAAAGGCGCGGAAGCGGCGACCGAATAATCGGAATATGGAAAATTGGCTGTAGTGCGGTCAGGCAAGGCAAAAGTGTTAGTAAAACGGCCGGGGTCGCGCTCGACTTTAGGGGACCTAAATGAGCATTTTTAGTAACGCTTTTAACGCAGCATGACCGCGCTACAGCCGATTTTTGGGCAAAAAAAGCCCCGGACTTCATATGGGGAGGGAGAAGTTCCGGGGTTTAAGTTCCGAACCGCTAGGGCGGGGTTCAGATATCTGCCAACACTTAACACAACATAGGAGCATCGAAGGGCTTCACCAGCCATTCAGTATCTCTGAGTGCCCTGTCGCAAGATTAGTTCAGAATCTTTTCAAAAAACTTTGGAATAAGCTCAAGAACGATCAGGCCTAAGCGCTTTCCGGTGCCCTTGCCGCGACACTCGGTCGCGGCATAGCCCCGTCCCAGACGCCTCAGTGCGCCTCGTCCCAATTGTTGCCAACCCCCACTTCCACCAGCAACGGCACATCCAGTTTTGCCGCTTCACTCATGTGCACACGAATTTCTTCGCGAACCTGATCGACCAGATCCTCGCGAACCTCCAGCACCAGTTCGTCGTGCACCTGCAGGATGACTTTGGCGTCCAGCCGGGAAGCGCTCAGCCAGTTATCCACCGCCACCATGGCTTTCTTGATGATGTCTGCTGCGGTGCCCTGCATCGGCGCGTTGATCGCCGTACGTTCGGCGGCAGCGCGTTCCTGCGGCTTGTTGGAGTTGATGTCCGGCAGATACAGGCGACGACCGAAGATCGTTTCCACAAAGCCTTGGTCTGCTGCCTGGGCGCGGGTGCGATCCATGTATTCACGAACGCCCGGATAACGCGCGAAGTAGGTGTCGATGTAGGCCTTGGCAGTCTTGGTGTCGACGCCGATGTCCTTGCCCAGCTTCTGCGCGCCCATGCCGTAGATGAGGCCGAAGTTGATCGCCTTGGCGCCACGGCGCTGGTCGGACGACACTTCATTCAGCTCAACCTTGAACACTTCGGCCGCCGTGGCGGTGTGCACGTCCAGATTGTTGCGGAACGCGTTCATCAAGCCTTCGTCGCGAGACAGGTGCGCCATGATCCGCAGTTCAATCTGCGAGTAGTCCGCCGCCAGCAGTTTGTAGCCTTTCGGCGCGACGAAGGCCTGACGGATGCGTCGGCCTTCGGCAGTGCGCACGGGGATGTTCTGCAGGTTCGGATCGCTCGACGACAGGCGACCGGTCGACGCAACGGCCTGATGGTACGAAGTGTGGATACGCCCGGTACGCGGGTTGATCTGCTCCGGCAGGCGATCGGTGTAGGTGCTCTTCAGCTTGCTCATGGAACGGTGTTCCATCAGCACTTTCGGCAAGCGGTGATCGTCTTCGGCCAGTTTCGCCAGCACTTCTTCGGCGGTGGATGGCTGGCCCTTGGCGGTCTTCTTCAGCACCGGCAGGCCAAGTTTCTCGTAGAGGATCACGCCCAGTTGCTTCGGCGAGCCGAGGTTGAATTCTTCACCGGCGATCTCGAACGCTTCACGCTCCAGCGCGACCATCTTGTTGCCCAGCTCAATGCTCTGGATGCCGAGCAGCTCAGCGTCGACGAACGCGCCCTGGCGCTCGATGCGCGCCAGCACTGGCACCAGCGGGATCTCGATATCGGTCAGTACGCTGGCCAGGCTCGGGATGGCGCTGAGTTTTTCGAACAGCGTCTGGTGCAGACGCAGGGTCACGTCGGCATCTTCGGCGGCGTATGGGCCGGCCTGTTCCAGGGCGATCTGGTCGAAGGTCAGTTGCTTGGCGCCTTTGCCGGCGATGTCCTGGAAGCTCACGGTGGTGTGATCCAGGTACTTCTGCGCCAGGCTGTCCATGTCGTGACGGGTGGCGGTGGAGTTGAGCACGTAGGACTCAAGCATCGTGTCGAAGGCGATCCCGCGTACGGTGATGCCTTCGTTCTGATCGCCACCGATGGCGCAGTTGGCCAGGATGTTCATGTCGAACTTGGCGTGCTGGCCGACCTTGAGTTTGTTCGGGTCTTCAAGGATCGGCTTGAGCGCGCGCAGCACGGTGTCGCGATCCAGCTGCTCCGGCACGCCGATGTAGGAGTGGATCAGCGGGATGTAGGCCGCTTCGTTGGCCTGCACTGCGAAGGACAGACCGACCAGTTGTGCCTGCTGCGCATCGATCCCGGTGGTTTCGGTGTCGAAGGCGAACAGCTTGGCGTTCTTCAGTTTTTCCAGCCAGACGTCGAATCGCGCCTGATCGAGGATGGTTTCGTACGCGGCTTCAGCCGGAGCGGCAGGCACTTCTTCTTCGGCGGGCGCGCTGAACAGATCGCCGGCCGGCGCAGGCTCGGCGGCAGCGCTCAGCTCCAGACGCTTGGCGTCTCGCTCCAGATCGTTGATCCAGCTCTTGAACTCCAGCAGGGTGTAGAGCTCGTAGAGTTTGGCCGAATCTTCCGGGCCCATTTGTAGGTCGTCGAGGCCGATATCCAGCGGCACGTCGACCTTGATGGTCGCCAGTTGATAGGAGAGGAAGGCCATCTCCTTGTGCTCTTCGAGCTTGGCCGGCAGGGTCTTGGCCCCACGGATCGGCAGGGTTGGCACGATGTCGAGCTGCGCATACAGCTCGGTCAGGCCGCCGTTGACGCCTACCAGCAGGCCGGAAGCGGTCTTCGGACCGATGCCCGGAACGCCGGGGATGTTGTCGGAAGAATCGCCCATAAGGGCCAGATAATCGATGATCTGCTCGGGAGCGACGCCGAATTTCTCCTTCACGCCTTCCACGTCCATCGAACTACCGGACATGGTGTTGACCAAGGTAATGTGGCCGTCGACCAGTTGCGCCATGTCCTTGTCGCCGGTGGAGATGATCACCGGGCGATCGGCGGCCGCGCTGCTGCGGGCCAGGGTGCCGATCACGTCATCGGCCTCGACGCCTTCGACGCACAGCAGCGGGAAACCGAGGGCGATCACGCTCTGGTGCAGCGGCTCGATCTGCACGCGCATGTCGTCGGGCATGCTTGGGCGGTTGGCTTTGTATTCGGCGTACATCTCATCGCGAAATGTCCCACCCTTGGCGTCGAACACCACGGCGAACGGGCTGTCCGGATACTGCTTGCGCAGGCTCTTGAGCATGTTCAGCACGCCTTTGACCGCACCGGTCGGCAGGCCTTTGGAGGTGGTCAGCGGTGGCAGCGCGTGAAAGGCGCGGTACAGGTAAGACGAACCGTCCACCAGGACGAGGGGGGCTTGGCTCATGAGCAGAATCAACCTTTTCGGCGGGCCCGGCGCTAGAATAGCGGGACCGTTGACGACAAAGGGACAAGGTTATCATGCGTACGTTAAATCGCTTGCTGCTGGTCAGTCTGATTGCTGTCTCACCGCTGGCCGCGATCGCGGCGGATGATGCGCCATCGTCGGAGCCGGAAGTTACCATTAGCACGCACACGGAAGGCGACAAGGTCATTCAGGAATACAGCCGGAGTGGATTCGTGTATGCGATCAAGGTCACACCGAAGGGCGGCAAGCCCTATTTCCTGGTGCGCGCCGATGGTACGGACGCGAACTACATCCGGTCCGACCAGCCGGATATGCTGATTCCGTCGTGGGAAATCTTTACCTGGAAGTAAGTTTCCTGACTTTTAATCGGCGCCGTTTGATGGCGGCGCCAGAACTGAGCAGTTTTTAACCATGTCTGTGTTCACCCCCCTGGCTCGGCCCGAGCTGGAAACCTTTCTCGCCCCTTACGGGCTCGGCCGTCTGCTCGATTTCCAGGGGATCGCCGCCGGCAGCGAAAACACCAACTTCTTCATCAGCATGGAAAAGGGCGAGTTCGTCCTGACCCTGGTCGAGCGCGGCCCGGTGCAGGAAATGCCATTTTTCATCGACCTGCTCGACGTCCTGCACGAAGCCGATCTGCCGGTGCCTTATGCACTGCGCACCACTGACGGCGTGGCCCTGCGCGAGCTGAAAGGCAAACCGGCGCTGCTGCAACCGCGCCTGGCCGGCAAGCACATCAAGCAGGCCAACGCCCAGCATTGCGCGCAGGTCGGTGAGTTGCAGGCGCACCTGCACCTGGCGACCCAGGGCGACAACATGATCAAGCGCAAGACCGATCGTGGCCTGGACTGGATGCTGGAAGAGGGCACGCAGTTTCTTTCGCACCTGAGCGATGAGCCGCGCGCGCTGCTGCAAACCGCGCTGGACGAAATCACCCGACAGAAAGACAAAATTCTCGCGCTGCCTCGGGCGAACATCCACGCCGACCTGTTCCGCGACAACGCGATGTTCGAAGGCACGCACCTGACCGGGCTGATCGACTTCTACAACGCCTGCTCCGGGCCGATGCTCTATGACGTGGCGATCGCCCTGAACGACTGGTGTTCGGACGATGAGGGCCTGATCGACGGCCCGCGTGCGCGTGCGTTCCTGGGTGCCTACGCGGCACTGCGCCCGTTCACGGCAGCCGAAGCCGAGCTGTGGCCGACCATGTTGCGAGTGGCGTGCGTGCGGTTCTGGCTGTCGCGTCTGATTGCGGCGGAATCGTTCGCCGGGCAGGACGTGTTGATCCACGATCCGAAAGAGTTCGAGCAGCGTCTGGCGCAGCGTCAGACGGTCAGTACGCCGCTACCTTTCGCCCTGTAAAAGAAAAAACCGCAGCCTGTGCAGGCTGCGGTTTTTTTGTATCAGAGCGATTCCAGGCATTCCGCCAGATCATTCCCCAGCTTCTCCAGCACTTGCTCGTAACCCTGAGCTGTAGCTGGCGTGTACCCGCCCAACGCATCCAGCTCCGCCAGCTTCACCGGCAGGCCTGCCACCAGGGTCTCGGCCAGACGTGGACGCAGCGGCGGCTCACTGAACACGCAGGTCTTGCCGACTTCCTGCAAACGCGTGCGCATTGCCGCCACATGTTGGGCGCCCGGCTGCACTTCCGCCGCGACGCTGAACACGCCGGTGTGTTTCAGGCCGTAGGCGTCTTCGAAGTAGTCGAAGGCTTCGTGGAAGACGAAGTAGGGTTTGCCTTCAACACTGGCTAGGCGTTTCTTCAAACGCTGATCCAGTGCATCCAGACGCTCATCGAACGCTTTGGCGTTGCTCTGATAGCGCTCGGCATTGGCCGGGTCGGCGGCGCTCAGGTCAGCGGCCATTTTGTCGGCAATAACCCGTGCGTTCACCGGTGATAGCCACAAATGCGCATCGAGGCTGCCCGGGCGATGGTCGTGATCGTGTTCGTCGGCTTCTTCGGCATGGGAATGGCTGTCCGCAGCGAAGCGGCGCAGTTTCATGCCCGGCAGATCCTGCACGGCAACGCTCGGCAGCGTACGACCGTTCAGCACGCGAGGCAGGAAACCTTCCATGTCCGGGCCGATCCAGTACAGCAGGTCCACCGATTGCACCTTGCGTACATCGGACGGACGCAACGCGTAGTTATGCGGCGAAGCGCCCGGTGGCAGCAGCACTTCCGGAATCGCCACGCCGTCCTGCACCGCAGCGGCAATCAGTTGCAGGGGCTTGATGCTGGTGAGGACTCTGACCTCGGCCTGAGCCGGACCGATCAGCAGAAAACCGGTGATGAATACGACAAAAACAGAAAAAAGTCGGGACACGATGACCACTCAATGAGGCGAGAACGGGTAACATAATAACGTCTCTAACCAAACTCGTCGCCGCTCATGCCTATTACACCGATTGCCAGCCGTCCCCACGACCACTCGCACTGCGTTCACAGCGCGCTGTCCGAGGCCGATGCCCTGTGTGCACAGAAAGGCCTGCGCCTGACCGCGTTGCGCCGGCGCGTGCTGGAACTGGTCTGGCAGAGCCACAAACCGCTGGGTGCCTACGACATTCTGGCGGTGCTCAGCGAGCAGGATGGCCGCCGCGCCGCGCCGCCAACCGTGTACCGGGCGCTGGATTTCCTGCTGGAAAACGGTCTGGTGCACCGCATCTCCTCGCTGAACGCCTTCGTCGGCTGCGTTCACCCGAAACATTCGCACCAGGGCCAGTTCCTGATCTGCCGTGAATGCCACGCCGCCATCGAACTTGAGCAAAAAACCATCAGCGACGCCATCGTCCACAGCGCCAAGGACGTCGGCTTCATCGTCGAGGCCCAGACCGTCGAAGTGGTCGGCCTCTGCTCCGGTTGCCGGGGGGCTTGATGAGCGATGCGCTGATCCGTCTGGAGCAGGTGGCAGTCCGGTTTGCCGGGCAGAACGTGCTGGACAACATTCATCTGAGCGTCGAACCGGGGCAGATCGTCACCCTGATCGGCCCCAACGGCGCCGGCAAGACCACGCTGGTGCGCGCCGTGCTCGGGCTGTTGAAACCCGACAGCGGCAGCGTCTGGCGCAAGCCGAAACTGCGCGTCGGCTACATGCCGCAAAAACTTCACGTCGATCCGACCTTGCCGTTGTCGGTGCTGCGCTTCCTGCGCCTGGTGCCGGGCGTCGATCGCCCGCGTGCGCTGGCGGCACTCAAGGAAGTCGGCGCCGAGCACGTCATCGACAGCCCGGTGCAAAGCGTTTCCGGCGGTGAAATGCAGCGTGTGCTGCTGGCCCGGGCGCTGCTTCGCGAGCCGGAACTGCTGGTGCTCGACGAGCCGGTGCAAGGCGTCGATGTCGCCGGGCAAGCCGAGCTGTACAGCCTGATCACCCGTCTGCGTGACCGTCACGGCTGCGGCGTGCTGATGGTGTCCCACGATCTGCATTTGGTGATGAGCACTACCGATCAGGTGGTGTGCCTCAACCGTCACGTCTGCTGCTCCGGGCATCCCGAGCAGGTCAGTGGCGATCCGGCCTTCGTCGAGCTGTTCGGCAACAATGCGCCGAGCCTGGCGATCTATCACCACCATCATGACCACGCCCACGACCTGCACGGTTCGGTGGTCAAGGGGCCTGTGACAGGCCAACCTCACGTTCACGGAGATAGCTGCAAGCATGGCTGATTTTCTGTTCTACGCCCTGCTTGCAGGTCTGGCGCTGGCGGTGGTCGCGGGGCCGCTGGGCTCGTTCGTTGTCTGGCGGCGCATGGCCTATTTTGGCGACACGCTGTCCCACGCCGCACTGCTCGGCGTGGCGCTGGGTTTTCTGCTGGATGTCAGCCCGACCGTCGCGGTCACCGTCGGCTGCCTGCTGTTGGCGGTGTTGCTGGTGACCCTGCAACAGCGTCAGCCGCTGGCGTCCGACACGCTGTTGGGTATTCTTGCGCCGAGCACGCTCTCTCTCGGGCTGGTGGTACTAAGCTTCATGCATGAAGTGCGGATCGACCTGATGGCCTACCTGTTCGGCGACCTGCTGGCGATCAGCCCGACTGATCTGGCGTGGATCCTCGGCGGCAGCGCAGCGGTGCTGGTGTTGCTGGTGACCTTGTGGCGGCCGCTGCTGGCGATCACCGTGCACGAAGAACTGGCCAGGGTCGAAGGCCTGCCGGTGGCAGGTTTGCGCATGGCGCTGATGCTGCTGATCGCAGTGGTGATCGCCGTGGCGATGAAAATCGTCGGTGTGTTGCTGATTACTTCGCTGTTGATCATCCCGGCGGCTGCGGCACAACGTCACGCCCGTTCACCGGAGCAGATGGCACTGGGCGCGAGCGTGCTGGGCATGCTCGCCGTGTGTGGCGGGCTGGCGCTGTCCTGGTTCAAGGACACCCCGGCCGGCCCGTCAATCGTTGTGACGGCGGCCGCACTGTTTCTGCTGAGTTTTGTTCTGCCCCGTCGAGGGGTGTAGACTTGCTCGTTTTTTGCGCAAATAGAGAGTCGCAGGAATGAAGCCGTTCGCCTCCCGTTATCTGCTCCTTGTGGCCTTTTCAGTGCTGCTGGGCGCCTGCCAAAGCACGCCGCCGGTGGCCGAAGTCCCCGATGCGCGGGCCACGGCCATCGCACAGCTGGAGCAAAGCCTGGCCAGCAGCGAACTGGCCACTGCCGAAGACCAACTGGCAGCCTTGCAGGCCGAAACACCCAACGATCAATCCCTTGAGCAATACCAGCGTCAGTTGGCCGAAGCCTATCTGCGTCGCAGCCAGATCGTCCTGCAGAAGGGCGATGTGAATGCGGCCGCAACCGCGCTGGCCCGTGCCCGCGTGCTGATGCCCAAGGCCCCGGCGCTGACCGGTGGCGTCAATGGCGCGATTACCGAAGCGCGCAAGGCCGAATTGGAGAAAGCCGAAGCAGCGCTGCAAGCCGCTGAAGCCAAGCCGAAAGCCAAGGTGATCGATCCGACCGCCGAGAGCACCACGGTCGCGCTGAACATCACCGATAGTCGCAAACTTCGCCGCCAACTGGATGCGATCGCCGCCGATGTGGTGAGTTACGACTGTGCGGTGAGCATCCAGGCCCCGCGCACCAATGATTACCCGTGGCTGGCGACGTTGATCACCAAGCGCGTGAAGAAGCTCGATCCGGATTTCGATCTGCAAATCAAAAAGCAGATTCTGCGCAGCGTTCCTGCTCAAGTAGTCTTGAGTCCTCGCAAGCCATAAGAAATCGCGAGCAGGCTCGCTCCCACAGGTACAACATGATTCCTGTGGGAGCGAGCCTGCTCGCGATGACTATTTCAGGCATTACAAAACTATCAGGCCGGAATCGCCTTGGCCTTGGCTTCCCTATCCCAGACCCGATGCTGCCCGATCGCCGCAAAGAACGGCTGGGTCAGCGCCTTCATATCCTTGCCCTCGATCAACCCCGCATCCGCCTCCAGCTTCAGCACATCCAGCAACTGCCTGGCCTCGCCATGCAGTGCAATCGCCTTCAAGTGTTTGTACGCCTCCAGCAGGTAATGCAACGCCACTCCGTCACCGCTCAACGCCTTGACCGACGCCGCGCCACCCGGCACGAACACCGCGTCGAACGCTACCGATGGCAAACCCTCCATGGACGCATCCACCGCCAGGCTTTTGCCATCGGCGGTCTTCACCGGCGCCGAGGTCGGGCCCAGCAATTTGGCGTGCGCACCTTCCGCCGCCAGCGCCTTCTTCATCGCATCGATGGCCGCACCATCGACGCCGTTGGCCGCAAGGATTGCGACTTTTCGCGTCTTGATGTTCTCCGGCAGCAGATTTGCCTGACTCAGCGATGGCGAGTGATCCAGTGATGTTTTCGGTACGTCGACCGTACCTTTGGCCGGTGCCGGCAAGCCAAGGTTCTGCGCCACGCGTTTGGCCAGTTCCAGATCGATGTTGGCCAGGATCTCGTTCACTTCCCGTGCCCGAATGTGCTCGCGCTCAACCTTGCCCAGTTCGAAGCTGTAGGCCGAGATGATGTGTTCCTGCTCGTGCTTGCTCATGCTCTTGAAGAACAGCCGCGCCTGGGAAAAGTGGTCGCTGAACGATTCGCTGCGCTGACGGATCTTGTTGGCGTCGATACGCTCCGGATAGCTCTCGAACCCGCCGTCCTGCGCCGCCGGTGGGGTTTCTTTCGGCCAGCCGCCATCGATGGAGTTCGGCTCGTATGACGCGCGGCCCTTGTCGATCACCGTGCGGTGCTGGGCGTCGCGCTGGCCGTTGTGGAACGGTGCGACCGGGCGATTGATCGGCAGCTCATGGAAGTTCGGCCCGCCGAGTCGGCTGATCTGCGTGTCGGTGTAGGAAAACAGCCGACCTTGCAGCAGCGGGTCATTGGAGAAGTCGATCCCAGGCACGATATGGCCGGGGCAGAACGCGACCTGCTCGGTCTCGGCGAAGAAATTGTCCGGATTGCGGTTGAGGGTCATCTTGCCCAGCGGCGTGATCGGGACGATTTCCTCGGGAATCAGTTTGGTCGGGTCGAGGATGTCAAAATCGAAGTCGTGCTCGTTTTCCTCCTCGATGACCTGTACGCCGAGTTCCCATTCCGGGTAATCACCCATCTCGATGGCTTCCCAGAGATCGCGCCGATGGTAGTCGGTGTCTTTACCCGCAAGCTTCTGCGCTTCGTCCCACACCAGCGAACAGGTGCCGGCGGTGGGGCGCCAGTGGAATTTGACGAAGCGCGATTTGCCCTCGGCGTTGATCAGCCGGAAAGTGTGCACGCCAAAGCCCTGCATGCTGCGCAGGCTTTTCGGGATGGCCCGGTCGGACATGGCCCAGATGACCATGTGCGCCGATTCCGGCACCAGCGACACGAAGTCCCAGAAGGTGTCGTGGGCCGAGCCGCCGGTGGGGATCTCGTTGTGCGGCTCGGGTTTTACGGCGTGGACGAAGTCGGGAAACTTGATCGCGTCCTGTATGAAAAATACCGGCATGTTGTTGCCGACCAGATCGAAGTTGCCTTCGTCGGTGAAGAACTTCACGGCAAAACCACGCACGTCACGCACCGTATCGCCGGAACCACGCGGCCCCTGAACCGTGGAAAAACGTACGAACACCGGGGTTTTCTTCCCCGGATCCTGCAGGAAACCGGCCTTGGTCAGCGTCGAATGGTTCTCGTAGCTCTGAAAGAAACCATGAGCGCCGGTGCCGCGAGCGTGGACGATACGCTCGGGAATCCGCTCATGGTCAAAGTGCGTGATCTTTTCACGCATGATGAAGTCTTCCAGCAGCGACGGCCCGCGAGCGCCGGCCTTGAGGGTGTTCTGGTTGTCCGCGACCTTCACGCCCTGATTGGTGCGCAGGGCCTGGCCGGTGGCGTCGGAGCGAAATTTTTCCAGGCTGTCGAGTTTGGCGTTGGTGTTGGCGCGATCCGGAGTGTCGGTTCCGGCCAACTCACTTTTGGAAGGGACAGGTTTTTTGCTGCTCATCAGACGTAAACTCCTCGTTTGACCTCGGTGTTGCCGAGGCTCTTGAGTGGTTCCCGGGCACGGCGCCCGGAGTTTCAAGTCGCTTACTTAGTGACTGATGAGGGTTTTGGCCGTTCCTTTTTTATGACCTTTGATCGCGTTATTGCCAAATGAAAGGTTGAATGCGGAATAAATGCTAATAACCTCTATACGGACAGGCTAAAATGCGCGCCCGGCTAACCGCTGATCCTTTTCCAACGCGCCCCACAAGGTTCGCTACGTGATCGAGTTTCAAAACGTCCATAAGACTTACCGCGTCGCCGGTAAGGACATCACCGCGCTGCACCCGACCAGCTTCTCCATCGAGAACGGTCAGGTGTTCGGCCTGATTGGCCATTCCGGTGCGGGAAAAAGTACCCTGCTGCGTCTGATCAATCGCCTGGAGCAATCCAGTGGCGGCAAGATCATCGTCGACGGCGAAGAAGTCACCGCGCTGGACGCCAACGGCCTGCGCCGTTTCCGTCAGCAGGTCGGGATGATCTTCCAGCACTTCAACCTGCTGGCGTCCAAGACCGTGGCCGACAACGTCGCGCTGCCGCTGACCCTGGCCGGTGAACTGTCCCGCGCCGAGATCGACCAGCGTGTGGCCGAGTTGCTGGCGCGGGTCGGTCTGTCCGATCACGCCAAAAAGTACCCGGCACAGCTGTCCGGCGGTCAGAAGCAGCGCGTCGGCATCGCCCGCGCTCTGGCGACCAAGCCGAAAATCCTGTTGTGCGACGAAGCCACCAGCGCCCTCGACCCGCAGACCACGGCGTCGGTCCTGCAACTGCTGGCCGAAATCAACCGCGAGCTGAAGCTGACCATCGTCCTGATCACCCACGAGATGGATGTGATCCGCCGCGTGTGCGATCAGGTCGGCGTGATGGACGCCGGTGTGATCGTCGAGCAAGGTTCGGTGGCCGATGTGTTCCTGCATCCGAAGCACCCGACCACCAAGCGTTTTGTTCAGGAAAGCGAGCAGATCGACGAAAGCGAGCAGCGCGATGACTTCGCTCACGTGCCGGGCCGCATCGTGCGTCTGACCTTCCAGGGCGAAGCGACCTACGCGCCGTTGCTCGGTACCGTCGCCCGGGAAACCGGTGTGGACTACAGCATCCTGGCCGGTCGCATCGACCGCATCAAAGACATTCCTTACGGGCAATTGACCCTCGCCGTCACCGGTGGCGACATGGAGGCGGCCTTCGCCCGCTTCACCGCCGCTGACGTTCACATGGAGGTGTTGCGCTAATGGAAGACCTGATGAGTTTCTTCACCAATATCGACTGGTACGAAATCTGGCTCGCCACCGGCGACACCATGATGATGCTCGGCGGTTCGCTGCTGTTCACCGTGCTGCTCGGCCTGCCGCTGGGCGTGTTGCTGTTCCTGTGCAGCCCGCGTCAGTTGCTCGAAGCCAAAGGCGTGTACGCCTTGCTGTCGCTGGTGGTGAACATCCTGCGTTCGCTGCCGTTCATCATTCTGTTGATCGTGATGATCCCGTTCACCGTGTTGATCACCGGCACCTCGCTGGGCGTGGCCGGTGCGATTCCGCCACTGGTAGTGGGTGCGACCCCGTTCTTCGCGCGGCTGGTGGAAACCGCCCTGCGTGAAGTCGATCGCGGCATCATCGAAGCGACTCAGTCGATGGGCGCGACCACCCGCCAGATCATCATGAACGCCTTGCTGCCGGAAGCTCGTCCGGGCATCTTCGCAGCGATTACGGTGACGGCGATTACACTGGTTTCCTACACGGCGATGGCCGGTGTGGTCGGTGCCGGTGGCTTGGGTGACCTGGCGATCCGTTTCGGCTATCAGCGGTTCCAGACCGACGTGATGATCGTGACCGTGGTGTTGCTGCTGATTCTGGTGCAAGTGCTGCAAATGGTAGGCGACCGACTGGTCGTGCACTTCTCGCGCAAATAACCGGTTTTGTAATGACATGAGCCGGCCATTCGCTGGCAGGCGCCAGACGGGCGCCGTAAAAAGGAGTTAGCTGAATGAAAAAACTGATCGTTGCCCTGGCTGCCGTTGCAGCGTTCTCGGCCCACGCCGACGAAACCCTGACCGTTGCTGCCACTCCGGTGCCGCACGCGGAAATCCTCGAGTTCGTGAAGCCTGTGCTGGCCAAAGAAGGCGTGGATCTGAAGGTCAAGGTCTTCACCGACTACGTACAGCCGAACGTCCAGGTGGCCGAGAAGCGTCTGGACGCCAACTTCTTCCAGCACCAGCCGTACCTCGATGAGTTCAACAAGGCCAAGGGCACCAGCCTGGTTTCCGTGACCGGCGTGCACCTGGAACCGCTGGGCGCCTACTCCAGCAAGTTCAAGAAAATCGAAGAGCTGCCAAGCGGCGCCAACGTGGTAATCCCGAACGACGCCACCAACGGCGGCCGTGCGCTGTTGCTGCTGGCCAAGGCTGGCGTGATCACCCTGAAGGATCCGACCAACATCCTGTCGACCGTCAAGGACATCGCCCAGAACCCGAAAGACCTGAAGATCCGTGAACTGGAAGCCGCGACCATCCCGCGCGTGCTGACCCAGGTCGACCTGGCGCTGATCAACACCAACTACGCGCTGGAAGCCAAGCTCGATCCGTCCAAGGATGCGCTGGTCATCGAAGGCAGCGACTCGCCTTACGTGAACATCCTGGTGTCCCGCGCGGACAACAAGGACAGCGACGCCATGAAGAAACTGGCCGCTGCGCTGCACAGCCCGGAAGTGAAGAAATTCATTACCGAGAAGTACAAAGGCGCGGTGTTGCCGGCGTTCTGATTTGATCGTGCCCACGCAGAGCGTGGGAACGATCAAAAAGAAAAGGGGACGCCAGTGGCGTCCCCTTTTTTGTGCGTTCAGTTTTTACTTGCGGCTCAACATCACCGGCAACTGCGCCACCAGCTTGGCATTATTCAACGGCGCCCGAATAAACCCGCGCTGCGTCCCATCAGGCCCGATCACCGCCAGGTTCCCACTGTGATCCACCGTGTAATTCGGCTTGCTGGTATCCGCCGGAATGAACGGAATGCTCACTGCGTTCGCCACCTTCTGCAGCTCGTCGATCGACTTCGGCGTCAGACCGATGAACTGTGGATCGAAGTAGCCCAGGTACTGCTTCAACTGCGCAGGGTTGTCGCGGTTCGGGTCGACGCTGACCAATACGATCTGCAATTTATCCACAGCATCCTTCGGCAGCTCGCTCTTGATCTGGCGCAGCTGGGCGAGGGTGGTCGGGCAGATGTCCGGGCAGAAGGTGTAGCCGAAGAACAGCAGGCTCCACTTGCCCTTGAGCTCGTTGACCGTGACCGGTTGGCCGTCCTGATTGGTCATCGTCACGTCCGGCAGGTTGCGGCTCTGCGGCAGCAGGATGATGCCGGCGTCGATCAGCGCGGTCGGGTCGCCCTGGCCCTTGCCGCTCAGCACTTTGTTGACGGTCAGGCCGAGAATCAGCGCGATCACGGCGACGAGGATGAAGACGGTTTTCTGGGTTCGAGTCATAGGTTCAACAGTAGGTAGTGGTCTACGAGCAGGGCGATGAACAGCAGAAACAAGTACCAGATAGAGTACTTGAAGGTGTTGATCGCCGCGTGCGGCCGAGTGCCACGGTACAGCACCACGGCCCATTGCAGAAACCTGGCACCCAGACCGAGCGCGCAGATCAGGTACAGCAGGCCGCTCATGTGGATTACGTATGGCAACAGGCTGACCGCCAGCAGGGCGAAGGTGTACAGCAGAATGTGCACCTTGGTGTAGTGCTCGCCATGGGTGACCGGCAGCATCGGAATGTCGGCCTTGGCGTATTCCTCTTTGCGATGGATCGCCAGCGCCCAGAAGTGCGGTGGGGTCCAGGCGAAGATGATCAGCACCAGCAGCAACGGTTCGGCGCTGACGTGGCCGGTGGCGGCGGTCCAGCCGAGCAGCGGCGGGGCAGCGCCGGCAAGGCCGCCGATGACGATGTTCTGCGGCGTCGCGCGTTTGAGGAAACCGGTGTAGATCACCGCGTAGCCGAGCAGTGAGGCCAGGGTCAGCCATGCGGTCAGCGGATTGGTGAAGGTCAGCAACAAGGCCTGGCCGAGCAACGCCAGCACCAGCGCAAAGGTCAGTGCTGCCGTGGGCGAAACCCGGCCCTCCGCCAGCGGCCGTTTGTGGGTGCGGGCCATGACCGCATCGATGCGCCGGTCCACCACATGATTGACTGCCGCCGCGCCACCGGCACACAACGCAATCCCGAGGTTGCCGAACACCAGCACCGTCCACGGCACCCCGGCGCGGGTCGCGAGGAACATGCCAACCAGCGAGGTGATCAGCATCAGCACCACGACTTTCGGTTTGGTCAGCTCCAGGTAATCACGCCACAGCGCCTGCGCCGGACGTTCGCCGATCAGAATCGCCATGGCGTCTCTCCTTTAATAGTGATGGGCGCCGCCGAGTGTTTGCGCGGGCTCAGGCGCCAGCGCGCGATCATCGGTTGCTTGACCCGAAACAGGCTGGTCCGCGCGTGATAGTTGACCAGCACCATCGTCAGCAGCAGCGCCGCACCGCCGGCGTTATGCGCCACAGCCACCGGCAGCGGCAGATGGAACAGCACGTTGCTGATGCCAAGGGTGATCTGCGCGGCGAGGGCGATCAGCACCAGCCCGGCCAGTCGCGTCATGCCCACCACTTTCAGTTGCCAGGCCAGACCAAGCAGGACAATCGTCACCAGCAGGGCGCCGATGCGGTGGGTCAGGTGAATCGCCGTGCGTGCATCGCTGTCGAGTTGCCCGCCGAGGTAATTGGGGCCGATGTGTTGGGTCAGGTGAAAGCCGTTGGCGAAATCCGCCGGCGGCAGCCATTGGCCGTGGCAGGTCGGGAAGTCGATGCAGGCCACCGCCGCATAGTTGGAGCTGACCCAGCCTCCCAGCGCAATCTGGCCGATCACCAGCAGTAATCCGGCAGTCGCCCAATATTGCAGACGCTTGGGCACGGTCAGCGCCGGCAGCACGCCGGACAGTCTTAACGTCAGCAGAAACAGCAGGCTCAAGGTCGCGAAGCCACCGAGCAAATGCCCGGTCACCACTTGCGGCCAGAGCTTGAGTGTCACCGTCCACATGCCAAATGCGGCCTGGGCGAACACCACTGCCAGCAGAAACAGCGGCAGTTTCAGCGGTTGCCCCGGATGACGGCGGTTCACCCACGCGCGCCCGGCCAGTACCGAAATCAGCATGCCGAGGGTGCCGGCGAAGTAGCGGTGGATCATCTCGTTCCAGCCTTTATGCGCCTCCACCGGCGAGTCGGGGTAATGCAGTTCGGCATGGGCCAGTTGGGCTTCGCTTTTCGGCACGCTGATGAACCCGTAGCAGCCCGGCCAGTCCGGACAGCCGAGGCCGGCGTGGGTCAGGCGGGTGTAGGCGCCGAGCAGCACCACGATCAGCGCCAGCAGGGTGGCAAACAGCGCGAGGCGAAATCCAGGTTTGGCCATGACGATGCCCTTATCCGATGTTCGACAGTTTCAGCAGGTGGCGCAGGTCGTTGAGCAGATCCTTGCCTTTCACGCTCGGGTCGTAGCGCAGCACGAGGTTGCCGTGGGGATCGATGATCCACAGCTGCGGTGTGGCCTTGTCGCCTGTGGCCTTGCTGAAGGTGGCTGCGTCCAGCGGGTAGCGTTGCAGCTGCGGATATTCGCGGGTCAGCTTGGCTTCGTAGTCGGCAGCCAACGGTTGTGCAGCGGCCAGGGCGTGGCTGGCGCGCCCGGCTTCGCGGCCCAGGCCGATCTGGATCTGCCGCGCCAGGTACACCAGTTGCTGGCAGTCCACCGCGCAATCCTTCGGCGCGGTGACCAGCATCTGCCAGCGCGTTTCGTCGGCCTGGATGCCGAGGTCGGCGCGGGTCTGGCCGTTGCCGATCAGTTCGCCGTGATAGCTGCGACCTTCCGGCACCCAGAACTGCAACTTGTACATGCCGGTGGCGAGGATCATCGGACCGACCACGCCGAGCACGATCAGCAGCAGCTGGATGCGTCCGCGACGGCGACTGGCCGGGGCTTTTGCTTCAGACATGCTGGGTGGATTCATGGCCGCTCCCATGGTGTTTCTCCTTTGCGTTGTGCCAGCCGAGATAGAGGTAGAGACCGAGCAGGGCGGTGGCCATGGCGAACCACTGCACGGCGTAACCGAGGTGTTTTTCCGGGCCCATCGCGACCACCGGCCAGTCGGCCTGATAGCTGGCCGGACCGGGTTCGGCGCGTAATTCGTAGGCGAAGCCGTCGCGTTCGAGGGTTTTCCACAGCTTCGCGGGCTCGACGGCAGTGACGGTTTGCGGCCAGGTGCTGCTGACCGGATCGGCATGCAGCTGGAAGGTGGCGCCGGGGGCGACATACACCCAGGCATCGACATTCACGGCGTCGGCCGGTGTGTTGAATTGCGGGGCCGTGCGCCGGTCCGGCCACGGCAGCCAGCCGCGATTGACCAGCAGCCACTGGCCGCTGCGTTGATCCTGGAATGGTTGCAGCAATTCGACGCCGACCTTGCCGTTGCGCTGACGGTTGTCCAGCAACAGGCTGTGGGCGGCATCGAACTGGCCGTACAGATGCACCCGGCGAAACGCCGGATCGGCGCTGTGCAGCAACTCGGTGCTGGCCATCGGTTCGGCGGCGCGGCGTTCGGCGTAGCTGGCGAGCAGGGCGGTTTTCTCCGCGCCCCGGCCCAGTTGCCAGAAGCCCAGCGAAATCAGCAACGGCAGCAGCAGGCCGACTACCAGTGTCGGCACCACGCCCGGCCGGAAGCGCTTCATGGCCGTGCCAGAAAATCAGTGTGCGCGATCGCTATACTCAACTGCATCGCTTGTTCCCCCGGAGTTCTTCCCATGCTCAAAGCAGCCATCGTCCTGATGCTGATTGCCACGGTGGTCAGCCTGTTCAGCGGCCTGTTTTTCCTGGTCAAGGACGACAGCAGCTCGAATCGGCTGGTGATCGCCTTGAGTGTTCGGGTGGCATTGGCCGCTGTCACCGTCGGCCTGATCGCCTGGGGTTTCTACAGCGGCCAACTGGTGTCGCACGCGCCTTGGTGAGCTGATCCTCAGAGCACGTAAACGAAGATGAACAAGCCGATCCACACCACATCGACGAAGTGCCAATACCAGCTCGCCGCTTCAAAACCGAACTGATGTTCGTTGTCGAAGTGGCCCTTCATGATGCGCATCAGCATCACGAACAGAATGATCGTGCCGATGGTCACGTGGGCGCCGTGGAAACCGGTGAGCATGAAGAACGTCGCGCCGTAGATGCCCGAGCCGAGGGTCAGCCCCAGTTCGTGGTAGGCGTGGATGTATTCTTCGGCCTGGAAGCCGAGGAACGCGCAACCCAGCAGCACGGTGATCGCCAGCCACAGTTTCAGCGCGCCGCGATGACCTTTCTTCAGCGCGTGGTGGGCGATGGTGATGGTCACGCTGGAACTCACCAGCAGGATGGTGTTGATCAGCGGCAGGCCCCAGGGGCTGATGACTTCCTTGGGCGGCGGGAACAGTTTCGGATCCGGCGTGTGCAGCAGCGGCCAGGTGAACTGGAAGTTCGGCCAGAGCATATGGGCGATGCCTTTGGTGCCTTCGCCGCCCAGTGCCGGGCCGGAAATGTGCCGTACATAGAACAACGCGCCGAAGAAGGCGACGAAGAACATCACCTCGGAGAAGATGAACCAGCTCATGCCCCAGCGGAACGAGCGGTCCAGCTGCGGGCTGTACAACCCCGCGCGGCTTTCTTTGATCACCGTGCCGAACCAGCCGAACAGCATGTACGCCAGCAACAGGCCGCCGACGAAAAAGATCAGCGGGCCGTGGGATTCCGGACGCGCAGCCTTCAGATCGTTGAACCAGGTCGCCAGACCGTACACGGTGACGAACATCCCCACCGTGGCCACGATCGGCCACTTGCTCTGGGCCGGGACGTAATAGTGCTCATGAGTTGCCATTTATTGTTCTCCTTATCGGGCACGCTTAACCGCCAGTGTTTGCAGCCACCGGAGGATGTCGGGCGGTGATATCGAACAGCGTGTAGGACAGCGTCAGGTGCTTCACGTCCTTGGGCATGTCGCGGTCAACGATGAAACGCACCGGCATCTCGATCTGCTGACCGGGCTGCAGCACCTGCTGGGTAAAGCAAAAGCATTCGGTCTTGTGGAAGTACGCCGCCGCATTGCTCGGCGCGATGCTCGGTACGGCTTGAGCGCTCATCGGTTTGTCGGTGGGGTTGCGGGCGATGAAGATCATCTCGTTGACCGCGCCGGGGTTGGCCGTCAGTTCGTCATGCTTGGGATAGAAATCCCACGGCATGTCGGCGGTGTTGGTCGACAGAAACTGCACCCGCACCTGCCGTGAAGCATCGACGGTCTGCTCGCCCTCGTACTGCCCGGCGGTCTTGCCGTTGATGCCGAAGGCCTTGCACATCACGTCGTAGATCGGCACCAGGGCAAAACCGAAGACGAACATCGCCACCACCACGCCGAGCAGTCGGGTGACCAGCTTCTTCATCGAAATCGAGTCAGCCATGGTGGCGGCCCTCAACGGCTACAGGGTTCATTTCACTTCCGGCGGCGTGGTGAAGGTGTGATACGGCGCCGGTGACGGCACGCTCCATTCCAGCCCTTCGGCGCCATCCCACGGTTTGGCCGGAGCCGGTTCGCCGCCACGGATGGTCTTGATCACGATGAACAGGAAGAAGATCTGCGTGGCACCGAACATGAATGCGCCGATCGACGAGACCATGTTGAAGTCGGCGAACTGCAGGTTGTAGTCCGGAATCCGCCGGGGCATGCCCGCGAGACCCACGAAGTGCATCGGGAAGAACGTCAGGTTCATGCCGACGAAGGACAGCCAGAAGTGCAGCTTGCCCAGGGTTTCGTCGTACATGTGGCCGGTCCATTTCGGCAGCCAGTAATAGGCCGACGCGAAGATCCCGAAGATCGCCCCCGGCACCAGCACGTAGTGGAAGTGCGCAACCACGAAGTAGGTGTCCTGGTACTGGAAGTCCGCCGGGGCGATGGCCAGCATCAGCCCGGAGAAACCGCCGATCGAGAACAGGATCACGAACGCCACGGCAAACAGCATCGGCGTCTCGAAGGTCATCGAGCCTTGCCACATGGTGCTGGCCCAGTTGAACACCTTCACCCCGGTCGGCACTGCGATCAGCATCGTCGCGTACATGAAGAACAACTCGCCCACCAGCGGGATGCCCACCACGAACATGTGGTGCGCCCAGACGATGAACGACAGGAACGCGATGCTCGCTGTGGCGTAGACCATCGAGGTGTAGCCGAACAGCGGCTTGCGCGAGAAGGTCGGGATGATCTGGCTGACGGCACCGAAGGCCGGCAGGATCATGATGTACACCTCGGGGTGGCCGAAGAACCAGAACACATGCTGGAACAGCACCGGGTCACCGCCACCGGCGGCACTGAAGAAGCTGGTGCCGAAGTGGATGTCCATCAGCATCATCGTCACGCACCCGGCCAGCACCGGCATCACCGCGATCAGCAGGAACGCGGTGATCAGCCAGGTCCAGACGAACAGCGGCATTTTCATCAGGGTCATGCCGGGGGCGCGCAGGTTGAGGATGGTGGCGATCACGTTGATCGCGCCCATGATCGAACTGATCCCCATCAGGTGGATGGCGAAGATGAAGAACGTGACGCTTTCCGGCGCATAAGTGGTGGACAGCGGTGCGTAGAACGTCCAGCCGAAGTTCGGCCCGCCACCGGGGGTGAACAGGGTCGAGACCAGCAGCAGGAAGGCCGCCGGCAGCAGCCAGAAGCTGAAGTTGTTCATCCGCGGCAGGGCCATGTCCGGCGCGCCGACCATCAACGGGATCATCCAGTTGGCGAGGCCGACGAACGCCGGCATCACCGCGCCGAACACCATCACCAGGCCATGCATGGTGGTCATCTGGTTGAAGAACGCAGGCTCCACGATCTGCAGGCCGGGCTGGAACAGCTCGGCGCGGATCACCATGGCGAACGAGCCGCCGAGCAGGAACATGCAGAACGCAAACCACAGGTACAGTGTGCCGATGTCCTTGTGGTTGGTGGTCAGCACCCAGCGCATCAGGCCTTTGGCGGGGCCGTGGGCGTGGTCGTGGTCGGCATGACCGTGGTCATCGATGACAGCGCTCATGGCCGGTCTCCTTCAAGTGAGTGGACTGGGCAGGCCGGGGCGCAGGGCCCCGACCGGTTCACGAAGTACGCAATAGACCGGCTCATTTGCTTTCCGCCTGTTTCAGCTCCAGCACTTCTTTTGGCGTGACCATGTCGCCCTTGTTGTTGCCCCAGGCGTTACGTTCGTAGGTCACGACCGCTGCGATATCGACTTCCGACAGTTGCTTGCCGAACGCCGCCATGGCGGTGCCGGGCTTGCCGTGGAAGACAATGCTCAGGTGCGCGTCTTTCGGGCCGGTGGCGATTTTCGAGCCCTTGAGGGCCGGGAACATCGGCGGCAGGCCCTGGCCTTCAGCCTGGTGACAGGCGACGCAGGTGGTGTGGTAGATCTTGTCGCCGCGCTCCTTGAGTTCGTCGAGGGTCCATTCCTTGCTGGTCAGCTCCTTGAGCTGCAACGCTTCGGCCTTGCGCTCGGCGAGCCATTTTTCGTAGTCGGCCTTCTCTTTGACGTCGACCACGATCGGCATGAAGCCGTGGTCCTTGCCGCACAGTTCGGCGCACTGGCCACGGTAGAGGCCGGGCTTGTCGATGCGGGTCCAGGCTTCGTTGACGAACCCCGGGATCGCATCGCGCTTGACCGCGAAGGCCGGCACCCACCAGGAGTGGATCACGTCGGCGGAGGTCACGAGGAAGCGCACCTTGGCGCCGGTCGGCAGCACCAGCGGCTTGTCGACCTCCAGCAGGTAGTGCTCGCCCTTGGTTTCCTTGTTGTGGATCTGCTCGGCGGGCGTGGCCAGGTTGCTGAAGAACTCGACGTCCTGGCCCAGGTATTTGTAGTGCCACTTCCACTGATAACCGGTGATCTGGATATCGATATCCGGCTCACTGGTGTCGTACATCTTGATCAGGGTCGCGGTCGCCGGAACGGCCATCGCCACCAGGATCAGCAGCGGGACGACGGTCCAGAGAATTTCGACGGTGGTGCTTTCGTGGAATTTTGCGGCGACCTGCCCGGTAGAACGGCGGTGCACCATCATCGACCAGAACATGGCGCCGAAGACGATGATCCCGATCACCACACAGATCCAGAAAATGGTCATGTGCAGGTCGAATACTGCGTGACTGATTTCAGTCGCTCCAGGCGCCATATTCACAGTCCAGGCAGCGTGCGCCGGGCTGAAAATCGACCACAACAGGAGGCCCATCCAGACGTGTGGATGTCGCATCATTGCGGGTTCCCCTTATCGTTCTTGTTATCCCGCCGGCTTTCGCCTGCGGCAAGGGATCGGCTGCATCAGACTACGAACTTGAATCGCCGGGCCTTGCTGCGGGTGCAGTCGGGCGTCATCAGCTAACTCCATTCACTGGCGAGTATAGACAGCGGCTGAAAAATGCAATGTGCGGACGTAAATCGAATGAAACAGCTGGCACTTGCGTTCCAGGGCACGAATGGAGAAGGATGCAGACGAGTGGTGGCAAACCGATATAACGCCGTTGCATCAAGGATGAAATAATTATGACAAATGCGTCTTAGCATTTTTCGTAAGCCAGCTAAGTTATGTCTTCCCTATTTCATTGCCTTGTTTCCTGGAGTTTTCATGAACACCGCCGCATTGCGCGAGCAGATCCACATAGCCCGACAACACGAGATTGAAACCGGAAAGCTGACCCGTCAGCTGGAAGCCCAACTGCAACACCTGCACCCGGCCATCCAGTTGCCGGAAACCGACGCCAACGGCGTGCTGACGCGATTTGTCGCCGCCTACATCGACGAAGTGCCAGACCTGCTGGATGCAGCCAATGAAGTCGCCAGGGAAGCGGGAATCGAGTCGCAGATCAAACCGGTGCTGAAAATCGCCGAGCAATACTTTATCCAGCCGCCCGTGGGCCTGGACAGTCTGCTGGACGAGGCCTATCTGGCGCACCGTTTTGTCGAAGAGGTCAACGACCTGTACATCAAGCATTTCGGCCAGCCACTGATCCCCTTGGACATGACGGTCGCCAATCTGATTGCTCACCAGTTGATCGGTGAGGAATTTGCCAACCAACTCGACGAAGTGGTGCATCACGCGGTGGACAGCATGCTCGACGACGACAGCTTTGCGCTGGAGTCGGTGGAAGCCTACCGCGAGAAACTCAGCAGCCCGGACACCGGTGCGGCGTGGAAACGCTGGCCGTGCATGAGCCGCCGTTTGGGCGTGGGCCTGGAGCTGGATCAGCCTGCGGCTTGATCTCGGCGCAAACGATTGGGGGAACAGATTGCTCTGTTCCCCCAAGTGTTTTCAGCCCGCCGCTCCGATCCCGGTGGTGGTGCGGATCCGCCCTTCGAGCCGCCGTTTCAACCCGCGCGACTCGATCAACAGTTTCGCCCCCTTGGCCGCATTCGCCCGGCCCCACTCTTCGAGCAGTTCCAGACACGAATGGTCGATGTAGCTCAGATTGTTGAGCGGCACATGCACCGTGGTGCCCGGCGGAATGCTGCCCAGCACCTGCGTCAGTGCCGGCACTTTGAGGAACGTTGCCGCGCCCACCAGACGCAACTCCATTTCCCCGTCCTGCGGCAGATCGATCAGGCTGATTTTCAGGCGTGAAGCCTTGAACGCCAGCTTCACCAGGGTCAGGCCGAAACCGATCAGCACACCAGTCAGCAGGTCGGTGAAGATGATCGCCAGCGCCGTGGCGGCGTAGGTGAACATCGGCATCCGGCCATAACGCCCCAGACCACGGAACGCCTTGAGATCCACCAGTTTGAAACCGGTGTAGACCAGAACGCCCGCCAGACTCGCCACCGGAATGCTCTGCAACACGCTCGACAGCAACAGCACGAACGCCAGCAGCCACAGGCCATGGAAAATCGTCGAGTAGCGTGTGGTGGCACCGGCCTGGACGTTGGCCGAACTGCGCACGATCACCCCGGTCATCGGCAGCGCGCCGACCAGACCGCAGAGCATGTTGCCGACGCCTTGCGCCGACAGCTCACGGTCGAAGTCCGAACGCGGGCCGCTGTGCATGCGATCCACCGCGGCGGCGGACAGCAGGGTTTCGGCGCTGGCGATGAAGGCCACAGCGAACGCGGCGATCAGCAGCGTCGGGTCGGCCAGGCTGAGCAGATCCGCCGGTTTCAGCCAGTCGATGGCTTCGGCCAGATTCTCTGGCACTTCAACCCGTTTCACTTGCAGCGCCAACAACAGGCTGGCGCCGGTTGCCAGTCCGACCCCGAGCAGCGCGCCCGGAATGAAGCGCAGCGAATGCGGGCGGAATTTCTCCCACAGCCACATCACGGCGATGGTTGCGAGCCCGAGCAACCCGGCCTGCCAGCCAACGGACGGCAACGCCTGCGCCACCGCGCCGGGGAATGCCGTGAGGTTGTCGAGGCCGGAGGGCTTCGGCGCGGCATCCAGCATCACATGCACCTGTGACAGCACGATCAGCACGCCGATCCCCGCCAGCATGCCGTATACCACTGCTGGCGCCGTGACCCGGAACCAACAACCGAGCTTCAGCCGTCCGGCCACCAGTTGCAGGAAACCGGCGAGCAGCAGGATCGGTCCGAGCATTTCGATGCCGTGCTGGCGCACCAGCTCGAACACCAGCACCGCCAGACCCGCCGCCGGCCCGCTGACCTGTAACGGCGAACCCGCCAGCCAGCCCACCACCAGACCGCCGATAATCCCGGTGATCAGGCCTTTGGCCGGCGGCAGCCCTGACGCAATGGCAATGCCCATGCACAGCGGCAGGGCGACCAGAAACACAACCACTGAAGCGAGCAGCTCCCGTGGCAACACAGCTTTCAATTGAGCCGCACGCATGGCGATACTCCCGAAGTTTTCTTCAGGCGTGGCGAGGCCTGGCCGCTGAAACAGCGGCCGGCGTCAAACCACACAGATTTTTAGGAGGATTTAGAAGCGCGCTTTGGGCGTCGCCACCGGGATCGGATGGCTGCCGTCGAGCGGCAGGAAGCAACCCTGATCCGCGTCGTAAGCTTTGATTTCGCTGGTTTCGATGTTGTAGACCCAGCCATGGATGAACAGATGACCGTTCGCCATGCGCGAGGCTACCGAAGGATGGGTACGCAAGTGCTGCAGTTGGGCGATGACGTTCTCCTCGGTGAGGATCGGCATGCTTTCTTTTTCGTTGGCGCAGTTGCAGTTGTCCTGCACCATGGTTTTCGCGACTTCGGCGTGGCGTAGCCAGGCTTTGACCGTCGGCATTTTTTCCAGGCTGTCCGGGTTGAGCACCGCA